>DAOTZN010000001.1:0-3090 GCA_034434095.1 Anaerolineales bacterium
CAGAAACAGGCTCAGCCGCAGCGCCCAGATGACTACCATGCCACCGAGCAGCCCGGCACGGGCATCGCGGGTCGGCACGAGCACCAGCGCCAGAAGTACGGTGCTGATGAAGGTCACGCCGCCCATCAGGTCGAAGAATTTCTCGGTGTGCTGCCACCAGGCCGGGATAAAGGCCACCAGGTTGACCAGGAAGGCCCACCCGATGGCCAGTGCGAAGACCGACCAGCCGTTCCAGGTGGTACCCCCTTGCCCACCGGCCCAGGCTAAGCCGGCGGCAAGGAGGACGACGAGCGGTAAGGCAATCAAGGAGATTTTTTCTTGTTGGTTCATAGGTTCCTCCTTTGTAGGACTTTCATTGGGCGGGGATGTGTGGACAGGCGAGAAAGCCCGTTCTACACTGCAATTTTGCTACCTGAGCAAATCTTCCAGCGCGGCTTGCAACGCCGGGAAGCGGAACTCGAAACCGGCTTCCAGCAGGCGTTTGGGCAGGGCGCGCTGACCTTCGAGTACCAGTTGGGCTTTCTCGCCCAGCACCAGTTGCAAGGCAAAGGCCGGGGTGGGGAAGAAGGCTGGCCGCTTGAGCATCCGTCCAGCCGCGCGAGCGAACTCCCGCTGGGTAACCGGCGTGGGGGCGCTCAAGTTGTAGGGGCCGACGGCGGTTTCGCTTTCCAGCAAGAAGCGGATGGCGGCCACTTCATCGACCAGGTGAATCCACGGCAAGGCTTGTTTGCCACTGCCCAGCGGCCCGCCAACGAACAGCCGTACCGGCAGCAGCATAACCGGCATAATGCCGCCTGCGCGGGCCAGCACCAGCCCGGTGCGTAGAATCACCCGCCGTACGCCCAGTTCCTCGACCGAGGCGGTGGCGGCTTCCCACTCGCGACACACCTGCGCCAGGAAATCCTGACCGGGGGGGGCGTCTTCGGTCACTGTGCGGTCGCTGACGTTGCCATAATAGCCCACCGCCGAGGCCTGTATGAGCAAACGGGGTTTGTGCTCGACGTGTGCAATAGCTTCGGAGAGCAGCGCACCGATGTGGGCGCGGCTCTCCCGGATGCGAGTTTTTACGGCGGGCGTCCAGCGACGGGTGAGGATGGCGGTTAGATTTTCTCCCGCGATGGTCTCCCCTGCCAGGTTGATGATGGCCTCAGACTGGGAGACCAGGTGGGGCCAGCCTTTGAGGGTGTGGCCATCCCAGGGGTGCGCGACCACCCCAGGGGGGAGTACGGACGCGGCCCGCTGAGGGTTGCGCGTCAACACGGTGACCGCGTACCCCCTGTGGGTCAAGTCGGCAACCAGTGCGCGGCCAATCAATCCACTGCCGCCGGTGATTAAAACGTTCATGATTTTCCTCTGCGAAAGGTGCTATTCCTGTGTACGAAAAAGAGTGACAAGGACTCGATGGCTAGGCAGAAGCATCGCTGATGACTTGCTTGAGGGTGCGAGAATCCAAATCTTTTTTATCCAGAAATGCAATTGCCCCGGCTGCTATGCTCAAACGGTGAAATTCGCGGTCAGGGTAGGCGCTAATCATGATGATGCGCGTCTCCTTAGAGATGGCTTTGATGCGGCGAGCGCAGCGAATGCCGTCATCGTCTCCCAGGACAACATCAATGAAGGCGACATCGGGTTTGATGCTCTCGGCGATGCTAATGGCTGATGAAACATCGTGTACGGCATACAGGTTGGCATGGGGGTGCAACTTCCCCAATACGCGTTGTAACTGTTGGAGGTAACGGGAATTATCATCTACGAGAAGGATGGCAAGCCCCGGCCGAGGCGGCGTTTCTTGTATGCGCACCTGGGCTGCCTGTTCGCCTCGTATGCCTAGAACTTCGGTATGCTGATTGGCATAGTTGGCGGCCTCCAGCCGACTATTGACCCCTAATAAGCGGTACAGGCGCGTTAGGTGGTTTTCAACGGTTTTGATGCTCAAATCCAACTTCATCGCGATGGTTTGGTTATCCAGCCCTTCTTGCAAGCAGCGAAGGATGTCTCGCTGTCGGACGGTCAATTTAGGGGTTGCCGGAGCAGGGTTGGGTCGATTGACCAATTTGGATATCAGAGGGCTTGAAATCCAGCGTTCCCCCGCCAATACCCGTTGCACGGCTAGTTTTAAGTCATGGAGCGGTTGGTCTTTGAGATGGTAGCCGTTAATGCCGGCTTCCAAAAGGCTTTTGACATAAATTTCATCGTCGTAAACACTCACCACCAGGATTTTTGTTGCCGGGTATTGCTTACGAATTTCGGGGATGGTCTTCAAAGGGTCAAAATTGGGCATTCGGAGATCAACCAGCAAACAATCTGGCTGGTTCTCTTGCAGGCTTTGGAGTAGAGACGCCCCGTCTTCGACTTCGTCCACGACTTTCAGTCCGGGCAGTTCCTCAATGACTTTCTGGATACCAGCCCGCACGACTGCATGGTCATCCGCCAACACAATCCGTGACATTTTCATACGGGTAGTTATACCACAGTACAGGTGCAGCCCAAAGTTGTTGTGATTTGTGATTTACGTGCAAGTTTTATGTGATAGAGGGGAAACCCCCTAATGTCATAGGGGGTTTTAGGGGGGCGGTATTTGAGTCATTCCGCTTATACTAACAATGACCACTCTGCCTGGAACCGGTTTCGAGCGAGCCAGACAGAGTGGTTCTCTACAAATTAGAATGCGCATACAAGATGCGGTCAAAATGCACATTGTGAAACTTGCGCATTTTAGGTAACAGGAGGTGCTTTGGATTTACATTAGGTTTTTTTGATGTACACCGTCTACCCCTAAAGATTCATTTTGTACAAGGAGAGATGTAAGATGAGTAAAAAGTTTTTTCGCTTGACGACCCTTTTGGTTGTGGCGCTCATGCTGGCCAGCGTGGCTCTTTCGGCCTGCGGCACTTCTGCCACACCCGAAGCAACAACTGCCCCTGAAACCGATGGTTCCCAGGGCAGCAAATTGGCGGTCGGGATTGTTTTGCCCACCAAAGACGAGCCGCGTTGGATTCAGGATGAGACCCGCTTCAAAGAGGCGCTAGCAGCCGCGGGTTACGAAGTAGAAATTCTCTTTAGCCAGGGCGATTCTGCTAAAGAAAAAGC
>DAOTZN010000002.1:0-7522 GCA_034434095.1 Anaerolineales bacterium
GGTGGTTTGATAGTGGAAGTTGGTCCAGGTAGCCCCGCCATCGGTGGAGATATCCACCCAGGCATCGCCATTGCCGGCAAAGTCTTGGAAGTTGCTATCGAAGACCAGAGTGGCCATGGTAGCAGCGGTAAGGTCAATGGAGGGGGACCACAGTTCGGTGTCTACACCGCTGCCAAAGGCATCTGCATCCGCCCCGGCAGCCTGACCATTAGCGCCGGGGGTGTTATTGGCACGGCCCCAGAAGGTATTGGTGTTCCAGCCAGCGCCGGAATTGACCACTACCTGCCAGCCGGCCGGCGGCCAGGCACCCTCGAAACCTTCATTCAGACCGCAGAACACTGTCGTATCGTACATCCACAGGTTGTCGGTCACGGTGATGAATTCCGTGCCGCTCGGGATGGGATCGTTGAGGTGGAAGACGGCCGACGGATCGTTCAGGTTGTACAGGTTCAACGTGTAGTTGAGTTCGTTGCCGGGGAAGGCGGTCTGCAGGTCAACCGATTTCTGCAAGAAGGCACTCTCGGGCAGACGCTCGATGGTGATGGGAATCTGCACCATGATCGGCGCTTCCGGCGTGCCGACTGCCATAACACCCTGGTAGGTAGCCGGTTCGGTGACGCCCTGGTAATTGACGGTGAAGGTTACAGTCTGCCCCGCAGCAATGCCGCCGGTCGGCAAACCGTTGATGGAGAAGCCATCGCCTTGCGCCACAGTCAACGTCAGGTTGAAGTCACCCGTCGGGCCAGACCAGTTATTGATGCCTACCTGCCAGATGCCATCTTCGGGTTGCGAGATGAAGACGTTCTCATTGGCCGTACCACTGGTAGAAGCACCACGCTGTTCACAAGAGGCGCCCGTCGTACCACAGTAGAACAGGTACAGGTCAATGTCGCTAATGCTTCCACTGGAAGTCGTCGCGTCAATGTACAGCGCACCACTGGTAACAAAAGCATACGTCCATTCAATGGTATTGCTGCTTACGTAGTCAATTGGCTCGTTGGTAAACACCGTGGGGGCAAACGGGCCAACCGCATCGGCAACGATACCGTTGACGGGCAACGTGGCTTCGAAGGAGGCTACGCCGACTTCGCCACTATCCATGTAAGTTTGGATATTGAAGGCGCTCGGTGCCGTTTGCACTGTACCGAGGGTCTTGGTAAAGACGACATCGAATTTGTCACCCTCAAACAGCACGTTGTGCTGCAAGAACATGTGCAACCCGTCTTGCAACGGCGCCACAACCCAGTCTTCATTCGCACCGCTGGAGGTATCGAAGAGCCAGACACCGCCACCGGTATTGGTATTGGGGCTATTGGCCACGGTATCCAGCGTGTAGGGGCCGAAGTAAGCGGGCGACGGGAAGTCCAACGGACCGGAGCCCAGCGAGGAGGGCGTCGGGCCGAGCACGATGGTGTCAATGTCGGTGTGTGGTGCGGCGTCTGCCCATTCGTCCTTGACCAGAATCTGGGTGCCAGGAGCGTAAGGCGTTACCGCGTCCACTACCACAACATTATCAATGTGCCAGTACCAAGACCAGCCGCTCGCCATGTAGCGCCAGCGGATAATCACCGAAGATTGGCCGGCAAAGGCACTCAAGTCCACACTTTCCTGCGTGGGGCCGTTATCGCTCGTCCAGTACGCCACATTCGTCCAGGTTGCGCCGCCGTCGGTGGAGACATCCACCCAGGCATCGCCATCTCCTGCGTAGTCCTGGAAGTTATTGGCAAAGGTCAACAATGGTTGTGTGGCGCTGCTGAAATCGAGCGACGGGGACCACAACTCGCCATCCAGTCCGCCACCGTTGGCATCTGAACTGATGGCCGCCGACATCCCGCTACCATAGGGGACGGTCTTGTTGCTTTCGCCCCACCACATGTTGGAGTGCCAGGATGCGCTGGTGTTGGTGATGACCGTCCAGCCGGCGGTGAGCGGCCAGGATTCAAAGGTTTCGGTGAAGATATCCTGGCTTACCGGTCGATTATCCACATCCACCGAGAAGAAGCGCCAGTCACCGGATTCAGCCCGCCAGCCCCAGTCAAACAGGCCGCGTACGGCTGCATTGTTGTAGGGACTGTTGATGTTGTAGGGACTGTTGTATGCCGCCTCACCACCCAGGGTCATGCCAGGAGTAAACTGCTTTCCAACGTTGAGGGTCACCGGAATGACGATCGTGTTGGCGGAGTAGGTGGGCGATATCCCGGGATCGCTGATTTCGATAGCGGCTTCATACATACCGGCCGGCATATCCTCAGGCACATTCACCGTGGCGGTGAAAGTGAAAGGTAGGCTGCTGTAAGGCGGCACAGGAACCGAAGTGACATCGGTGCTCATCCAGGTAGCGTCTACTTTCTGGTAGAAATCTACCCGGTAGTGGAGGACGATATCCTGATTATACGTGCCCTTGTATAGATGACGTACGCCGATGAACAAGCCATCCAACATACGGTCGAGCGGATCATGGACCCACATCTCGTTGCGGTTGCCCGAAGGACGGTGGTACGAGAAGCGGCCAAACTCCCAGCGATCCAGTTCGGTGCGGGGGTCATCCCAGTCCAATTCCTCTGCGCCATCCGCCTGGGTGCCAAAGGTGCTGGGGTCATTGATGAAGTTGACGACGCCGTTGCCATCTTTATCTTCCCACACGTTGCCGTCGCCGTTAACGTCCTTCCAGTTGTAAACCGTCAGGTAGAAGCGGTTATTCCAACTGTAGTCATCTTCCGGATCTAGCGCATCGTAGGCGTACATCTGACGCACAATCATCAGGTCGGTGCTGGTGGGGATGGAGACTTTGTCGTCTGCTCCAAAGCCCTGCAACGGGATGAAGAAGTTGAAGGCTTTGAAGAAGTTATCGCGATTTTCAGCCCCATAGGCACTTTCTGCCGCGACCATATCGGGCGTGATTGTGATGCTAAAGGTCTGCGAATCGACCAGTTGCATCCAATTATCGCTCACGGTGGCGGTAATGGTGCGCGTAGTGGGGTTATTGATGCTGAAAGTAGAGGTATAGGTATGGCCTGGGTATGCGATGTGTGCAAAACCAGGATAATCGGCACCACGGAAATCACCGGGTTGCCATTCGCTCCCGTCGGCATACAGGCCGTACTCGCCACTGGCAATCAGGGTACCCATATCTCCATTGACGGAACCGGCACCCTGTGTGAAGGTGTCGTAGTTCAAGTCGGTGGCGGAGGACATCAGCAAGTCCTTGGCGGTCAGGAAATCGGGCCAAACGCCATTGGCATCCTTATAGGCCTGGTAGATGAGTGCCAGGATACCGCCGGCAACCGGCGCCGATCGGCTGGTGCCACCCCAGGAATCCCATGCCAGATTGCCATCTAACACACCCCAGGTGGGGTAAACGTAGTAGTTTAGTTGCTGAGCACCGGCCGCAAAAGCACCACCGGCCACCACGTCGGCACCGCTCGTGCCGCGCGCCCCAGGGCCGCGGTTGGAGAACGGCGTAACGTCGTTATTCATGATTTGCATGGTGCTGGTGATGCTATCCCAACCGGTAGAACCATACTCGGTGGAAGCACCCACGCCGATGGCCGTGCTCGGGCTGGGCGGCGCTACCGTCCCGTAGGCCGAGGCGCCATTGCCGGTCGAGAAAGTAAACTGCAAGTACGGAGCATAAAAATACTGCACTTCGGTGACGTACTGCCCTTCGTATTCCCAACCATCGTTGTCCTGGGCGCTGGAGCCGTAGGAGTTGGTGGTAACCTGAATGCCATCAGTATCGGTAGTGTTACCATCAAGAAAGTCCCAACCGGTCTGGTCAATGCCGTCGTAGCCAATGGCTGCAAAGGTGTAGGCATCTAAGAGCGAGGAATCAAAGTTGTAGTAAATGTCTGAGATGTTGACCAGTTTAGCGCCGGGAGCCATCCCATAAACAGCGCCTGCGGGTTTGCCACTGCCGGGCAGGTCAGAGAAAGTCGGCAAGAAAGCATCGGTCACACCCTGGCCGGCGATATTGGAGGCACACTGCGTACCATGGCTATAGTCGCGGTCAAAGGTGCCGCCGGAAAAGGCAACCAGGTCGCCGTTACTCGGGTACAGACCGCCATACAGCCAATCGGAGGCCGGGATGGGGGTGCTGCCGTCGGCAATGAAGTACAACATGCCACCTGAGACATCGGCTTTACCGTCGCCATTCATATCGCGATAGGAAACCATGTTGTTATAGGTGGCCGCCAGGGTGCTGGCATCGGTCGTATCGGCACGCGTCAAGGGCTTCTCATCACGGAAGTCGTGATCGTCATCCACGTCCACGTAAACGGTGTCATACACGCCAGGGGTGTTGGGGTCGGTCACAATGACCGCCGGCCGTTCGCCCCACAGGTAATCCCGAAAGTCGTTATCGGGGTGGGTACCTACGTGCACGATACCGCTGGTGGTCATGCTATCCGAAATGATGTAGTTGTGCGTCACGCCCGGTACACCATAGTCAATCAACGGTGTAAATGTGAAGCACGAGAGGCCCACACCACAAGGTGAGAGCGCCGGGGTGGCGCTGGTGTCTACATAGTGCGCACCTGGGTATCCATTAGCGATATAAGATGTACCAAAAAAGGTGTCATAGGCATACAACAGCATCGAGATAGGGCTAAAGACTACCGGCCAGCCGTTGTAATCGCTGTGAACGGTGCTGGAGTAGATCTTCTGCGTGCCCATTAAATCGGGATGTGCCGCATCGATGCCGTCATCCAACACGGCAACGGTTACACCGCTACCATCGTAGCCGCGCGCCCAGGCAGATTCGGCCTTGTGGGGGCCTTCAGGGGTTACTTCGAACCAGTCGGCCGGGCGGACGAGTTTGCCGCCGTCACCGTAGGCCTTGGCATCTTTCCAGGGTAATGAGTCGACGCGCAGTTTATCGGCATTGGCTCGTAAGTTTGCCCAGTCCGCCGGACCAAAGGTGGGGGCAGGATTCTGGTCATCGTAGGGATAATCATCCGGTTGCGCATTGCGTTCCAGGACAACCGGTAAGAGGTAATCTACTTCGGCCATGCTGGCAATTTTGAGCAAGACCGAGGGATCGGCAAGGCCAAACACGATTTGCGTCTGGGTTTCGCCCTTGCCAAACGGTGGCCGGGCAAAGAATTTGCCATCCACGAAGTATGGATTGAGATCAGGCAAGCCTTCGCGGGCATTAACCTTGAAAATAACCTCAATCAGGAGTGGCTCGGCGGCAGCATTTGCGGCCTGTATGCCCGGTTGGGCAAAAGCAGGCGAAGCCTTCTGTGCGGCAGCACGCAAATCGGGATGGATTTTTGCCAGCGCCTCTTCAGGGGTCACACCACGCGCCACAAGCGGTGCGGGGGGGTCTACCTTTTGAGGCTGCGCTACGGGCGCTTTGCCGGTAGCATCTAGCGAGGTGGGCTCTTTTTTCTCTGGGGGATTGCTATCCTGGGCTGCTACTCGCGTTGGCATACTCAATACCGGCGTAAAGGCCAGGAGTAAAACCATCACCACAGAGGTAATACGCCACAGTTTCTGCATTGTGCTATACATATAAACTCCTCCAAATCATCAACTATTGTTTTCGCGGGTATCTGTCGAAACGGTTATCGTAGGTGCGCAGGGCACCTTGTGTCAGGGGACAACGGGGATTTCGATCTAATGGCATCACCTCCTTTGGCATTGCAAATGAACGAATAGTGGTAACAAATGCTCAGACACCCTAATTTATTGAGGATGTACCACAAAAAAAATCGCTGTACACTCACGCAGAGAGATACAGCGGTTATTGGTAAGTATAACCACGAAATAACCAACCATGTTATCGGAAGTTTTCAGCAATGGCACTGACGAATTTTTCGGCATGTTTATGTCAGGGGTTGGGCCATAAGAGAATAAGAATTGTCATCAACAAACAGGCTAAATTTGAGTATAGATGAATAGCAATGAAAAGTCAAGGATATCGTAATTGGTAATTGCCCAAAACGTTAGAACATGTTTCTCGTCGCGCCCAGCGGGCGAAAGCCCTACCTAATGTCGTACAAGCCCATTGGACTGTGTGTGGAAGTCAGATAAATCCGACTTCCACACACGAATTAGTTTACGGTTCAATGTGCGTGCCATCCGGAATGTGACGCCCTTTAGGAATCACGACAATGCCATCCCGCACGCTGTATAGGCGGGTATCTCGTTCTGTGCCCCGCGGGAAGGGGCGAATGACCACGTTTTGCCCAATACGAACGTTTTTATCAATGATTGCCCCTTCGATATAACTATGCGCCCCGATGCCTAGCGGTAGCGGGCCTTCCATTGGTCCATCCAGGGGATCATAATAATCGGCGCCCATCATAATGCAACGCCGCATGGTGACACCATCGTTAATGATACTGCGCAAACCAATGACGGCTTCGGTAATCTCTGATTTTCCAATGCGGCAGCCATCGGCCAGCAAAACATCTTGCAGGTTTGCCCCATTCAACACAGCGCCAGGTAGAAAACGCGCCCGTGTATAAATCGGTTGACGCGGGTCGTAAAAGTTAAAGGGGGCATCCTGAGAAGCCAAACTGAGATTGGTTTCATAAAAAGAGCGGATTGTCCCAATATCCCGCCAATACCCCTCAAAATCGAAGCCGACTACCTTGTGGGTGCGAATAGCCTGAGGAATTACCTCTCCCCCAAAATCCGTGTAATCTGTTTCTTCCAGCAAATCAATCAGGGTCTGGACGTTAAACAAGTAAATTCCCATTGAACCCAGGTAGGGTGCCTGTGGGTCATCGCGGCTAACGAAACGCTCCAAAATCTGTGGGTCTTTTGGCTTTTCTACAAAATCCGTAATAAGCCCATCGGGTGAGCGTTTCAATAGGCCAAAGCGGGAGGCCTCTTCCGTAGGAACCGGCTGTACGGCGACCGTAATGTCGGCTTGTGTCTCCCAGTGGTAACGTGCCATCTGGGCGTAGTCCATGCGATATAGATGATCTCCGGCCAGGATAAGTACATAGGGCATACGGGAATACTCAATTTCCCGCAATTGTTTACGCACCGCATCCGCCGTGCCTTGATACCAATCTGTGCTGACATGCGTTTGCTCGGCGGCTAAAATTTGTACCCAGCCGGGATGAAACGAATCAAAACGGTAGGTACTGGTAATGTGACGATGTAGCGATACTGAATTAAATTGCGTCAGCACTGCAATGCGATGAATACCGGAGTTAATACAATTGCTCAGTGGGATGTCAATCAAACGATATTTGCCAGCAATTGGCACAGCCGGTTTGGCACGTTGCTTGGTCAGCGGATACAAGCGCTTTCCCACACCCCCCCCTAAAATCACAGCCAGGATATCATCAACATGCGGCATAGCATTCTCCTCTTTGAAAATGAGCAAAGATCCCAAATGTGCACATTAAACAATCCACTAACCCAAGATGTACTCATACGCAAGTAAAACTTAATCGTCACCAACACGCCGATTTTAAAGCCAATGAGCCTCTCGCCATGCGAAAGGCTCATGATATAATGCGCTGGTGCCGAAGGTGGGAATCGAACCCACACTCCACGAGGGAAC
>DAOTZN010000003.1:0-3696 GCA_034434095.1 Anaerolineales bacterium
CCTGGATCAACGTTGGATGGGCAAACGGCGCTACATTCAAAGGCGCTGTGACAGCGCCATACCCCTTCCTGGCTATCGGCCAGCGCCAGTAATTCGGGCTTATCCAGGCCTTGAATTTGAATGGCCGCCAATGGTGCCGGGCCGAGGTACTCGGAGTCGGTGGCGGCTACCGGACAAGCGCTGATGCAAATACCGCACTCTATGCAATCCGGCAGACGAATATATTCCTCATCCGCGGAGCGCATGGGGACCTCTGCCGGAGGCGTGATGTGCTGTCCTGCCCAGGGCGTCATGGAAAGCGCATGGACTGTGGGGGCCTGGACGGCTACCATTTTGCGATACAAGGGGCCCAGATCAACAACTAAATCGCTGACCACCGGAAAATTGCGCAGCGGTTCCACCGTTAGGGTCCCGCCGTCTTGAACGACATCTTTGATTTTGGTGATACAGGTGAGTTTTTCTACGCCATTGACGCGCATACCGCAGGCTCCGCACGTGGAATGGTGACAGGCATGCCGGAAAGTCAAGGAGCGATCTTCGGAAGCCCAAATTTTTTCGACGCCGTCCAGAACGTATTCTTCAGGGTCTACCTCCACCTGGAACGTTTCGTAATGTGAGGGTTCGTTTCCTTTTTGGCGGTGTACTCGATAGGTTATTTTCCACATAGTGTTTAGGTGAGTAAGAATGTTAATGAGAGACGTTGTTTTACTGGGTATAAAATTCTCGATAAGAGGTTAGATAAGTTTCTGCTGTGATACAGGGGATATTTAATCCCAATTTTTGGCATACGATATCCACTGTTTTTTCGGCCATTGCCCGGCAGGTAGTGGCTTTTCCGCCGGTGATGGTTACCAGCCCTTCCACGTTGTCCAGTTCTTTATGGTCGTAGGCTTTGAAGGTGCGCGAAATGCTACGTCCTGGGCCGCTGGCACCAATCAGGGGGCGTACGGCCATGTAGACGCCGCGTTCTCTTGCCTGGCGGATGGCCGGGATGAGTTCTGCCCCGCGCTCCAGCATCAGGTTAACCTGACCGCGGTCAATGGGGACGTAATCTACATCTTCGATAGAGAATGAGGTCGTTCCAACCACGGCTAGACGGCGCTGTGGCAGAACAATATCGCCGTCACTGGGACGGTTTAGCCGGTTGATGGCGCGGTTAACCAGACGTTGGTCGTAGGCCACCATAATGCCGGGGGTGGGGGTGATGGGTACGTGAGCATGAGCCATCTGGGTGATTTGCCCCACCCAGGCGCCGGTAGCGTTGACCACCATGTCACTGTGAATTTCGGAGCGGGTGTTATTTGTACGGTCCCACACTTTGACACCGGTTACGTTGCCTTGTCCGTCCAGGAGCATGTCCACAACCTCGGTAAACAGATGGAATGTAGCCCCGTTTTTCTTGGCACTGGCCGCAAAGGAAAGTGCCAGACGCAGTGGATCAAAAGTCCCATCAGGTACGATGAGTGCTGCCAGCGTCTTGGGGTTCAGGTTAGGTTCCAGGCGCAAGGCTTCTTGAGGTGTGACTTCATCCACCGGGATGCCACAGGCTTCGCATCCTTGAATAAAAGTTTCTTTGTAGGCCAGGTCGCTTTCGGTGAGGGCCACAAATAATCCGCCATTAGGTTCAATCACCTCCGGGACGATTTTGCGCAAGATGGTATTTTCTTCAATGCACTCGATGGCGGATTCTTGGTCTTTGACAGCGTAACGCCCCCCGCTGTGCAGCAGACCATGCGTTCGGCCAGACGTTCCGTTGGCAATGGGGCCGCGCTCCACTACGGTGACATCAAAACCACGCAGCGCTAGATCATGGGCAATGGCTGTGCCGGTAAACCCTGCACCAATGACGACGACATGCGGTTTACTCATGAATGCTTACTTCTCCTTATAGGATGAAACTATTTTTTGCGGGCCCAGCGGGTGAACGAGTATGCCAGGCCGAAGACGAGCCAAATGGCGACTCCAAAACCGAGTCCCCATAAAATACTATCGAGCCAGGGTTTGAAGGCGTGCATTTGCCAGGCAGTCCACATGGTCAGCGCCAGGCTAACTGCTACCATGCCAATTAGCCCATTGCGTGGAGAAATCCAGGGTTCAGAAGTGGGTGGGGATGTGTTTTTCTTTGGCTTGTGTCTACTCATAGCGCGGATTAGTTGCAACCAGGTTTGCCGCCGACCTACCTGTGTCACATGGCATGGCCGACCTTGCCAGGTAAAGCCTGGTGGTACGGAGAAATTGAAAAGTTTGTCTTGCAGTACACTTCCTGGAGAAAGCGGAGGGAGATGGGATGTTCTCCCATCTCCCTAACCTGCCAGAAAGGAGAGAGACCGTTTTACTCAACCCAGTCGAAGGTGCGGGTAACGGCTTTCTTCCAACCTTTATACAATTTAGCGCGTGCATCTGCATCCATCTGGGGAGTCCATTCTTTGTCTTTGCCCCAGTTGGCGCGCAATTCATCAAAGTTATTCCAGAATCCTACGGCCAGACCGGCTGCGTAGGCTGCACCCAGAGAGGTCGTCTCGGCCACCTTCGGGCGGATGACCGGCACACCCAGGATGTCGGATTGGAATTGCATCAAGGTTTCGTTGAAGACCATGCCACCGTCTACCTTGAGGGCTGTCAGGTCTACGCCGGAATCAGCGTTCATGGCATCCAGCACTTCGCGAGTTTGGTAAGCAGTGGCTTCCAGGACGGCGCGTGCCAGGTGCCCTTTGTTGACGTAGCGGGTCAGACCGACGATAACGCCGCGTGCATCGCTGCGCCAGTAAGGTGCAAACAGGCCGGAGAAAGCCGGTACGAAGTAAATGCCGCCATTATCCTCTACCGATTTGGCGAGCGCCTCGATGTCGGCGGACTTTTCTATCATTCCCAGGTTGTCACGCACCCATTGTACCAGTGCGCCGGTAATGGCAATAGAGCCTTCCAGTGCGTATACCGCGGGCTGATCGCCAATCTTGTAGCCCAGGGTGGTCAGCAAGCCATTTTTCGATTGTACCGGCTTGGTGCCGGTGTTGAGCAGCATGAAGCAGCCCGTACCATAGGTGTTTTTGGCTTCACCGGTATCGTAGCAGGCCTGCCCAAAGAGCGCGGCCTGTTGATCGCCGAGGTCACCGGCTACGGGTATCCCGGCCAGCGTACCGACAGCCTCTCCATACACCTGGCTGGAGGGGCGGATTTCGGGCAGCATAGCGCGCGGAATGCCCATGATCCCCAGAATTTCTTCGTCCCAATCGAGGGTTTCCAGGTTCATCAACATCGTGCGGCTGGCGTTGGTCACATCGGTTACGTGGACGCCGCCATTAGGACCGCCGGTCAGGTTCCAGATGACCCAGGTGTCGATATTGCCAAACAGGACTTCGCCCTTTTCGGCTTTTTCTCGCAACCCTTCAACGTTCTCGAGCATCCACTTGATTTTGGGGCCGGAGAAGTAGGTCGCCAATGGCAACCCCACTTTGGCGCGGAAGCGGTCTTGTCCACCATCTTCTGCCAAGGCGTTGCAGATTTTATCAGTGCGGGTATCCTGCCAGACGATGGCGTTATACACCGGTTTGCCGGTGGCTTTTTCCCACACCACCGTGGTTTCGCGCTGGTTGGTGATGCCTACCGCGGCGATCTCTTCGGGTTTGACGCCGCTTTTCTCAAGCGCGCCGGCGATTACTTCTTGGGTGCGCTCCCAAATTTCCAACGGGTCATGTT
>DAOTZN010000004.1:0-5931 GCA_034434095.1 Anaerolineales bacterium
AGGGCAGCCTCTCCCCTCAGGGTTACGGTCTGCTGGGCGACCTGTACGCCAACGACGGCCAACTGGATACCGCCGTGGACTTTTGGCAGCAAGCCATTGCCGAAAAAGCCCCACAAACGTCCGCGTGGCATATCCGTCTGGCACAGGTAGCCGAAAGCCGGCAAGCATGGCCCACAGCCATTGAGCACTACCGCGCCGCACTGACCGAAGACCCGGCCAACGAGCAAATCATCTACCGTTTGGGGTTGCTGCTGTCAATTTTCGAGCCAAATGCCGCCCAGGCCTACCTGAGCCGTCTGGCCAAAGGCGATACCCCGCATGCCCAGGCAGCCGAAGAACTGCGTCAAGACCTGCTGCTGGGCAGTTTGCAGGATTCCCCGGCCTACACCCTGACGCTGGTCGGACGCACCTTAGTGAAACAAGAAGAATGGGCACTAGCCGTCACCGCCTTGCAGCGCGCCACCACCATCGACCCGCAATATGCCGAAGCCTGGGCTTTCTTGGGGCAGGCCCTCGAAAGCAGCGGAGAAGACGGCGGCGAAGCGCTGGAAACCGCGCTGCACCTCAACCCCGATTCGCTTTCTGCCAACATCTTGAGCGCCCTGTATTGGCGAAAACACAATCAACCCGAGCGGGCGCTGGTGTACGCCTACCGCGGCGCCGAAAACGACCCTCAAAATCCACTCTGGCAAATGGAAATCGGCCTGACTCTGGCGCAGATGGGCAACCTGTCTGCCGCTGCCGAGCATTACCGGCAAGCCACCACCCTGAAGCCCGATGCTCCCCAAACCTGGCGTGCCCTGGCTGCCTTTTGCATAAACTACAACTACGACCTGCAAGCAGTAGGGCTGCCGGCCGCACGTCAGGCAGTTTTACTGGCGCCTGACAACCCGCTGGCCCTGGAAATGCTGGGACGCGTCCATTTGCGTCTGGGGAACCTGCTCCTGGCGCGTCGTTTTGCCCAACAGGCCTTGGAACACGACCCTGGATTGGTATCCGCCTACCTGGATTTGGGCACCATTGCCGCCTTGCAAGGCGATATGGCGCAGGCACAGCGCATGTTCGAGACGGTGCTCACCCTGGCGCCCAACAGCCCGGAAGCAGAACAAGTCCGCCGCCTGCTAAGCCAGCAATGAGGTACAATATCACCTGACATGCAAGTCAACTAATTCAAAGTGAGGAACCGATGAAACGCTTTTTGGCCCCCTTCTTGGCTGTATTAGCACTGGTACTGGCCTCGCTGGCCTGCCAAACCGTCAGCGGTGGCGACGCCCCGCCGCCCATCGCAAATTCAAGCAGTACCACCCTCTTTTCGGATGACTTCTCCGACGCATCGAGCGGCTGGGATACCGTCCGCACCGATGAAGGCATTACCGATTACGAAAACAACGCCTATCGCATTTACGTCAACATGAACAACCAAGACGTATGGGCCAACCCTGGCCGGTCGTTCGACGATGTGCACATTGCAGTTGACGCCACTAAACTTGGTGGTCCAGATGACAACGACTTCGGCGTGCAGTGCCGCTACCAGGATGTAGACAACTTCTACTTCTTCATCATCAGCAGCGATGGCTACTACGGTATCGGAAAAGT
Source organism: Anaerolineales bacterium (assembly GCA_034434095.1). Taxonomy (GTDB): domain Bacteria; phylum Chloroflexota; class Anaerolineae; order Anaerolineales; family DRKV01; genus DRKV01. The sequence continues at coordinate 1,597 of DAOTZN010000004.1, forward strand.
CGCCAATGGCGAGCAACAACTCATCGGTATGGAGACACTCGATACCAGCGACGCCATCCTTCAGGGCCAGGCCACCAACCACATCGAAGCAGAATGCAAAGGCAACCAGTTGACCCTATGGGCCAACGGCGTAAAACTATACACCACGCAGGACAGCGATTACGCCTCCGGCGATGTCGGTCTGATGGCCGGTACTTATGACGTTGTCGGCACCGATATTTCCTTCGATAATTTCATCGTTACCCAACCCTAAAGCATGAAGATTTACCTAGACACCATTGGCTGCCGTCTAAACCAAAGCGAAATTGAGACCTTTGCCCAGCAGTTCCGCGCCGCCGGGCATGAAATCGTCGCATTCCCAGAGCAGGCCGATCTGGCGGTAGTCAATACCTGCGCAGTTACGGCACAAGCCGCTGCCGATTCGCGCAAAACCATCCGCCGGATTGCGCGCGCCGGAGTGGATGACATCGCCGTAACCGGCTGCTGGGTGACGCTGGAGCCCCAAAAAGCGCGCGCCCTCCCTGGGGTGGCGCGCGTGGTGCCCAACGACCACAAAAGTGGTCTCGTTCCCCAGATTTTAGACCTGCCCCAAGAGACCTTCGACCAGGAGCCGTTAGTGCGCGAGCCATTGCCCGGGGCGCGCTTACGCACGCGTGCCTTCATCAAAGTGCAAGATGGCTGCGATAACCGCTGCACCTTCTGCATCACAACGGTAGCCCGTGGGGCTGGGCGCAGCCGCCCGATAGAGGAGGTCTTACAGGATATCCAATTGGCCCTGGACGGCGGGGCGCAGGAAGTCGTTCTGACCGGCGTCCATCTGGGTTCATGGGGCAAAGATTTCAGCCCGCGCCGGCATCTGCGCTACTTGATTGAAGCCATCCTAACGCGCACCGACGTCCCGCGCCTGCGCCTGTCTTCACTGGAGCCGTGGAACCTGGACGCCGAGTTTTTCGACCTGTGGCAAGAGCGGCGCTTGTGCCGTCACCTGCACCTGCCGTTGCAATCCGGCAGCAACGCCACCCTGCGCCGCATGGCGCGCAAAACCACCCAGGCCTCCTTCGCCGCCCTGGTGGAAGCCGCCCGCAAGGCCGCCCCCGATATCGCCATCACCACCGACCTGATTGTCGGCTTCCCCGGCGAAAGCGAGGCCGAGTTTGCCGAAAGTCTGGCCTTTGTTGAGCAGATGGCCTTCGCCGGTGGGCACGTCTTCACCTACTCACCGCGCGAAGGCACGGCTGCCGCGCGCATGGCGAATCAAGTAGCGCACCCAACGCGTAAAGCGCGCAACGCGCGCATGAGGCAGGTCATCGCCCAAAGCGCCCAGCGCTACCAGATGAGATTTCTCAACCAGACCCGCCAGGTGTTGTGGGAAAGCGCGGTCAAATTGGGGCCAGATGGCTGGCAGGTCAGCGGCCTGACCGATAACTACCTGCGCGTGCAAGCCAATGCCCCACAGCATCTGTGGAATCAACTCTCCAACGTCCGCCTGACCGCCCTGCGCCCTGATGGCCTGGAAGGCGTTTTGCTGACGGAATAACCCATGTTGCGAGTCGGCACCGATCTGGTTGAAATTGAGCGTCTGGCGCAAGTCATTGCCCGCCGCGGCGAGCGCTTTCTGGAGCGCATCTATACGCATCAGGAACGGGAAGAGTGCGGCAATAACTTGCCATCGCTGGCCGCACGCTGGGCAGCCAAAGAAGCCGTGGCCAAGGCATTGGGCACCGGCATTGGGCCGGTCGCTTTTCGAGAAATCGAGGTCCGCCGTGGGCCACAGCGGGAACCCATCCTGCACCTGCACGGCAATGCCGCGGCGCTGGCCAGCGAATTGGGGCTGCAAGAATGGGCGATCAGTTTGAGCCACACCGAACATTACGCCCTGGCAATGGTCACCGCGCTTTAGGTGGGGAGTCGGGTAGCATGTAGGGGCGAAAAAATTTTCGCCCCCCGTCTTCGCACGTTTACCAGCAGTCAGCGGTCAGCCGGCTAGAAGCCGGCTGCACAGCGGCTGCACATCTGTGCGCCCCACATTTCTCGTATCTCACACCTTTTCCCTATGAACGATACAACCAACGCACACCTCACCGATATCGGCTATCTAATCGGCGGCGGGTTGAAAGAAAACCTGCGCGTCCGGCTGACCGTTTCCTCACAGGACATTCAGGAAGGCGCCTTTGTCGTCATTGAGAGCGGCAACTGGCTGTACTACGGCCTGGTTACCGACATCCAACTGGGCGCCACCGACCCGCGCTTTGCCGACGAACAGAGCGAGCAGCGCCTGCCGCCCGCCCTGGCGCAAGCCCTGCATGGGCAAACCCTGTACGCCAACCTGGAAGTCCTGGCGGCCCTCATGCTGGAGCGCCCCCCAGAAGCCCCGGAGGCATATACGCGCTGGCGAGATGAAATCGAAGCCGGGCTGCGCGAAGAACCACATCCCTTGCCCATCAAAAACGTGCCCCCCCACCATTCCCGCGTCCGCCTGGCCACCGCGGGGGATATCGCCGAGATTTTCGGCAAGGAAGAAGAAAAAGGCAAGGCCAATTTCGTCATCGGACACACCCGTGAGCAGAGGCATCCGGTGCGCATTGACCTGAAGAAACTGGTACAGCGCTCGGCCGGCATCTTCGGCGCCACCGGCACGGGTAAATCCTTCTTGACGCGCGTTGTTCTGGCCGGATTGATGAAGCACAACGTGGCCTCGGTGTTGGTTTTCGACATGCACAACGAATATGCCTTCGACGACGTAGCCTCCGATACCGGTGCGACCGTCACCGGGCTGAAAACCCACTTCAAGAGCCGCGTGCAGGTCGTTGGTTTGGGGGCGGGTGCCGACATCCGCGGCCAACAGCCCGATTTCAACCTGGAAATCCCCATGGACGCCATCCAACCCGAAGATATCGAAATGCTGGGGCGCGAACTCAACCTGAAAGAGACCACCCCCACCACCCTGGCCGCATTGCTCAATACCTTCCACAAAGATTGGTTCCGCAAATTCCGGGCGATGAATCGGGAACAAATCGAAATCACCGACGAGAATGGCAAAACCAAAAAGGTACCGCATCCCGATAGCGTGGCGGCCTGGGCCAATGAACACGGCGTCAATGTGATGGCAGCCGAAGGCCTGCACGACAAGTTGCGCCGCCTGTTCAACAAGCCTTACATCGTAGAAAATCCGGCACAAAACGGCATTGGTGAAATCATCAACGCGCTGGAAGGCGGCAAACACGTTATTCTCTCTTTTGGCAACTACGAGAGCGACCTGGATTACCTGCTGGTCAGCAACCTGCTGACGCGTCACATCCGTCAGGCGTGGGAAAAACGCACCAATGAGCACCGCAGCCACGGCAAAAAAGAGCCGCGTCCGCTGGTGATAGCGGTCGAAGAAGCCCACAAGTTACTCAACCATGAGATGGCCCGCCAAACTACCTTCAGCACGATTGCGCGCGAACTGCGCAAGTACTACGTGACGCTGCTGATTATTGACCAACGTCCCTCGCAAATTTACGATGAGGTCATGTCACAACTGGGAACCCGTATTTCCGGCTGGTTGGGAGACGACGACGACATCCGGGCGGTACTCTCCGGCCTGGCCGGCCGGGATGCGCTACGCGGTATGCTCTCCCGCTTGCAACCCAAAGAAGAAGTGCTCCTGCTCGGCTGGGGCGTTCCCATGCCCTTGCCGGTGCGCTCGCGCCGCTACAACGATGCGTTTTGGGAAGACCTACTTGGCAAGCAGGCTTCAAAGCCCAAAGACCCCGAGACCACAATCAAAGAACTGGGCTTTTAGGGTTCGTCTACAAACAACTTCCTGGTTTGTTGGCTCTTCAGCGTTGAGGAGGTAACGCAAAGACGCGGCGTCGCAAAGAAAATTATGTTTTGGTGCCCCAACCGGCCAGATTTTTAGCATAGTGGGGTGGTGGACACTTTGCGTGTTATGTAGGACATGTCCCCATTGGATGTGGAGACACAACCAAATGTGATGAGTCGGTTCGTGAAAAGGGTAGCAGAGGGCAATGCCCTCCACTACCCTTTGTTACAACGAGAAGTGAAAATTGAACAGGCCTTCTCCCAAAAAACCTTTGCGCCTTGGCAACTTTGCGTTAAGGTTTTAGGGCCGTATCATCTCAATAACTTGGGGCTCTTCGCGTTGTTTACTACCAAGACTTGAAGACACAAAGCCTTTAGTCTTTCCTTCGTGCCTTTGGGCCTTTCGTGGTGAGATTTTTTATTGCGCCCTATGGTCGCGCTCCCCCTATTTTTTGAGAAGTCGCCATGAACTCTGTTCACCACCAAGCATGAAAATGTGCTATAACCTGAGCACTCGGCTAACACAGAGGT
>DAOTZN010000005.1:0-7208 GCA_034434095.1 Anaerolineales bacterium
CCTCTGTGTTAGCCGAGTGCTCAGGTTATAGCACATTTTCATGCTTGGTGGTGAACAGAGTTCATGGCGACTTCTCAAAAAATAGGGGAGAGACCGACCATAGGGCGCAATAAAAAATCTCACTTGGCGCAGGTTGAAGAAAAAATCGGCAAAGTTTTATGCCGACTGGATGTGTTGCAGAAAGGCAGCCACCACCTGCGGGTCAAAAGCCTTGCCACTCTGTTGGCGAATGACAGCCAATGCCTGTTTTTCAGGTAGCGCAGGGCGGTAAGGGCGGGGGGATATTAGCGCATACCATACGTCTACCACTGCCGCGATACGGGCCATGAGCGGAATTTCCTCTCCGCTCAAACCATTAGGGTAGCCGCTGCCATTATAGCGTTCGTGATGGTAGCGGATTACGTCTACTCCCTGGCGCATGGCCTCCGAACTTGCGATGAATTCAGCGCCCACGATAGGGTGGCGGTGCACTACTTCCCACTCTTCTGGTGTAAGCGGGGCGTTCTTGCGAATGTGTACCCCGCTGAGAAGCAACATGCCGATGTCGTGCAAAAGCAGGCCGTATTGTAAACTCTGAATTTGCTCCGGCGACATGCCAAGTTGTTTGGCTAAAAGGACTCCCAATGAGACCATTTTCAGGGTTGTGCCGCTTGGTTCGCCATTGTGCTCTTCAACTAATAAGGCAATGTGCTCCAATATTTCATGTTGTGTGGCGTTTAGTTTCAAACTGGCGATTTGAGTCTGTTCAAATAAACGGATGTGTTCAATGCTCAGTGCAGTTTGCCGGGAAATATTTTGCAGAAACTCCTGTTCGTTGGAGGTGGGGGAAATCAATGTGCGATATAGAATAACCATAATTCCCCGGGTTTGCCCTTTGGCGATTAAGGGGACGAATTGGGCTTGTTGAAGGCCTTCCTGAAGGTGCCATTCTGGCGGGCGGAAAATCGTTTGTAGTTCTTGCGCATTGCCAATGGTGCTGATTTGCTGCCCGAGTAAGACATCTTGTATGCGGGGGGAGTTGGTGTTCAATTGCGGGAGGTTCCCATAGGTGTGCGTAGTGCCATCCAGCGCGGTGCAGGATAAACTATGGCTGAAGTGCTCTAACAGAAAAATGGCAGCCAGATCGGCTTTCAGGTGGGCGCGAATTTGTTTGAGAATAATGTTTAGGGTGACACGCAAATCTACGCTGGCAGTGACGGCGCGCTCCACCATGTGCAGTGTACGGATATGCTCCAGTTGGTGACGTAATTCTACGAATAAACGAGTGTTTTCCAGCGCAGCGGCCAACAAATTGGCAGTGACATTCAGCAGTATATCCCCACTCGAAAGCGAGTCGGCATTTTCGCACAGAGAGAGTTTGAGGACGCCCAACACTCGTTTTCCGACGATAAGCGGTGCGTACAATGAACCGACGCTGTCCAGATATATTTGGCGCTCATTGATGGCCCGATGATACCCCATTGTAAAGTCCAATTTTTGTGGCTTTATATTTTCACCTGCAGGTTGCCAGAAATATATTCGGATGAGTTCTTGTTTCGTGGCGTCCAGAGACGAAATTTCGATCTCTGTAATGCTTGAGTAAAACGTACGCAGGGCGCGGCAGACATGACTAGAAACTTCTGCCGGTTCCTCAATGCCAAACAGTTGCTGTGCCAGGTTATTGATGGCCTGCATTTTGGCGGCAAAGAGATTGCGTTTTTCAAAGAGTTGCGCGTTGGCAATGGCGATGGCCGCCTGGGCAGCAAAGGCTTCCAGGAATTCCAGGTCGTGGGGGGAGAAGGGGCGTTCTGTGCCTGTACGTACCACGGTCATAACGCCGATCACTTGTTCGCCGCGGCGTAAAGGTGCCAACATCATGGCGTCGCTGTCGGGTGAGGTTCCTGGGATGTGAATACCACCCCCAATGGCCTCGGTATCATTGATGATGCGCGCTTGCCCGCTGGCGGCCACTTGCCCCGTGAAGCCCGCTCCCATGGGGATAGAGATGGTCATTACAGCCCGGCTTGCTTCTTCCAGGGCGATGACGCAACGCAAGGCCTCCCCATTTGGCTCAATGAGGTGTAAGCGACTGCCGTCGGCCTCGAAAAGTGTCTTGGCACGTTTGGCAATGGTTTCAAGTACCTGGTCCAGGTCAAGAGATGTAATTGCCTTGGCGGTGGCCAATAATGCGGTTGTTTCTTCGATGCGGCGTTCTAGTGCGGTCTGGGCTTCTTTTTGGGCGGTGATATCCTGGGCAGCGCCATAAAGGCGTACAACGCGTCCCAGGGTTTCATCCCACACTGGCCGGGTGTAATCCCGAATCCAGTGCAGTGCACCATCTTTGTAGTAAATGCGAAATTCTCTGGTATCGCTTTTGCCTTCTGCGATGATGCGCTTGCGGCGTTCCAAACCGCGTTCTCGGTCTTCTTCAGGCAGGAGAGGCGTCCAGCCGTTCAGCATGAGCAAGTCGTGTGGGGTGTAGCCGGTCATGCGGAAGGAGGCCTCGGTGATCCATTCAGGGTGGATGTGTCCATCTTCATCCACCGAGGCAGCGTAAGCGAAGTCTGTAACGGTTTCGGAAATTAGACGATAACGTTCTTCGCTAGCGCGCAGGGCTTCAGTCCGTTGCATTACAATTTTTTCTACATTGTGGTAACGTTGCAGGTTGTGTAGCGTGGTGGTAAGCAAGGTGCAGGCGATATCCAATACCGTGACGGTGTCATCACCTAACGCGGTGGGAGGAATGAGACATAACATGCCATGCAATTCTCCCTCGGCGGTCAGCGGGAAAGCCAATCGGGGGGCTGTCTCTTCTGGGGGCAGCGGCACCCCCTGCGTCGTCAGCCAGTCCCAAGGGGAAATTCCCATGGGCATCTTGGATTCTACGGGGTGTTCGGGCATTCCCTTAAGCCAGCGTAGCGTTTCAGGGGTATCTTCATCTTGAATGAACAATATGGCCAGCAAGGGGGCGCAAAGGTCACTCAGCCAGGCGATAAATTGCGCACTTTCCTGTTCCAATGAGCGCGAATTGCCTAGCCTCAGGCTGAGACTTTGCAAGGCCTCCAGGCCGGTTTTTGTAGAAGAAGATGGCCTCATGGAATTATGCGTGTTCGGTCTCGTGGAAGAATGAAAAGGCATTGACTAATAGCTTGCCCAGGCGTGGTCCTTCGTCTTCATCAATCAAATATTCGTACACTTTTTTGTCGTGATTGCTGCCGCGCGTACTGAGCACCGTGAGGGCACGATGAAGCTCACCACGCATCTGAACATAACGCATTAAGATGATGCTATCGGCAATGTGAGAGATGCCGCGTCCGGTGAGTGTGAGTTCACTGGCAAAAATGCTACCCATTTCGTTTGTAAGAACGATAGTGATCCCCTGGTTCCTACACCATTGGGTGAAGGAATAGATAAAATCAAAGAAACGATGGCGCCCACGGCTTGAAGCGGCTTGCAAATCGCTAATGCTATCAATGACCACACGCTGGGGAGCAATGCGGTGGATGGCTGTTTGCATGGCGTGTGCATGTTCGTCTAGTTCCAGTTCTACCGGGGATGTGTACATGATGTTAAAACGGCCGTTTTCCTCTGCCTTTTGGACGTCCAGGTGAAAATTTTGGGCGATGCGGCGGAGTAGATGGGGGTCTTCCTGAAAAGTGATGTACAGGCCGGTGTCACCTAATGACACGCCGTTGAGCAAAAAGTGTAATGCCGTAACGGTTTTGCCGATACCGGGGTCGCCGGCCAACAGCGTGCTACTCCCACGCCATACGCCGCCAGGTGTCAGGAGATCATCAAAACCCGGAATGCCAAAAGGAACGCGTTCTGAATTGACGGTATATGCCTGTGGTGTGGGTGGTGTACGGAAACGCGGAAAGACTTGTAAACCGGTATGGGTGATTTTGCAACCATGTTCCCCGGCCTCGTAATTACTGCCGCGTAACTTGATGACACGAATGCCGCGTAAATCTCGTAATTCGTCCGGTTGATTTTGCAGCACGATGATGCCATCTACAATGGTGGCTTCGATGGTATTTGGTAGTACTTCCGCCTGGTATTCGCCAACCAATAGCGTGGTGCAATTCATTGAGGCTAATTGAGCGGCAAGACGAAAAATGGCGCGTCGTATGACGGCTGTATCTCCGCTCAGGTCAATGAGCGATCGGAAACTGTCAATGACCAGATAGCGTGGTTGTTGCTGGAGTATCATCTCCTCCACGCGACGGATGGCGGAATCGCCGTTTTTTTCCAGCAGGTGAGCCCCCAGGTCTTCAAAATAGATGGCGCTTCCTATCTTGCTTGCGTCGAAAAAAGCGTATTGCTGCATGTATTGGAGTAGCCGGGACTGGGGTTCTGAAACGGTGGAGATAAATAAGCCGGTATCGGTGGGGGTGGCATTGTGAAATAAAAATTGCATTGCCAGAGTGGTTTTACCACTCCCGGGGACACCGCTAATTAGCAAGGTGCTGTTAGCGGGCAATCCGCCGTGGGTGATTTGGTCCAACCCTGCAATACCGGTGGGGATGCGAAATATTGTCATGGGGGGGTTCCTTGTTTGAGCAGGCCTTGAATAGATGTTATCAGGTGGGTGGCATTGGGTGGCTTGAGAAGGAAGAGATCCGCGCCGGCCTGCATGGCACGTTGCTCTGCCATCAACCAGGTAAAGATGATGATGGGAACGTGACGCGTGGTGGGAGAATGCTTGAGGGTCTGACAAATACGAAAGCCGTCCATGCCTGGAAGGAGTGCCTCGGTAATAATCAGGTCGGGAGGGGTGTTTTGGGCTGCATCAACCAGTGCTTGCCCGGTTTCAAAGAAACTAACCTGGTACATATCCTCCAGGATATGCCTTAGGGTGCGTTGCATAAAGGGATCGCGTTCGCCAATAAAAATGTGGTAAGAGGGCATGAGTATTATCTTTCGGAAATGATGTCTTTAACGCCTGACAGTAATTGTACTGCATAATGCGTGATATTTCTTGTGAATCGAGTAAAATACATGGCGTATGACACCACTCCAGGTACTGAGTATTAGTGATAGCGTCTCTCAACAAGTTTACAGTTCGCAAATTCGACACTTGTTTGGGGAGGCGGATTTAGCTATCAGTTGTGGCGATCTACCGTATTATTACGTGGAATACGTGGTTAGTGCGTTAGATGTGCCCGTTTTTTATGTGCGCGGCAACCATGCCAAAAAAGTAGAGTATGGCAATGCCGGGCAACGCACGGCACCTGCCGGCGCGACCGACTTGCACCGTCGGGTTGTATACCGTAAAGGGTTGCTACTGGCCGGCATTGAAGGTTCTGTGCGTTACAAGCCGGGTCCTTTTCAGTACACTCAGCGACAAATGTGGGGGTATGTTTGGCAAATGGTGCCACGCTTATTGCTCAATCGGGCGCTCTATGGGCGTTATCTGGATATCTTCATTACGCACGCGCCGCCCTGGGGCATTCACGATATGCCCGATTGGCCGCACCAGGGCATCCGCGCCTTCCGCTGGTTGATTGAAGTTTTCAAGCCGGCCTATCATTTTCACGGGCACATTCATTTATATGGCCCAAATGCTCGTTATCGCACCCGCTTTAAAGAGACCGAAATTATCAACACTTATGGTCATCGTTACTTGCGACTTGAAAATTTACCCGTAAAGGAGGCCTCGCGATGAATTATGACCATCAAGCCCGCGATGACTTTGATAGAGCGGCTCGCAAAGCCTTGTGGCGTAAGGTCATCCGCTGGTTGACCGGCCGCCCCGGGCACCTACTTTCGTATGACGAAATCCGTACCCACTTATCGTTGCGTGGTCAGCATTCTTTGGGATTGAAAAGCGTGCCTTTGGATGATATCATCGGCAGCGTAGGACGTTATCAAGATTTTGACCGCGAATTTTTACCCACTCAAACCCACACGATGGAGCGCTGGATCAGTGTGGATAAAGCCCATTATGCCGATAAAGTGTTACCGCCGGTGGATTTAATCAAGATGGGTGAAGTGTACTTTGTGCGCGATGGAAACCACCGCATTTCTGTGGCACGTCAACGCGGACAGACCTTCATAGATGCCTACGTGACCGAAATCGATGTGCCTGTTCCACTCACCCCGGATACCGAATTGAGCGACCTTGTGGTCGCTCAGGAGCGCGTCGATTTCTTGGAGGCCACGCACCTGGATACACTGCGCCCGGATGGCATACCGGAAACGCGCGTCCCAGGTCAGTATCCCCGTCTTTTAGAGCATATCCGCGCGCATCACTGGTTCCTGGGCACCCAACGTGGGGAGCCGGTTCCCTGGGAAGAAGCGGTATTATCCTGGTTTGATGATATTTACCAACCGGTTGTGCAAACTCTGCAAGAGAACGCTATTCTGGAGTCTTTTTCAGATGCCAGTTCGGCGGATTTGTACTTGTGGATTATGACGTATCAGTGGTATTTGCGCCGGGTCACACCAGATGATGAGCAAGAAGCCAGCAAGCACTTACTTTCGGATACGCCCTTGCCGCCGGTGCGCCGTCTGACGCGTTTATTGAAACAGGCTCCCTGGCTGGACGAGATGATGCGCCGCCAGGAGTACGCAGTCTTCCTGGCGCACACTCGATTACACACCATTTTCCCAGATGCGGATTTGCGCACTACCTTGCCCGGTGGCTACGAACGCCTCCTGGAACATATTGCCACCCATCGCTGGTATTTGGGTGAAGCACGTCAGGCCGAAGTTCCTTATGATGAAGCGGCGCGTTCGTGGTATGAGAACGTTTATACTCCCCTGGTTCAGTTTTTGCGCGAGGAACGTTTACCGCAGCAATTTTTACAGCATACAGAAGCCGATTTGTACCTGTGGGTGAGTGAAGGGGCGCGCCAACGGCGTCACGATTTGTCCTATCAGGAGGAGAGTTTTCAGAACGGCGGAGAAGAAAAGCAAGAACCGACAGAATAGAGACAAATAGGTGACGCCAAATTCTCGCCTGCTTGGGTTCTGCCAAAGAATACGTTTCCTCCCTCGCTTGCTATGACAGCGATTTTTGATTGGCAATCCTTTAGAGTTGGAGGTGCCTGGGAGCGCCGACCTCCAGGTCGGCAAAGCACCGTAGCGGGTATCATGCCCCCCCCTTTCACTTCATCCAATTTTTGGGTAGCCCCAAGTATCTGATCTGAAAATAAACTTCTCATCAGGCTCGTGGCACCAGTTACTAAACGACCTCTGTGTTAGCCGAGTGCTCAGGTTATAGCACA
>DAOTZN010000006.1:0-2294 GCA_034434095.1 Anaerolineales bacterium
CACCATCCTGATTTATGTCAACGACCCCAAACTGGTGCATTTCTCTTATGTGCGCTTCCTGGAAAATCGTTTTCGTGAAACCTACGGGTTCTTGGGGACTCCTATCCGCATCGTATTGCGTCCGCGTCGATAGACGCGGTATAATCAACGATCATGCAAGATTTCCGTGTCATCCCCATCCCTGAAGAAACCGATGCGCCGTTCAACGAGACTCTGCAATTTATCCGCGACACATTGGAAACACTTATCATTTCCATTGTGTTGTTCCTGACGATTAACGCAGTCTCCGCACGTATCCGGGTGGATGGCCTTAGTATGATGCCTACCCTGGAAAATGGGGAATTTATCATCGTCAGCCGCCTGAGTTACCGTTTTGGACAGCCGGAACGCGGCGACATCATCGTCTTTCACTACCCGCGCAATCCCACCGAAGAGTTCATCAAGCGTGTCATCGGGCTTCCGGGAGATGAAATTGTAATTCGCAGTGGTACGGTTTACGTCAACGGCTATCCGTTGGAAGAACCATACATCGCCGCACCGCCAAATTACGAAACCCAGATGACCGTCGGCGAAAATCAGTTATTCGTTCTAGGAGATAACCGCAACAATTCTTCCGATTCCCATGTTTGGGGCACTGTTCCCCTGGATTATGTGATCGGAAAGGCTGTATTCGTGTACTGGCCTGTTCCAAAAGTAGGATTTCTCAATCACGACAACACCGCATTGGCTGCCCCAACACCATAACTACCTCCTGGAGAAAAACATCACATGATGGCTTCCTTGTCCGAAACACTGAACACCATCCAGCAGTACCGGCAATCTCTGCCCCCCGAAAATTCCCCCTTCCCTGTGCCATCTGCATCGGAGGCTGCCGCCTGGATTGACCATACCTTGCTCAAACCACAGGCTACCGCCGATGACATCCGTAAGTTGTGCGCCGAAGCGCGTCAGGCTGGATTTGCCTCCGTATGCGTTAACCCCGTTTGGGTGCCGCTGGCGGCCGGTGAGTTGGCAGGCGCTTCGTCCAAAGTCTGTACGGTGATTGGCTTTCCCCTGGGGGCTACTTTTCCCTCCGTGAAAGCCTTTGAGACAAAAGCCGCCATCCAAACCGGCGCCGCCGAGATTGACATGGTCATCAACATCGGCGCGCTCAAAAGCGGCGACTACGAAACCGTCTGGCAGGATATTACGGGGGTCGTGCAAGTCGCCCATGAACACGGCGCGTTGGTCAAAGTCATTATCGAAACCGCACTTTTGACACGTGATGAAAAAATCGCAGCCTGTTTGCTCAGCAAGGGGGCGGGCGCCGATTTCGTCAAAACTTCTACCGGCTTCAGCAGCGGTGGCGCAACCGTTGAAGATATTGCGTTGATGCGCCGCGTGGTTGGCCCCGAGATGGGCGTTAAAGCCTCCGGCGGCGTGCGCACCTGGAACGATATGCAAGCCATGATACGGGCTGGTGCTACACGCATTGGTGCCAGCGCCGGAATGAGCATCATAGAAGAAGCCCAACATGCATCATAACATCTTATCCCATCAGGAATCTCATGCCTGTCCACGTTGCCAGGGAGGCCTGTTGCGCCTGGAGTACCGTACGCACTTTACCTGGCTAAACGATGACATGATTACCGTACCGGATTTTCCTACCTGGGTATGCGATACATGTGGGTATAAAGAAGAAGATGAACGTGCACAGCGTTGGTTAAGCATCTTGCTCAACCCTTCGCTGGGGAAGCCCGTCCACAAAAAAAATCACAAACCGCGGCGACACCCCCCGGCATCCCGGCAGGATAGAGGAGGTAGACCGTAGACGGTGGACGGTGCTTGCCCGCTGCAGAACCATCAAACAGCCAACTCCCTAACTACCTAACTATCGAACTACCCAACTATTATTCCTCAAATTGCTTGACCTCATATACAGTCAATGGTAAAATCTCACCCGCTTCAGCCCCCATCGTCTAGGGGACCAGGACGTGGCCCTTTCAAGGCCAAGACCGGAGTTCGAATCTCCGTGGGGGCACAGGCGCTCTGCAACAATTGCAGGGCGCTTTTCTTTTTATACGCTCTTTCAATATCATCTCAACAACTTGGGGTCTCTGCGCGTTTTTTTTTACCACAAAGGTTCGAAGGCACAAAATTTTAGCCTTTCCTTCGTGCCTTTGAGCCTTCGTGGTGAGATTTTTTATTGTGCCCTATGATCGGGCTCCCCCTGTTTTTTGAGAAGTCGCCATGAACTCTGTTCACCACCAAGCATGAAAATGTGCTATAACCTGAGCACTCGGCTAACACAGAGG
>DAOTZN010000007.1:0-2382 GCA_034434095.1 Anaerolineales bacterium
CCTCTGTGTTAGCCGAGTGCTCAGGTTATAGCACATTTTCATGCTTGGTGGTGAACAGAGTTCATGGCGACTTCTCAAAAAACAGGGGGAGAGCGACCGTAGGGCACAGTAAAAAAATCGCACTACGAAGGCCCAAAGGCACGCAGGAAAGGCTAAAGACTTTGCGCCTTCGAGCCTTTGCGGTAAAAAACGCGAAGAGACCCCCAAGTTATTGAGATGATACTAATCATCAACCAAATTTTGGTTGACTTCCCGGTAGAATGCTGATAGAATCCATCCAAATTATCTCCAACTGGATTCTCATGGTGAAGTTCATGTACAAACCGGGAAAGATTGCCGGTTTGTAAACTCTCCCATATGAAAGGAAAATACGATGACCTCGACCCCCATTACGCAAACACAGGAAGTATTCTTGACCGAAGCAGCCGCCCGAGCGGTGGAAGATTTACTGGCAAAACGTAACCTGGAAGGATACGCCCTACGGCTGTTCATCTCTGGCGGTGGATGCTCCGGTTATCAGTACGGCATGGCGCTGGACAACAATATCCGAGAAAGCGACCTGAAATTCAACTACCATAATGTTACAGTGGTGGTAGATGAAATTTCGATTGACTATGTCAACGGGGCAACCATTGACTACGTGGAAGACAACTTGATGGGCAGCGGCTTCAAGATTGACAATCCCAATGCCGTGTCATCCTGTGGCTGCGGTAGTTCCTTCAATACATCTCAGAGTGCTTCGGCATCAAATGACACCAGCGGTGGTGGTTGCGGAAGCGGCAGTTGTGGCTGTCACTGATTCCCACACAACCCAACGCGAACAAAGGAGAGCGCCCTGAAAGGGGCGCTTTTTTGTTGTGTAGTTCGGCGGTTGCGCCTGGCATCGCATGTTTGATAATGGGCAGGTGGTCGGGTAGTCCGGTAGTCGGGTAGTCGGGTGGACAGGCATCAGGGGTCAGGAGCCGTCCATCATCTACGTTGCACATTTCACTTTCCAAAAGGTATCAAACATCACTTTTGGTAGGGTATTGACACGCGGGTCAAAAAATGCTATCCTTAAACCGGTTTCATTAAACCGGTTTAAGTCCCGTAGCCTAACACTTTCTCATGAAGGAAAACGCCACCATTCGAGATGTCGCCCGTCAGGCCGGGGTTTCTCCCGGCACGGCTTCGCGCGCCCTCAACGATAGCCCGCTGGTCAATGAGGCGACCCGTCAACGGGTGCTGCAGGCCGCCCAAGCCCTGAATTACCAGCCCAACATCCTGGCGCGGCGTCTTTCGCTCGGCCACACGCTGACCATTGCCATCCTGGCACCTTTCTTTACCCGGCCGGCCTTTGTCGCCCGTTTGCAAGGTATCGTTGAGGCCTTGCAAGATACCTCCTACGACCTGCTGATTCACAACATTGACAATCCCGAAAGCCGCTCTCAAGTCTTTGACCAAATGCTGCGCAGTCGGCGTATAGACGGGGCCATCATCATCAGCCTGCCGCTGGATCATGAGACCCGGGCCACGCTAGGAAAAATCAAAATTCCGGTGGTGTTAATTGACGTCCCCTCTTGTCAAGATCTCGAACTCAGCCAGGTCGTTGTGGATGATGTCACCGGTGGCGCACAGGCCACCCATCACTTGATTGCGCTGGGGCACAAACGTATCGCCTTTTTAGGGGACCGCAGCGACCCTCGCTTTGAATTTACTTCCAGCAAACACCGTTACCTTGGCTACCAACAGGCATTGGCGGAGGCGGGCATTGCGCTCAACCCTCGTTATGTGCGCGAATGCGACATCAACCGCACAGCCGCCCGTGAGACAAGTATCGAATTGCTTTCCCAACCCCAACCACCAACAGCCTTTTTCGCGGCCAGCGATACCCAGGCATTGGGCGTCCTGGAAGCCGCACGGCAATTAAACCTGGATGTCCCTGGAGATCTCTCGGTCATTGGGTACGATGACCTGGAAATTGCCGATCATATCCAATTGACCACCGTACACCAACAATTGATAACTTCCGGGCGGCGCGGCGCGCACCAATTACTCCGGCATTTGCGTGATAAGTCGGCACCCATCATCAAAGAAACGCTGGCTACCCATGTCGTGGTGCGTAACACCACCGCGCCCCCAAAGATAATCTTTCATCCTGACTAAAAACACAAACCGCTACCTAACTTGATCAACCTAAGGAGGTGATGCCCGTCTAACATTTGCTTATCTATTCCACTCCATGGGCTGCATGCAACCTGCATGCAAAATGTATGTGAACAGTTTGTTCATCAACCATCTCTCTGAATAAGAAAGGAAGAGTAAAATGAATCGCAACAAAACGCTTTGGGTAGTACTCAGCGCATTGCTGATTTTTGCCTTTGTGTTGAGTGCTTGTAAACC
>DAOTZN010000008.1:0-1826 GCA_034434095.1 Anaerolineales bacterium
AGCGGGTGGCGCAAGTATGTCGAAGGCGGTGCGGGTGGAGATGCTCAATCCCAAGCGCGATACCAATCTTAGAGACGATTGCGCGTAAATAACTGGCTGAAATCGGCCTTCCAGATTTTTGGCGCCATAGGAAATCCTGGGCTGGGCGCTGGTTTCCTTGCAGATAAAGCTGGATGGCCTGGCAGGCGCTCTCGGATAGGTAAACCAAGCGGTCACGTTGGCCTTTTCCGGCGCGAATGATCAGGCGTTTGGCAGGCAAGTCCAAATCTTGCAGACGCAAATCAGCGCATTCCCCGGCGCGCAAACCGCTATGCAGCATAACCAGCAGACAGGCGTTCTGCAAACGCTGGGTATAGTCTGGAGTTTCCAAATTCTGGAGAACGAAACGCTCGAGGCGTGAGGCTTCTTCCGAAGTCAAATGCTTGGGCAGGCTCTCTGGCCGTGGGAGGTAACGCACCCGAAAGACGCTCTGATCAACTGGCAAGCCTTGTTCAGCCAATTCACGCAGGATACCTAGTAGATAGTCCATGCGGCGATTGATGGTGCCTGCGGCCAGCCCTTTGGCTTGCTGGGCGGTCTGGTAAGCCCACAGGTCTTTCAAACTAATTTGGCCTGGTGCAGTGATGGGACGGTAGGAGAGGAACCAATCCCATAGGTTGTGGAGCTCGTTCAGCAAGTTCTTGATGCGCTCTCCACGTTTCCCGGCAGGCCAGGCAGACCACCGATGTTTGGCATAAGCCAGACTAGCTTCACGGATGGCTGCCGGCAAATGCATGGCCCAAGCCTCCCAATCTGGAGCCGGCTTTTCTGGTCTTTCAAAGGCCAGGCTTGGCTCGGTTGGGACAAGCGGCGGCAAAACAGGTACAGATTGGACGGCAGGAACTGCCCGTTCAACCTGCTGTATGGCTGTTTGGTAGGCTTCGGCCAGCCTGGGGTCTGCTCCAGCAGTGTAGATTTGGGTCGTGCTAATTTGGGAATGCCCCATCAGTTTGCCCAGACTGGTGAGCGGCATCCCGGCTTCTGTCAGTTGCCGCGCATAGGTGTGACGTAACTGATGCGGCGTGACATGTAGTCCAACTGCCTGCCCATAGCGCGCCAATAGCCATTCAATGCCATTCGCTTTCAAGGGCTGCCCGCGTTTGTTCAAGAAAACGCGTTTTTCTGTCCTCTCACCTCGTTCTGCCAGGTAAACCAACAAGACCGCATAGGCGTCTGCACTGAGCAAGACCATCCGTTCCTTGCGCCCTTTGCCTTTGACACGAATCCGCGCCGGTTTATCCGCTCCCGGCGGATTAAGCAGGTCGGCCAGCTCCAGACCAACCACTTCGCCCACGCGCATTCCGGCCCGCACCATCAGGGCAAACCAGGCTCGGTCTCTCGCCGAGGACATCCCTTGCCATAGTTGCTCGATTTCCTCATCATGCAAGTCGCGCGGAACTCGTTTCTCCAATTTCCCGGCGTGGCGCTTGAACCGCACCGGGTTCGGCCAACTCAAATCACCGCTGTCTTCGGCCAGAAAATCGAAAAACGTCTTCAGTGCGGCCACTCTTCGTCTCACCGTTGCCGATTTCAGATTGCCTGCACGTTGTTGGTCTACAAACTCATCAATATCGTGCATCCCTATTTCTCGCCAGTCTTTTTGATTCACCTTGCGGAATTGTCGCACATCACTGACGTAATCCACTGCTGTTCTCCGTTCTGGAAAACGCCTGCATAAATATTTCTCGAATTCTTGCAAGACCTGTTCTGTGTCCATTTTGGGTTGTCCTTTCGTGGAAGTATACTCTCGTGGAAGTATACTCACATCGGACAACTCAATATAACAG
>DAOTZN010000009.1:0-3042 GCA_034434095.1 Anaerolineales bacterium
CTTTGCGTTGAATCTTTACCGCTAAAAAACCGACACACCAAATCGGAAAACCGAGGGCCAAGCCATCGGCTATCCGCTAACCGTTTTTATACGTAAGGAGGAAGGGGTATGCATTACCGTAGATTAGGGAAAACCGGCCTCAAGGTCAGTGAGATTTCTCTGGGGGCTTGGGTGACCTTTGGAGGGCATTTAAGCGACGAAGTGGCTATTGATTTGGTTCATACGGCCTATGAACATGGCGTTAACTTTTTCGACAATGCGGATGTATATGCCGAGGGACGCGCTGAAATCGTAATGGGCAAAGCCATCGCTGACTTGCCGCGCGAGGCTCTGGTACTCTCGAGCAAAGTCTTCTGGCCGACCATGCCCGGCCCCAATGGGCGCGGCCTTTCCCGTAAACACATTTTCGAATCGTTGCACGCTTCCCTGCGCCGACTGAACACAGATTATCTGGACATCTACTTCTGTCATCGTTTTGACCCCGACACGGCTATCGAGGAGGTTGTTCGCTCGATGAGCGACCTGGTACGTCAGGGAAAGGTCTTGTATTGGGGCACTTCCGAGTGGCGCCCCTGGCAAATTGCCATTGCCTGGGGGATTGCACAACGGGATAACCTGGTACCCCCGGTAGTAGAGCAACCGCAATACAATATGTTCCACCGCCAGCAGGTGGAGGAATCTTTATCCCCATTGTGTCGAGAAATCGGGCTGGGGTTAACAACCTGGAGCCCGCTGGCCTTTGGGATACTGACCGGCAAATACAACGACGGCATCCCAACCGATAGCCGTGCGGCACGTTCTGATACGGCCTGGCTACAGGATCACATCACACCAGAACGAATTGCAACCGTACGCACCCTAGAGAAAATTGCCCAACAATTGGGCATATCAACCGCGCAACTATCCATTGCCTGGCTTTTACGCCGCAAGGAAGTAAGCAGTATCATCACCGGTGCTACCCAGCGCGAACATCTCATTGAAAATATTGCTGCAGGTGATGCCATTGGCTTATTAAGTGATGAGGTATTGGATGCCATCGAGGACACCCTGAGCGCCACCAGCGAATGTTAATGCCCCATCCTATTTGCTTCTGAAATCAAAATGGGCTGCCAGATAGCAGCCCGTTTTTTTCTTCGAGGCACGATGTTTGTAGAAAACGCGCATCGTTCACACAGAACCATCTAAGGAGTTGCTAAGCAAACCTTTCAGATGACGGTACACCACCGGCAGCGACGGCGGCGGCTTTTCACCTTCCCGTTCGTACCACAAGAGGGTCTGCCGAATGCGGCTGCATAATTCTTGCAACACAGAACGAACGATGAGTAATTCCTGTACACTCACGTTCCCCACCGGGGGCGTTGTACCCACAGCCACGAGGGTATGTTGCAACAAGTGCTGTAAAGTATCCAGGCGAGTGTTATTGTACAATTTTTGGAGGGCCGCCTCACGCACCTGTTTTTGTGTCGTCAAAGCCTTCTGCCATAGTACCAGGTGCTTTTCTTGCAAGTCGTTGATATTCAACTCCCAGGTCCCCACACCAATCCATTGCAATTCGATGCCGCTCTGCCTTAATCCCTGGCGAAACTCATCTTCAAAGACCTGGTAAAGTTCCTGCCGAAAGGCGAACGACATCTTACCAGCATCCTCGGTGGGTAAGATATTAGAAATCAATTCCTGGAATGTGTGTTGGCTGATAAAATTGCGCAAAGCCGGTCTGGCTTTACCATCTACCATCGCCTGATGCCAGGGGCGTTTTTTTTGCCCATACACCAGCGCCTGTACGGCAGTAGGGTCAAAACTCCAATTGCGTGGTAAAGCCGGCTGCTCTCTGTGTGGGGTGGGTTGCGTAGCAGCACGCGCTACACTAAATAACACGCGCACATCTTTGGCACGCAACAAAATCCCATCGCGGGTGCGCGCCTCAACCTCAAAACTCTCGGTATGGTCACGCAGGTCAACTACCGCTCGCAGACGTTCAAAGCCGTTAATTTGTTGCTTGGCATTATTGGGTCCTAAAACACGCGGCGTGCCGTCCACATTTTCAAAAAGTGCAGCACATTCCAAATGAACAACCACCCGCCCCGGGCCTCCAATTTTGATCAATGGATGATCGCGATACACCTCACCAACATTACCCCCTTGAATTTGCACCACATCATTCCCGCCAATGCCAAAAGCGGCCTGGGAGATATATCGCCGCGCGATTATCGTTTTTTCATCCGGAAATTCGAAGATATCAGTAATATAACCTGCCGCCCAAGTATAAGCCATGTAATGCGCCCCCCAAAGCACCAGCATGGTAAGCAATGTATCGGGAGCGAATAGTGCGTTGAGAAATGCAAGCATTTTTTCAAATGAACCGGCATAAGCATTTAGAGGATGCCAAATTGAGGCAAAAAGCAACCAGATAATGAGAAATCCCGTAAACAAGACACTGGCGCGGGTTTGAGCCTGCAACTTGCTCGTTCCAAAAAACAAATTCAAGAAATCGGAAAGGCCAAAACGGGTACCGTTGCCCACACGATCACTCAACAGGGGTGGTAGATGCGCATTTGTCGTTCCCATCGTTGCCCTCCAAATCTAAAGACGATTCCGCAGCCAATCTAGTAAATCTTGCAGGTCATCCCACTCATTGGTCATCCTGCGGCGCAGGTTCAACTCTTGTTTCACATGCTCTTGCAAATCACTAAGCATAGTTTCCAATGACTCGATGGCAGCGGGTTGTTCACTTCCGTTACTATCTAGCAGTCGCCGATACAGACGTTCACTCGTCCAGACGGCATAATCCTGAAAGGCCTTCATCTGCGCCCGGTCAGTCTCTTGAATGCGAATACGCTCAGATTCACCGCCCAAATCACCCACTTTGGACTCCCAGGTGGTTTGCCAATCGGCCACCAGTTGTTGTTCGACGGCTTCTTGAAAACGCAGGTTGGTTACCAAAATCGTCAAAACTCTCAAACCACGTGCCTGCATCATAGAGTACTCCTCACTAGGCATGGTTTTCAATTTTCCATCCTCATCCCACTGATAACGTCCAAATTC
>DAOTZN010000010.1:0-3632 GCA_034434095.1 Anaerolineales bacterium
ATTCATGACCGGTTCATCGGTGGTGTGCGGGATGGGGGCAACGCTCCAGTTGAAGCCTGCGCCTTCGTCCACTGCGCTCTTGTAGTAGGGCATACCGGAGGACGAACCCACGGTGAACAGGGTGGTGCCGGCGCCGAAGTTGGTCTGATCGCCGTAGCGCTCGGTGACCACGCTGGCGCAGCCACTGTTGAACAGGTCTTGCAAGAAGTTCATGGTCGCTTTGGCGGCATCGTTATCGTAACTGTACTGGTTGGTGTCGTAGTCAAAGATGTCGCCGCCGAAGGCGAAGGTCCACGAAGCAAAGCGGGAAGCGTCGATGCTCAGTTCGTAGCCGCGGCTGCCTTCTGCGGTGGCCTTGCTGAAAGGTTGCTGAGCGGCCTTGCAGGCGATTTCTTTGAATTCTTCTGGCGTGGCGGGAGGTGCATCATAGCCCAGTTCCTTCAGCCAGTCCATGTTGTAGTACATCACTTCTATGGAGCGGTTGGGGGGGAAGCCCAGGCGGGTGCCGCCGAAGGTGGGGAAGATGTCCTGGTTGTAGAAGCCCTGAAAGAAGTCGGCCTTATCGGCGTCGCTCAGGCCCCATTTGGGGCTGTCTACCAGCGGGTTCATATCTACCAGCGCGTCGGCCAGTTGGTAGGTAGCGGCCTGGTTCTGGTAGGCGACCACGATGTTCGGCACGTCAGCGGTGTTCATGAAGGTCAACATCTTGTTGAAGATGTCGCCGTAACTTCCCTGATACTCGGCCACCACAGTGATGCCCCACTCGTTGGTTTTGTTGAACTCATCTACGATTTCTTGTAGGGCTTCCTCACGAGCGCGGCTGTGCTGATGCCAGAAGGTAATCGTTTGCCCGCTGGGATCAACGTCCTCATACGGGAAATTGCCTGCCGGTTCGGTGCTTGTTGTTTCGCCACCGGTGGCGGGTGTTGCCGTAGGCTGTTCTACGGTTGTTTCGCCGCCTGCCTCCGCAGTGGGTGTGGGTGTTGCTTTGGGAGCACAGGCAGCCAAGATAAAGGAGGCAATCACTAGAATTGCCAGCAAACTTGACCAAAACTTTTTGGTACGCATAGAGTTTCTCCTCCTGATTTAAGGATTGTGAAAAATTGAAAATGTTTCCCTGGACAGAGGTCACCTGTTCCAGGGATGGTGTGTCCCGCACGACACACCTGCTATCTTACTCTTCTCTGTGTTGAGCAAAACAGCAGGTGTGGGGACATTAGCCTTTCAAACCGGTGGTAGCAATACCCTCGGTAAATTGTTTTTGAGTCAGGAAGTACATAATCAAAATGGGGATGATGGTGATTACTGCGCCTGCCATCAGTAACTGCGTCTCCGGCCCGGCTTCGGTAACGAAAGTCCACAGGCCGACCATCAGCGGGCGCCAGGTGGGCTTTGTGGTCACCAGTAACGGCCACAAGAAGGCATTCCACGAACCGATGAACGAAAATAGCAGCACAGTCATCACCGGGGCTTTGCTGATGGGCAATACGACCTGTAAGAGGAAGCGTAAATGCCCGGCGCCGTCAATGCGGGCAGCATCCCACAATTCGTCTGGAATCTGGACAAAAAATTGTCGCAATAAAAAGATGCTGAAGGCATTTGCCATAAAGGGTACCGTCAGTGCGGGCAGGTGATTAAGCCATGAGCCGCCCCATTCTGGTAAGCCTGGTAGGGGGATAATGTCTCCGCGAATCATCAGGAAGTTCGGAATCATGGTGACCGATTCAGGGATCATCATGGTGCTGAGCAGGATGGCAAACAAGACATCGCGCCCGAAGAACTTGATGCGCCCGAAAGCATATCCCGCCAGGATAGACGTCGTCAACAGACCGGCCAACGTCACCACGGTGATGATTACGCTGTTGAGGAAGTATTTGCCGAATTTGGCTTCCGTCCAGGCTTCTACATAGTTGCTGAATTGCGGCGCTTTGGGCAGCCATTGCTTGTTGATAGTCTCACCCAGGGTCATCAAAGAGGTGGATACCATCCAGAAAAAAGGCAAGATGGCAAGCACGGCACCCAAGATAAGGATCGCATAAATCAAAATTTTTCCCAGATTGAGACCGGTAGTGGATGTGTTTGTAGAACTAGCCATAGAAAACGCGCTCCCCGAGGACTTTGTTTTGTACCAACGTTAATCCCAGAATGATGAAGAAGAGAATGATGGCTTGTGCGGCAGCGTAGCCGTACTGATTTGCCTTGTAGAAAGTATCGAAAATGGTCACACTGGTGACATCCACCGTGCCTAGTGCCGATGGCACGCGCATCACGTAGATGTGATTGAAAGCCTTGAAGGTACCGATGAAGGCAATCAGCGCCAGATAAAAAGTGACGGGTGAAAGTAAGGGCAGGGTGATGTAACGGAAGGAATGCCATTTGTTCGCACCGTCAATTTCGGCGGCTTCATACAATTCATGGGGGATTGAACCCAACCCGGCCAGGAAAATCACCGTATTGTAGCCTACGTAAGTCCAGATACCGAAAAAGATAATCGAGACCAACGCCATGCTTGGCCCGGCCCAAAAGCCTTCCAGGTTGAGGCCAAACATCACGTTATTGAACGGCTTGGCCTCAAACAGCCATTTTTGCGGTTCTTTTCCAAGAAGTGATAGAAATTGATTTGCCAGGGAAGTTTCGCGGGAGTTGAAAATGGTACGAAAGACCACCGCCGTGGCGACAACCGGGGTGATGTAGGGCAGGAAATACAACATGCGGAAAAATTCTTGCCCTTGAATCTTTTGGTAAAGGAGGTAGGCCAGAATAAGCGCCAGGGCGATTTCAGCCGGTACTGTGCCGATTGCATAGTACAGCGTACGGGGAAGCGTTTGTAAGAAATCCTCGTCTCCGGTTGCCAGCATTTGCCCCCAGCCGGAAGAAATCATCCAGCCTGCAACCATCAACAGAAAGGCGGTTACTGTCCCAACGATTAATTTACGATTGCTCATAGAGCGGAAAGCATTTTGCCATACCAGGTAAGCAATCACCAGTAGAACTAACCCTAACACAAAAATACCGGTGGCTTTCCAGTCCCCCACTGTTTTGGTGTAGTTTTCTAGTCCGATGAAATCACCTTTGCGTACTCGCCAGCGAAAGGTGCTCATGTAGACGGCATAGCCAATTGGGAACAGGCCAAATAAGGTGATGATGGTAAAAGCCGGCAAAATGAAAAGATAACCGGTCAACTGCTCTTTGATGTCTAGCCAGCGAATACGAGGGCCATGGTACTTTTGTGCCGAGGGTGGGGAGGTTGTGGCCACTGTGCTATCTCCTATTTTTCGGTCGGTTATAGTGCTATTGTTTAGAATGTGTGGCAATTATACCCGCAATTTTTGTAATTTATCCAGAGGAAAAATGTCATCATAACAAAACAATAACATTCTAGAGTCTGGTGAAGCCGGCGGGTAGCCAATCTACAGATGGACGCAAATTTGGGGATGGTTAACAAGGGATGGTTCAGAAACTTGCTTTTGGTTGCTCGCTAGGAGGCAGATGAGCGCGGAAAACGGTGCCATCCGCCCGTCTCTGGTGTTGCTGCGAGCGGAGCGAGCGGAGCGAGCAAAGCGAGCAAAGCGAGCAGAGCGAGCGGAACGCCTGTCTCGAGCAAAGCGTAGGGGAAGCAGTCTTCCCCTGGT
>DAOTZN010000011.1:0-14167 GCA_034434095.1 Anaerolineales bacterium
TAACTAGCGTTTTACTTGACGACATCTTCATAACCGCTTATAGACGGTAAATGTCACAACTCGTGTTGTAATGATGAGATTGTCCACCTAAATGGCAGAGGAGTGACCTGTAAGAACCATAATAAATATTTTTTGGGCACAAGTCAATAAGCAAAATCCGCAATTTGCGCGGCTTTGTGACGCGGTTGCTTGCTCCACAGGATAGTCGGCTGGAAGCCGACGGCACGGAAGTCAATTCCACGGTTGGCTGTTCTACAGAGAAAGTCGGCTAGAAGCCGACTGCACGGAATTCGACGGCACGGTTATGGCAAGAACCCGCTTCCTTGGTGGAAACGGGTTCTTGGAGTTGCGAAAGATGGAACTATGTCCTAGCCACGTAGTTCGGCCGCGAGTGTTTTTTTCAAATAGTCAACGATTTTCTCGCGGATTTTGGCGACTTTTTTGTCGGTCAGCGTGCGGTTGGGGTCCTGGTAGGTCAGGCTATAGGCCAGGCTCTTCTTGCCGGCCCCAATTTGCGGGCCGCGGTACACGTCGAATAGGTGCACGGCGGTTACCAGCGCACCGCCGGCGGTTTGGATGGCCTCCGCTACCTGTATCGCCGGGACGTTTTCGTCCACAATGACGGCCAGGTCTTCCAGTACCGGCGGGTAGGCAGGGACAGCGCGTGTAGCGTACAGGCGCGGCATGGCGTCTAGCAGAGGGGCGACTTGAAGGTCGGCCAGCAAAAGCGGTATCTCCGGTAAGTCGGGAAAGTTTTCGCACACCAGGGGGTGCACTTCGCCCAGCACGCCGATTTCCTGATCGCCCAGCCAGAGGCGCACACATTTGCCGGGGTGGAAGGTGGGCACGTCGTCGGCCGGTTCGTAGCGCAGGTTGGGGAAATGCAGGCCGCTTTGCAGGGCTTCCAGAACGCCTTTCAGGTCGTAAAAATCCATTGGTGTTGGGGTTTCACCACGCCAGGACGGATTTTCTCGCCGTCCGGTGAGGGCGATGGCCAGGTGGATTTCTTCGGCAGGTAAATCTTGCCCCTCACGGCGCAGGAAAACCGGCCCAATAGCGAACAGCGCCATGCGCTCCTGCAGGCGGGCGTTGTGGGCGACCACTTCCATGATGCTGGCGAGCAGGTTGCGCCGCAGGACGGTGTACTCGGCGTTGATGGGGTTGGCCAATCGGAAGTAGGGTGCCTCCATTGCCTGGGCGGCTTGTTCCTGGGGCAGCAGGCGGGCTTCTTTTTCGGGGGAAGTCATGCGGTGGGTGATGACCTCTTGAAGGCCGAGGCCCACCAACAGGTCGCGCAGCCCCTCCTCGCGTTCGCGGTGTTCGTCTCGCCATACCGGCGGCAACTCATCGGCCAGCAGGGTCTCCGGGATGCGTTCGTACCCATAAATGCGGGCGATTTCCTCCATGACATCCGCCTTGCCCACCACGCCGGTGCCGATATCCAGACGATGATCGGGGACGGTCACCTGCAGGCGGTTTTCATCCAGCACCTGACAGTGGAATTCCAGGGGCGTCAGGATGTCGGTGATTTGTTGGGCGGAAAGCGTCAGCCCCAACCAGCGGTGGACATCTTGGGATGTGATTTCCAGCGTGGGGTCGGTGACCGGCGTGGGGTATTCGTCCACCAGTCCCTGGGCAATGCTGCCGCCACTCCATCGGCGCATGAGTTCCAGGGCGCGGTAAATGCCGCGTGGCGCCATGGCCGGGTGGATGCCGCGCGCAAAGCGGTAGGCGGCCTCGGAGGGCAGGTTTTGCGCCATGACCGTGCGGCGGGTGTTAATCATGTTCCAGGCTGCGCCCTCCAGCAAGACGTTGCGGGTCTTTGCGGTGATTTCGGATTCCAGGCCGCCCATCACGCCGGCCAGTGCCAGCGGGCCGCTTTGGTCACACACCAGGACGGTGAAATCGTCCAGCGTGCGTTCGACATTGTCCAGTGTGACCAGTTTCTCTCCGGGGTGTGCGCGGCGGGTGATGATGGTGGAAAATTTGGCGCCGGATTGGCGGGCGCGTTTCATCAGGATGTCGTAATCGAAGGCGTGCAGCGGTTCGCCGATTTCGAGCATCACATAATTGGTGGCGTCCACGATGTTGTTGATGGGACGCATACCGGCCAGTTGTAAGCGCCGCTGCACTTCGTAGGGGCTAGGGCCGATGGTGATGTTTTCGATAAGCCCCAGGGCAAAGCGCGGGTTGACTTCCGGCTCGCTGATTTGCACCTGCACACGGCCGGCGATGGGTGCACCTTCGGCCAGTACGTCGTAGGAGGGTTGATGCAAGGGCTGCCCGGTGATGGCGGCCACTTCGCGGGCTACGCCCAGGATGTTGGCGCCACGTACGAAATTGGGGGTGATGGCGATGTCAAAGACCGCGTCGCCGATGTAATCCGCCAACGGCATACCGGTGGGGGCGTCGGCCGAGAAGTAGATGATGTCTTCGGAAGCCTCGGAAATGCCCAGTTCTTTCTCGGAGCAGACCATCGAATAGGAGACGATCCCGCGGATTTTGGAGCGCTTTAGGGTGGTGAGCACCTGACCGGGCTGGTGGCCGTCGTATAACTGCGCGCCTTCGCGGGCGTAGGCCACCTTGAGCGGTGGGTCGAGCGGCCCTTTATCCTTGTAGGCCTGTAGACTGGGCGCACCGGTCAGCACGGTGTGGATTTGTTCGCCGTCGTCCAGTTTGCATAGCACCAGACGGTCGGCGTGGGGGTGTGGCATCACCTCATGGATGGCGGCCACAACGAATTTGTCGGCCGGCCAGGATAGGCCGGTGATTTTGAAACGCTGTTGCCCGCCTTCAGGCTTGGGCAGCCCGACGTAGCGGATTTCTTCCACCTCTAGCCCGGCGATGGTTAGACGATGTGCCAGGTCTTCGAGGGGGAGGGTGAGTTCTACAAAATCTTTGAGCCAGGATATAGGTACTTTCATGGTAGTTCGTTCGCTTGGTCGTTCGGTAGTTTTGCGTTTGAAGTCGATTTGCAGCGCCTGCGGCTAGCCATCAGGACATCTCTGCGGAATACCGCCGAGGCCGGCGGCCAGCGTAAGCGGGGGCTGCGTGTCTGCTAAAACTGTTCCAGGAAACGCAGGTCGTTGCTCCAGAAATAGCGGATGTCTTCGATGCGATGGCGCAGCATGGTGATGCGTTCCGGCCCCATGCCAAAGGCGAAACCGGTGTATTTTTCGGGATCGTAGCCGCCATTGCGTAGGACGTTGGGGTGAACCATGCCGCAGCCTAGAATTTCCAGCCAGCCGGTGCCTTTGCACACCTGGCAGCCCTCGCCGCCGCACAAGAAGCACTCCACGTCCATCTCGGCGCTGGGTTCGGTAAAGGGGAAGTGACTGGCGCGGAAGCGCGTGCGCACTTGTTGGCCGAACATGGCTTTGGCAAAGGCGCTTAACGTGCCCTTCAGGTCGCTAAAGGTGATGTTGCGTCCGACGGCCAGGCCTTCTACTTGCGTGAATTGGATTTCATAGCGGGCGCTGATTTGCTCGAAGCGGTAGCACATGCCCGGCAGGATGATGCGCACCGGTGGCGGATTGTCCGGGTTGATGGCTGCGAAATAACGCATGGCATGGATTTGACCCGGGGAAGTATGGGTGCGCAACAAGAGGGGGTTTTCTTCACGTGCTTCCTCGGTGGCGATATAGAAAGAATCCTGCATTTCACGCGCCGGATGGTGCGGCGGGAAATTGAGCAATTGGAAGTTGTATTCGTCGGTTTCCACCTCGCGGGAGCGAAAGACCTGGAAGCCCATCTCGGCAAACACGCGATAGATTTCGCGCAGCGTGCGGGTGGTTGGATGCAACCGGCCGCGTTCCCATGGTTGCCCGGGCAGGGTGACATCCAGCCGTTCGCTTTGCAGCGCCTGTTGAATGGCGGCTTGTTTGAGCGCGTTTTGCCGCTCTTCCAGGGCGGCCTCCAGCGCTTTCTTGACTTCATTGGCGGTTCGCCCAACGATGGGGCGTTCTTCTTGGGAGAGTGTTCCCAATTGGGTGAAGACTTGCATCAACTCGGCATTGCGTCCCAGGTATTGGACGCGCCAGGCCTGCAGGGCTTCTTCATTTTGGGCGTCTGCCAGGTGTTGCAGCGCGTCTTGTTGAATGGTTTTCAATCGTTCCAGCATCAAAAAAACCTCCTGAAAAGGGTATAGCGTGTCAAAGGCAGGGGGAAAACAAAAAATCCCGTCCCACGAAGGGACGGGAGGAATTTCCCGCGGTACCACCCTTATTGGCCGCGTGCACGGCCCGCTCTTTACGCCAACGGAGACTTTGGGGTCTCGATTGGCTCTCCGGATAACGTCGGATGAACGGCTCAAACTACTGGGTACCTGGTAGGTATCGTTCCCTTGAGCGGCTCAGGAGGGAACTTCTATCGGATTCTACCGGGTGCGGGTTTCAGTCTATGCCCTGCACCTCCCTGGCGGTTTCCACCGATGTACTTTCCTCCGTCATAGCCTTTGGGTGTGGTATGAGGTTATGTGAAATCGTTTCAATTATCGCCAAAAACGGCATTCTGTCAAGTGCGGACGCGAAACCGGTGATTGCCCACATCTCGAATCGCGGGGCTAAAGCCGCCTGCTCAGTTCATGAAAGTCCTTCGGACTGGCACAATGAGTCGGATTTATCCCCTGCCGAATCCCGGGGCTGAGCGGGATTCAAATCCCTGCTCAGTGCCTGGAAGCCCGTTGGGCTGGAGGAGTAGCGGAGGGCATTGCCCTCCGCTACCCGAAAGATTGCGCTACCCGCCAGAATGGGAATTAATCTGCCGGTGCAGGTACCGGCACGTGGTCTGGTAACAGATTTTCGGCCTCACGCACTGCCTTGAAGGCGTATCCGCCCAACCCGACGGCGGCAGCCAACAGCCCCGCCAGGAAAATCATCACCGACATACCGGCCCCCGGCCCACTGCCTACAATGGTGTGAAAGAGATCGTACACCACGCCTTGAGATTGCATCGAAGGCTCCATCACGATATCGGCCAGTGGCCCGGCGGCGAGCGTGGCCAGCGGATTGACCATCCAGGCAATCACCCGCCGGATGGAAAAAACGCGTCCCTGCACATCCGGCGCCACCTTGGCCTGCCAGATGGCCTGGTTTGAGCCGTTCAATACCGGGATGACCAGGGCTTCCAGGAAGGAAGCCGCCGCCCAGATAGGCACCGCGCGTCCCAACCCCATCAGTGCCAGGCCAAACAAGCCGGTGAACGCCCATCCGCCCAGCACGCCGTGGACGCGCTTCTTCGGGCCGCCCCAGGCGCTCATTAGCAGTGCGCCGACCACGCCACCAATGGCACCTGCCGACTGCACCGACCCCAAAGAAATCTCACTGCTACCGGTGCGCGCTAAAATCATCGGGGCGACCACCGTAAAGCCCAGCGTGGCAAAGAAGTTGCCGAACAAAAAGACCAGTTGCAGCCCCAACAAACTGGGGCGTTCAAAAATGTAGCGGAATCCAAAGACCGATTCTTGCCACAAGTTGCCTTCTCCGGCTTTGCCTTCCTCCGTACGCACCGGTTGCGGAATGTACACAACCAGCAGGGCGCCAATTGCAAACACAAAAGTCACGATGTCAATCAGCAGAATTCCCTGCAGCCCGATGACACCCAGGAGCGCCCCGGCCAAAATGGGTGCAAAAATTCCTGAGGCAGAATCGGCTAACTGAGTCAACCCGCTGACGCGTCCATAGTGCTCTTTGGGCACCATGACCGTAATGGCCGCTGAGTAGGCCGGCCACTGGAAGGTCTGCGTCGTGCCGGCAATCAAGGCCGCAATGTACAAGTGCCACACTTGCAATACCCCGGCACTGTGTAACAAGAACACGACCACCGTCGCCAGCCCGGCGCCCAGGTCGCTCACCATCATCATGACCTTGCGATTGGAGCGATCCACCAGCGCCCCGGCAATGGGACTGATGAGCAACATGGGTGTCACAAAGAAAAAGCCGGCCAGTGCCAGCGCGGTGGCCTTACCGGTGGCCTCGTATGCCCAAATCGTCAGTGCAAAGTTGGTCATTCCCGTCCCTAACAGAGAGATGGCTTGTCCAACCCACACCACCATGAAGGTCCTCATGCCGGTTGGTTTTTGAGGAGGCTTGGATTGTTGGTTCATGAGATTAGGATAAGGATTGATGAATCAGCATCTTTGGGAACCGGTGACCGCTTCTTGGCCCCAAAGACACGCCGTTCATCAAATGATTTCCCCGGGGGGAGGGGCTTCCACCGTCCATAACCCGCCGGAGAGGGTGTGTACGTTGACCTGCGGGCCGCCGTCACCGATCATGATATGGCGGTGTGCGCGCGCTGGGGGGAAGTAGATGCCGCTGTGCTCGATCTCCAGCCGTCCCGAAAGGGTGTGGAAGTGCACATCACAATGCGCGTCCGCCGGGATGCGCAGGATGACATCGCCGTTCAGGGTGTGGAAGGTGTACGGGCCTTCCCCCAGGGTTGTCTCCACCATAAAATCGCCGTTTAGGGCATGTCCCTGCATTTCCGCAAGGTCACAGGCGTGCAAGTGCACGTTTCCCGAAACGGTCTGCACGTACAGCCCGCCTTGCAGCCCGTGAGCATGGACATCGCCGCTGACGGTCTTCAAATGCCAGGCGCCCTGCACCTCACGCATTGAAATCTCCGCCGAGATAGTTTCCAGGCGAGCGCGCACCTGTCCCCCCTCCAGACGCAGCACCCCTTCCAGCAGGCGAACGCGTAAACGGGCAGCCGGT
This sequence comes from Anaerolineales bacterium, assembly GCA_034434095.1. Taxonomy (GTDB): domain Bacteria; phylum Chloroflexota; class Anaerolineae; order Anaerolineales; family DRKV01; genus DRKV01. The sequence continues at coordinate 6,714 of DAOTZN010000011.1, forward strand.
GGCAAATACAGGGTGCAATCGGCCGGCAGGGTATCCGCCTCACTCGCTGAGTACACCAGCAGGTCCCCGGCTTCATCCACACCCATCTCCCAGCGCAGGCCGGCGGGGGTATCGGCTTCAATGCACACCGTAGAGGCTTCTCCCGGCAGAATGGTTACCGTGCCGCGCGTATGGCGTACATCGACGCGTTTGCCCTCTGCCAGCGAAAAGGTTTGTTTGGTTAACTCAATAGCATCGGTTGCCTTCATGTTCGCTCACTTTCCTGTTGCTCATGGCTCAAGCGTACTTTCTCAACGTCCGGGGGTCAATGAGGTGACCGTCACCTCATTGACCTTTTTGAAAAGATACGCTCACTCGATGAAAATTTCAACGTGCTCGCCGTCTTCATCGTCAACGACATCTACAATCTTGCCCATTGCGCCCTCTTCGAGCATCTCGCTCAGTTGCGCAAGGTCAATCTCCGCTACTTCGGGAGCAAACTGCGCTCCAATTTGCAGCCCCCATTCCATCAACCCCAGGGGGATGTTGATATTGGCCTTGGAGCGCCCATTCTTGACATCGCTCACGCGCACCCGGAACCAACGCCCCTTCAAGCCACCTTTACCACTGCGGGTAGCGCCCTTCTTGGGTGCGCTGGCCGTTGTCAGGGCCTGAAGCAAGCGGACGCCTTCTTCGGGGCTGATTTTACCATCTTGTACCAGTTTCAAAATGCGCATACGTTCTTCTGATGTCGCCATCATGATATTACCTCCGGTTTATCCGATGAAAATTTCCACCCGGTCACCGTCATCCACCTGAATGTACAGCGGCGTTTCCGGGGTTAGATGTTGTTTGATTTGGCGGCCTAAATCCCGCCAGTCGCCCGCCGAAATGGGCAATTTGTCAATCCAGTGGGGAACGAAAGAGAGCACCCACGACAGGAGCCCCAAGGGCAGTGGGAAAATGAACACCAGTTTGTGGGGCCAGTCTTCACCTTCCGGTTCTACCCGCAGGTACAACCAACGTGCCGAGCGGCTCAGCCAGGCCAGGAACAGGCCTGCCAAAGAAAGTGCCACCATCAACCAGGCACAGGTCAGCCAAAAGGCGCCGCTATGAGCAAAAAGCAACAGCCCCAACCAACCCCCTGTCAGCAAGGTGAAGAAGGCCAGGATGGCAAAAGGCCAGACCCACAAACGACGGTAGCGGGCGAAATCTGGGAGGTCGCGCCCCTCAGGAGAGGTCGGGGAATCCCCAGAGGGGGGAGGGGAAACGGACGCCCCCGTGGGTGGCGCGTGCTCCCCAGGGGAAACCTCCCACCCCAAAGGTGGTTCGTTTCCCTCCAGCGCCGCCAGCAAGGCGGCGCCTTCCTCGGCCGTTAGACGCCCATTGGCGATCATTTCGACAATCAGGCGTTGCTCCTCAGCCATCATGCGGTTTCTCCTTCCAGGGCAGCCAGCAAACGATCGGCCTCTTCGGAGGTGATTTTGCCCTCCTGCAACATGTGCAAGATGGTCAACCGTTCATCTTCGCTCACCGGTTCGTGGGCTTCGGCTGCTCGCCGACGAGCACCCTGAAAGCGCGCCATCTTGTGACGAATGCGCTGACGGGCCTGTTGCAAACGTTCTTGCGTCCGGTGGCGGACTTCATCGGGCAGCGGGGTGCCGCCCAGTTGTGCGGCCAGGTCACTCAATTGCGCATCCAACTGCGCTTCGGCCAGGTCAAGTTGTGCCAAAACCTGTGATTCGATTTGCAAGGCCAGGTCGGCGGGCGCCTTTCCAGATGTAATGAGTTCACTCTCCGGATTTTGCCGCACGGTAAGCCGTCCGCCGGCCTTGAGATACACGGAGGGGGCGCCCTGCGCTTCTCCCAGCACGAACTCGTGGTGCTCTTCGGTCAGGGTCTGGCTGCCTTGTGCCAGGCGCAGGCGGATTTCCTGTTTGCCGCTGTGTAATTCCAGGTTTGCAGAAGCATCTTCCGCCAGACGGCAAAGGACATCGCCGCCCGCTTCGATGCGGTAGGCCTGCCAGGGCACGGGGGAAAAGCGCACATTGGCGTCGCCGCCGGTCATGGCACTGATGCCGCCATTGACATCACGCAAACGCAGGTCACCACCGATGGCCTGTGCCGCAAATTGACCGTCCACGTCCTTCACCAGCGCGTCACCGCCGATGGTCTCCAGGTGCAGGTTGGCACGCATACGCCGGGCGGAAAAATTGCCCTGCACGCCGGTAACATGCAACTCGCCGCCGTCACGGACATCCAAAGAGCCGTTGCAGGCTGCGACTTCTACCGATCCTTGTATGGCTTTGATGCGCAGGTCGCCCATGCAGGCTTCCAGGTGCAGGGTGCTTTCGTAGGGCAAGTACAAGGTGGCATCGCTTTCCAGAGAGATGGAGACGGTCTCGCCATTCACCTGAAACGGCGGGGTCTCGCTATCGGTTTTGCAGACGATTTCCGTCTGCGCCCAGCCCTTGATGACCAGGTCACCTTCGGCACGTTGAATGTGCACGCTGGGGCGGGGTGAGATTTCTAACGTATACCGGGGGGACATCAGGCACCTCCTGTCAGGCGTTCCATCGCCTCCTGATAAGTAATTTCTCCGGCTTCCAGAGCATCCAGGATGCGCCGCCGGGCAGCATCATCCAAACGCTGCGCTGGAGGGGTTTCCTCGTCCTCGCTCTGGCCGGGTTCGTAGCCCAGCGCCCGGATGATGTCGTGCAGACGGTTGCGCAGGGTGGGGTAGGATAGATTCATCTCATCTTCCATGCGCTTGAGTTTGCCCTCGTGGCGCACAAAGATTTCTACAAAGCGCAACTGCTCTGCGTTGAGGGCCGCAAAGGGATGCGCGCTGGGGATAAAGTGGCCTTCGAGTGCGGTATCGCATTCCCGACAGCGCATTCGGGTAACGATGAGTTCGCCCCCGCACAAAGGGCATTTTTCTGGCTGGGCAAGCATGATACGCTCCTTTTGTAAAGGCTTGTTTCTGTTTATGAAAAAATAATACAATTAATTTTCTGTTTTGTCAATAGTTTCTTTTGTTTTTATAAAATTTTGCGTTTATTTTTTTGCCGTCCACCCACGCGGCATAGGCGGCCGCTTTCGTACCTGAAGAGTATCTTCAAACCTCACCACGAAGGCAAAGGTTTTGTGTCAATCGGGTTGAGAGGTGGCGGAAGGCATGGCTTTCCGCTCAACAAAAAAAGCCCTGCAGGGGTGCAGGGCAATGTGCAAGGAAATCGGGAGGTCAGGGCGTTCTGGCCGGGATGTGGCTGCGGGCGCTGGCGTTATCGTCTGCTATGATTACCCGCCCAAAGCGAACCAGTGTACCGCTATAGGCCGCGTTGCCGTTATGCGTAACCCAGCCATCCAGGTTGAAGGGAATGGGGCTATCGGCCAAAATCCATTCGCCGTTGTAACGGCGCGACATGTGAATATGCGTGCCTGTGGTGCGGCCGCCTTCGCAGGAAGGGTGTCCGATGGGGTCGCCGGCCCGAAGATGCGTGCCAAGGGGGACACGTCCATCGGTGCCCACGTGCAAGTACGAGACCACCCAGCCGGTGCGCACATCGCCATCGCCATCCAAATCGAGTTCAACCAGGCCGGTTTCAACGTGGGCTACCACCCCATCGGCCACGGCCAGCGCCCACAAGTCGGAGGGCGTACAGCCGCCGACAGCAGAGGGTGGGGCGAAGTCTACGGCGGCCCAGGGCTGGCCGGTGCCCCAGGCGGTATGCGGACCGCCGGTATAGGCCCACACTTCATCGTCGGCGAAAGGCAGTTGCATGGGGAGCTGCTGTAAACTGGCGGGGATGTGCGGGTCATCTTGAGCCCAGGGGTCGCCGAACAGGGCCTGATAGGTGGCCGCGAACCCTTGGGGTGCGGTAGCCACTTCAAAATCCAGGGCCGGTTCCAGGGCGGCAAACAAGGTGTGCAACCCCACGGTGGCCGCGTTTTGCCACGGGTCGGGATATTCCCGGCGTCCATCCGGATGGGTAATGTGTACAACTTCACCGGCGCGCCAACGATAAAAACCATCATTCAAGCGATCGGCCGCCCATACCAGTTGCAGGTACACGCCTTTGTGACCGGCATCAATGTAGCGCAGGGGATAGTCTTCCCATTCGCCGGGGTTGGGCTGGGTCAAGGCGCCGGATTGGTATTCGAGCAGCGCCAGCAGCAGGCGCGGGCTAACGCTGAAGTGCTGTGCCACGTAATCCACGATTTCGGCGCCGCTGCGGTTGGCGCCTGCCGCGTAGGCGTAGTAGGATTTCAGCCAGCCATCAGTGCGCGCCACAAAATCGGCTGTATCAAAGCCGATGACCGCCGGGCCGTTGACAAAGGCGCTATCGGGAAGGATGTGCTCTGGCGTTCCCCAGCCTTCCAGGTAGTAAATTGGAATCTTCATCGGCATGCCGGGCGGTAAGGTGGTGGCGTCTTCGGGGATGCCCAAGTTTTCATTGGCGGCGCGGATTTCTTCGACGGTGGTATTGAAATGTGCGGCCAGCGCGGGCAGCGTATCACCGGTCTGCGCAACGTAATCCACCAGCGAGGCAGGTGGGTACAGCGGACGGGTCGGGTAGGGTTGGACAAATAGCGGCTGCGGGGTGAGGGTTGGGGTGGCGGACACCGGCGTGGGCAGTATCAAACCACCCGTCGGTGCGGGCGCACAAGAGATGAGAAGAAGTACCAGCAGAGAAACAAGGAAAAAGCGCATGAGAGAATCTTGATGGACGATGGTTGGGGCGCACCATGATCTCAGGGAAAGACCGATTGCCGGGCGCCGTAGGGGCTGGCGATGATGGTCTGTTGATTGTTAGTCATGCTGCCCTGGTAGACTTTCTCGCCAACATGGGCAACCCAGCCGCCCATATTGAAGGGGATGACGCCATCGGCAGGAATCCATACGCCGTTGAATTTGCGGGCGATGTGGACATGGGCTCCGCTGGCCGGGCCGCCCTCGCAAGAGGGATGCCCCAGCCGTGCCCCGGGTTTGACGTCGGTGCCCGTCGGCAAACGTCCGTCTTCGGCCAGGTGCATGAAAAGCAATGCCCAGCCGGTTTGTTCGTGCCCGTCGAAATCCAGGTCTAGCACCAACGCGCCGTTGGCGGAGCGCACTACTCGACCGGCAGCGGGGGCCAGCACCCAATCGGGAGAGACGGCACAGGCGGTTTCGCCGCGCAAGGTGGGCGCAAAATCGAGCGCTGCCCAGGGACCGTGCCGCGTCCAGGGGGGATGCGGGCCGCCGGTCAGCGCCCAGGGATGTTTCGCAGGTGAAGGGAAGGGCAACGACAAGGTGGGCTGCTTCAGGTCGGGGGGAAGTAAGGTTTGGGCGTTTTCCCAGGGGTCACCGAAACGGCGGGTGTAATCGTCTAAAAAGGCGGCCAGGGTGCTTTCAACTTGCGCCTGCTCCGTCTTCCCAGCACGTTGGGAAAAGTAGTACCACAACGCCACACTGCCGGGGTTCCAATTTGGATTTGGAGGCGCAAGCGTCAGGTCGGGCGACCCAAAAGCCCAGGCATAAAAGCCATCGCTCAGTTGTTCAACGGCCCAGGAAAGTTGCCGATACAATCCCTTGTAGGCTTCATCCCGCACGCCGAGCAAGTAATCGCCATCCAATTTTTGGGTGGATTGAGAAAAGACGCAGCCACATTCAAAATGCAGCAGGGCAGCCAACAAGCGGGGGTTGATGCTGTTTTCCAGGGCTACGCGCGCCAGAACTTGTGATGCGGGGGTTCGTCCGGTGCTGGGCAAAACCTGTTCGGCTTGCGCCAACCAACCACCGGCAGATTGAATGGCGGTCACTACATCAAAATCCAGATTGGCCGGACCGTCTATCACTGCGCTATCCGGGAGAAGGTTTTGTGCGGGGTCAATGGTAGAGACGGCGGTCACCTGAGGGGTTTGAGGCGGGCTTTGCGTTAAAAAAGCGGGCGGTAAGGTCTGCGCCACGGGCAGTGCCGCGCCTTCCGGGCGTAAAAAAGGTAGATTGCAGGCCAGGGTAAAGCCGAGCGTCAGGAGGAGCAACAAGGGTGTGAGGCGTTTCATAATAAATGCAGAATGCGAAATGCTGAGAGGCGGCAGGGTACAGGCGTCCTTTATGACCCGTCCACCGTCCCTAGCGCGCCACATCTTTGAGAGCCTGCTTGTGAGATGGCCCGTCTACCGGCACCCCTTGGCGGTGTAACTCCAAAAGGATCATGTTGGTCAACTGTTCTTGTTCTTCCCGACTGACAACGGCCACTTCGTGGGAGCGGTGTAACAGGTAAGGGTAGGCCCGTTCCCCCAGCAGACGCGCCTGGTACACCAACACAGCATGTAAGGCGTTCAAGTGCCGTTCGTTTTCCGCTACCCAACGGGGAATTTCGACGCGTGCCAGCCACGGCTTGCCTTCCCGCCCCACGTTTAAATAGAAGAAGTGCAGCCCTAGCGGGCCGGTATAATCCTGCTCGGATTGCGATTGTAGCCCGAAGACAGCGGAGCGTTCCCCGGGTTGCAAACGATGCGCAAAGAGCGTCCAGTCGGTGACGCCGATAAAGGTGCGCTCGCGCACGGCCTCGCATAGTTGCTCGGGCGGTGCGGCGGCTAGTTCCAGCAGGCGGATTACCAGGTCGGCGCGCGGCTTGTCCACGTACCCGGCCGTGACGGCGTCCAGTTTGTGGAGGGCATTCAGCGCATCTAAATAAGATTCCAGCGCCTGGCGAAACCCCCCGTCGGAGGTCTCATCTTGTCCCTTGGCGCCCCACAATTCAAGCGGCCCATCGGTCAGGGTGACGATAGGGGTGTCGGCCTGATTTTTGAGGCGTTGGGCTGCCACCAGGTCACGTAGCGCGTTGCGTTCGGCCACGTCACGTCGCAAAGCCACTGCACCCTCAGACACCAGATGTCCGCCGGGGTATAAATCGTCGCCGTAAAACAAACGGCTCTCGATTTTCGTCACGGGTGCCCCCGAATGATGGGCCGGCAGACAAATCGCGCCTACGTTCACCAGGTAATAGGCCACCGGCGCGTGCCGATTAGGGTTGATTTGTGAGCCATCGGCTGCGATAATGGAAATATCTTGCAGGGTGAGATTGGGAGGCGCGACATGGTCGGTGAGGATTTCATCCGCCGGACGGGCACAGCGCAGGGTGGGCACCTGCTGGGCAGCCAGGCGCACTTTTTCTCGCAGTGCCTCTAAGGCCGCCGCGTTTTCATCTAGTAGACGATTGGCACGCTCCCGCAAGGCGCGCAATTGTTCTTCGCGCCGTGGAGCGTTTTTTCCCATCTCCTGCACCTGGATGCGTACTTGTTGGAAGTTCAACATGCTGTCTCCTTTCAGCCTGTACCGTTGTAACTGCCTACCTGGTTTTCCAAATCATTCGCAGGTGTCGCTAAACACGAGCGCCTTGTTAGCAAACGTATCGCCAGGCTCTGCCTGGCAAGGCCGACCATACCACTTCGTACCATTACATGGCACAGGTGGCACAGGCAGGTCG
>DAOTZN010000012.1:0-13033 GCA_034434095.1 Anaerolineales bacterium
ACACGCTCACGCCCTGTCAGCGTCCCCGCGGTTTGTATCACCTTGAGGATACACCAACACCACGTCCCATGCAAGAACATTCTAATAACGCCTGCCGTTAGAGACCGGGTAACAACACGAGCAGCAGCAATAAAGTCTCTTTCAGATATGGCGTCGGTCTATGCTGACGCGCCCACGCCGAGCAGCATCCCCAGTGCAACGTTTCCTGCTTCCAAGGATACCCTTCATCTTCTGGCAATAAGGCATGTATTTTGGGGAACTTATCAAATGCATCTGACGTTGTGATGGCGTCTTGCCCATTACATTTCATTTGTGTTAGCAGGAGGTGCTTTGTGTATTCCCGACGTTTGATGCTCATTGTTTTAGCGCTGGCCGTGTTTGTGAGCGGTTGCTTGAACCGTACCCCTCAAACACCCCAACCCACGGCTGTCTCACCGGAGCAAATTGAAACTCAAGTCGCGCAGCAAGTGGCCGAGCAACTTACCCAGGTGGCGCTCAGCCAACCCAGCCCCACGCCGTTGCCGCCGACGGATACCCCGCTCCCAACGGAGGCGCCTTTACCGACGGATACGCCTTTGCCAACCGTAGATGCCGGCAACCAGCAACCCTCTCCCAGTCCAACGCCGGTGCCGCCTTTGCCTACCAATACGCCGGCATTGCCTACCGCCACGCTGAAGCCCTTGCCAACAGCAACGCCGGTGCCGTTGGCCTGTAAAGTGATTTCTCAGAATCCGTCCAATGGTAAAACGCTCAAACCGGGCAAGGATTTCGATGTTACCTGGACGGTGCAAAACGTTGGTTCGGCTTCCTGGGACCCCGATGAGGCCGATTACCGTTACACCAGCGGGGATAAGTTCTACAAATATGAGGTGTATGACCTACCCAAGCGTGTCCGCCCCGGCGAAAAAGTAGACCTGGTGGTAGACATGCGCACCCCCGATAAAGAAGGCACCTACAAGACCACCTGGGAATTGATCCAGGGGGATGTGATTTGTACGTTTTCGGTAGAAATCAATGTTAAGAAATAATCGCTAAATGCGCTAAGATGACGTGCTGTGGGGACGGATTTTTACACCCGTCCCCATAGCGTTTTTAAGGCGTGGCCAATTCGTTGGCCGTTTCATCCAGCAATTGCAGGGTATCTGGGATGCCCTCGATTTCAAAATAAGAGCGGAAGATTTGTTCCCCGGCATCTTCCAGCACCCATTGCACCAGGTTCCAGGAAGGGGTGGCCGGTTCCGGCCGGGCATAGGGCAGGGACGTCACCACCGCTTGCCAGGCCGGGTGCTGCGCGCTGTAATCGGCCAGCAAGTCCAATGCGCTGCGGCGCACCGGCAGCAGGTTGGTTTGCCGGACAAGTTGCGCCTGCACGTCTGCCGAAAGCATCCAGTGCACGTACAGCCACGCACCGGCTTGTTGCGCCTTCTCGCCACCGGCCAGCAAGGCGAACGAAGGCCCAAAGGTCGGCAAGACTGAGTCCCCCTCGGGAGCCGGGAAAGGCAACGCACCCCAGCGGTCGTTGTTCCCCTGCGTCAAGAAGGCTTGCTCCACAAAGGGCACTTCATCCAACGTCAGGGCGGCAAACAGGGTTTGTCTTCTGCTAAGGTATTCGTCCGGGTAGTTTTCATTGCCCACCCAGGCACAGTTCTGGTCGTAGAGTGCCTTGAGGAAGGTGAAGGCGGCCTCGCTTTCGGGACTGTTGAAGCGGTAGGGCTCATCCTGGAGCGGCGCAGCGCCAAAAGCGTATAGCCAGCCCAGCATCACCGGCGGGCGCGTATCCACCAACCAGCCGCCCAGGCCGTCATTGTTCACATCGTCATCTTGCCGCAAAGCCGTGTTGGCGGCACAGGCCTGCTTTTGAAAATCGGCCACCGTTTGGGGAATGGCCGCCTGCCCCAGTTCCGCCGCCCAGGTATGATTGCGCACCAGGAAGGCCGCCGAACGCAGGAAAGGTAGCATCAATTGCTGTGTCCCGCGTTGCCCCTCGCCCCAGAAGCGCGGCCAAAAATCGGATTGCGCCTCAGCCGTTAGCCCGTATTGCGGATCGTCCAGCCAGGGCTGCCAATCGCTGAACGCCTCGGGCCGGCTCCACAGAGGCGTCAGCGCGGGGTAGGTGAGCAGCAGCGTGCCCGGCGGCGCCTCGGGCAGAGATGCTATCAGCGCTTGCTCATCGGGGAAAGCGCGTAGGTTGACCTTCAGCCCCCAAGAATTTTCGCGGTTGAATTGCGCCGTTGCTCCGCGCAACCAGGCATCGGGTAGGATATGCCAGACCTGGATCTCCAGACCCTGCAGGGAGGAGACGGGAACCTGCGGGGTGGCTGTGGCCGTTGGGGTTGGCGCGGCGTCCCTGGGGGGAGAGGGGACTGGCGCGACCTCTGTGGGGGTGCGCCTGACCCCTGGGGTGGGCAACCCCTCAGAAGGGCGTTTGTCCCCGTTGCCGCCGCAGGCGGTCATCAGGAAGATCAGAAACAGCCCCCAGAGCGGCAATATTCCACGACGTAGTTTGTTGTTTTGCGGTAAGATTGCGGTGTTCATGTTTTCCCATTATACCGTTTGGAGGTTGTTTCGATGAATTTGATTTCTGAGCGTTTGCCGATGCTGCAAGCGCACCACATTTCCGGTTTGCCGCAGGGAGCCGCGTACCTGTATCCAAATTATGCCGGGAACAGCATTTTGAACGTGCCCGATACGGTTTGCCGTCTGCTAGGGGTGCCGGAAATCGCCGGTCGTCCGCTGGAGGGTGTGCTTTTTCAGCCGTTGGGCGAGGGAGTGAAGCGCGTGGTCACGATTTTGGTGGACGCACTGGCCTTGCACCGTTTGCAGCGTTGGATGAGTGACGGTACCGCGTCGGTGTGGCAGGAGGTGATGCAGACCGGTGTGCTGGCGCCGCTGACCTCGATTACCCCCAGCACGACTTGTGCGGCGCTGACTTCCCTGTGGACGGGGCGCAGCCCCGGCGAGCATGGCATTGTGGGCTACGAGTTGTGGCTCAAGGAATATGGCGTGGTGGCGAATATGATTTTGCACAGTCCGATTCAGTTTCGCAATGCCACCGGTTCGCTGGAAAGTGCCGGTTTTGACCCCAAGACATATTTGCCTTTCCCGACCCTGGGCACGCACCTCAAAGCACACGATGTGAAAGTACACGCCTTTCAGCACTATTCGTTGAACGGCTCCGGGTTGTCCCAAATGTTTTTGAAGGATGTGGAAATGCATCCGTGGGGTTCGCCGGCCGAATTATGGGTGAACGTCCGTCAGATGCTGGAAGCGGCCTCGCCCGAGGAGCGCATGTATTTGTGGGTGTACTGGAGCGGGGTGGATTCGCTTTCTCACCGTTACGGCCCGGATGATGAACGTGCGGCCGGCGATTTTGCGGTTTTCAGCGCGGCTTTTGAACGGCATTTTTGGCGCACCCTGAGCGCCGCCGCACGCAAAGATACCGCCATCCTGCTGTTGGCAGACCACGGCCAGATTGATACCCCGCCTGTGGCGCACTATCAACTGCGCAATCACCCCGATTTGGACCGCCTGTTGCACATCAACCCTACCGGCGAACATCGCCTGTTCTTCTTGTATCCGCGCCCGGGCCAGCGCCAGGCGGTCACGTCGTACTTGACGCGTACCTGGGCGGACGAGTTTCGGGTCTTCGATTCGTTGCAGGTGTTGGAAAGTGGGCTATACGGGCCAGGCGAGCCGCACCCGGCGTTGCGCGATCGTCTGGGCGATTTGACGGTCTTGCCGGATGAGCGGGCTTATCTGTGGTGGCCGTACAAGGATGATCCGCTGCGCGGCCGGCACGGTGGCTTGAACCCTGAAGAGATGTTGGTGCCGTTTTTGGCGGCGCGCTTGGGGTAGGATGGCACGCGTTGGTTGTGCTGAGGTCCCCCGCGGCACACGCATAAACTTGTGAGCACTTTCGCCAGCGCGAAGTAGGACAGGCTTTCCGGCCTGTCCTACTGTTTTGCGGCGGTTTATCCGTGTGAGACGAGTTCGCCGCCGGTCACTTCACTGCTTACTAAGTTGCGGCTACTATCGAAGTACAAGCGCACCTCTACACGTTGAAAGCAGCGCCCGTTGCCCACCAAAACCTTATGGGCGAAGTAGGCACTCTCGTTGGGGCCGGGGTCGTCCAGTTGACTGAGGTCATTGTGCAGGTGGATGTTGGTGGTGATGAGTTCGCCACAGCGGGCACAGCGCACCGTCAGCGGGTAGCGCGGCGCTTTGTAGGGGCGGGGGTTGCGCAATGCCTGGAAAAGTTTTTTGAGCATGAGGTTGCTTTAGGGGATCATATCGAAGGGGTTTACTTTGACGCCGTTGTACCCCATTTCGAAGTGCAGGTGTGGGCCGGTGGAGTTGCCGGTGCTACCTAATCCGCCGATTACGTCGCCTTGGTACACGCTCTGTCCACAACCGACATAGATGGCGCTCAAGTGGGCGTAGGCGGTTTGCCAGCCGTTACCGTGGTCGAGCACAATCAGGTTGCCGTAGCCGTAGTTACTCCAACCGGCATAGACCACCACACCGCTATCGGAAGCATAGATGGCATTGCCAATCGAACCGCCAATGTCAATGGCGGGATGTACGCCGGGGACGTAATTATAGCCGGAAATCAACCGGCTGGTGGTCGGCCAGATGAAAGTATATGTACCGACGGCCCCCTGATAGACGGCGCCACAAGCGCCTGGCCCATAGTAGCGCGCCACGGCCGGGTTGCTGCGGGTGATGGCGGGCGGCCCCCAATCTACCAGTTCGCGTTTGCCGCCGGGAATGATCAGCCACCGGCCCGGCTCAAAAGTGATTTCTTCGGGGTGCTCTTTCAGGGTGAGTAGATCGACACCGTTGCCGGGGTATTTAATAATGTCTTCTACATCAACACCAAAGAATTTTGCGATGGTGTCCAGGTTGTCGCCTTCTTGCCACTGATAGTAGGTACCATCGATGGGCAGAATGCGCAATATCTGACCGGGTTGGATGAAGCGGAAGTTCCCGTTGAGGGTTTCGTAATTGCCCCACAGGACGGTTTCGGGTTTGATGCCGAATTTGTCTGCAATGCTGAACAAGTTATCGCCCGTTTGTACCGTATAGGTGATGACGTCCACCCGTGGGCGGTTGGGGAAATCGGTATGCAATTGGGCGATGGGCGCAATGCTGCCTTCCGTTTGCGCAGGCTGAATGGGCGGGAGGGGCAGCGCAATCTCTTCGCCCTGGGGCGCGGTTTGTTCAGGTAGGAAACTGGCTGCCTGGGCGGCACTGCGGGTGCGGTTGTAACGGTCATAGCCCAGCAGGACAGTGACGCCTACCAGCAAGGCAATCACCAGGTAGGTCAGGACACGCCACAGGCGTTCAGCCAGGGATGTATGGGGGGAAGATGAATCGTTCATAGTTCAATTTGTACCTGGATTAAAGGTGCATTTTTGCGTTTCAATATTTTTTTCGGGCACGGTCAATGTCTTGCTTTGTGCCTGGAAATATACGTTCAAAGCATACCACATTTGAGGAGAGCGGTAGTTTAGAGGTTTATAGGTGTTTTATGGACGGTAGACGGTGGACGGTGGGCCGTGGACGGTGGACGGTGGACGGTGGGCCGTGGACGGTAGACGGTGGACGGTGGACGGTGGACGGTGAGAAACTCTGAATCAGGGTGGCGGCAGGAAATCCCAGGGGTTGACTTTACCGTACTGGTTGTGCATCAATTCAAAGTGCAGGTGGGAGCCGGTGGAATTGCCGGTACTCCCCATTGCGGCGATAACGTCTCCGGCAAAAACATAACTCCCGCAGCCGACATTCAGTACTTCCAGGTGAGCGTAGAGCGATTGCCAGCCGTTCCCGTGGTCGATGACAATCATGTTGCCGTAGCCCCAGTTGTTCCAGCCAGCGTACACCACCACACCATCATCTACGGCGTAAATGGGGTCGCCGGTCTCGCCGTCAATGTCGATGCCGTAATGGTTGACCTGCGGGCTGTAATCGTAGCCGGAGAGGAAGTGATGGTCGGCCGGCCAGACGAACGCACTGCTGCCCACCGGCCCTTCGTTGACCGGTTCGCAGGCGCCGGGGCCAATGACGCTGGCGACCGCCGGGTCGCTGCGCGGGATGATGGGGGCGCTCCAGGCAACGAAGGCACGCCGTCCGCCGGGAACGACCAGCCAGGTGCCGGCGGCGATATTGGGGGCGCTCAGGTCGCCCAACGTTTGAGATGCGAGATTGTTCCCCGGCCAGTTGATGATGTCTTCGGGCGTGACGCCGAAGAACTTCGCCACGCTATTCAGCCCATCTCCGGCGTGCCACTGGTAGTAGGTGCCATCCACCGGCAGGATGTTGAGCGTTTGTCCGGGCAGCAGATGGTGGGGGTCATCGGCTAATGTGTCATAGTTGGCCCACAGGATGGTTTCGGGCTGAAGGGCAAAACGCTCTGCAATGCCAAACAACGTATCGCCGGGTTGCACCGTGTAGGTGATGACCGTTTCTCGTGGGCGGCTGGGAATGAGGGTGTGTATTTGCGCCTGGGGGGAAATGCCCGTCATGGAAGATGCGGCGCGTTCGGGCAGCGGCGGCATGGCCGGAGTTGGCGTGGGTGCGGCCTGGGCAGCCTGTACAGGCTGGTTCTCCAGGTTTTCTTCGTTGGCCGGTAATTTCCCGATCCCCCAGGCAATCAACGGTAAGATGAGCAGGGCTGCCAGATGGGTGCTCCAACGCAGAAAAGGCCGCTCCAGCCCTTGATGGAGGATGTCGGCCCAAAGTTGCGTCAGGAACTTGCCTTTTTCTGGCTTCGAGGCAGCCACGGAAGGCGATAAATTAGGATTTGGGATGGGGTCACTCATAACAGCGCTCCGTCCGGCATAATACCACCGGCCGATGGGGTGGTCAAGTCGGACGGAGATTGGCAATCGTTGCTCGCCGACGTCTGCATGCTTGCCATCAAGGCAAGCGCGCTAAGATGTCGTCGGCAATCTCTTCGGGGCTACCTTTTTCCAATAAAACCTGTTCCAGCGCATCATGCAACAGCATTTGCAGGGGAACATACACGTCGTCGGGCGGGAATGGGTGGATGGCGAGAAGCACCGGTTGGAAGGTCTCACGCAGGGAGGGGGTTTGCCAGGTATCCAATGCGGTAGCGCGGGTAGGCAAATATCCGGCAGCCGTGTTCCACTGAGCCAAAAAGTCGGGCATGGTGAGGTAGGCCGCCAGTTCGGCGCCCAGAGATTGCCGTTCAGGGTCCGGAGAAGTCAATGCCCATAACCACGATTGTCCCAGGGTATAGGTAGAACCGTTAGACATTGGTGGGAGGCTCAGGGTAGTATCCTCCGGAGATGTGCGCAAAAACTGAGAGGCCCAAACCAGCGCCATAGCAGCAGAACCACCATCGGTATAAGTCTGCCAGACTTCGGCTTCATTTTTGTATTGCAGAAGATAAGCGGGAAAGCGTCCAATTTTGTGGGCGTTGGCAATGGCCGTCAACGTGGCAACCAGTGGGGCTTTTTCCAGAGTGGGTTTATGGGTGTCATCCCGTAACAAACCACCGTTTGCCAGGTAAAGGGTCAGCACGTAAGCAGCCTGCGGGTCGTTAGCGTAAAACAGCAACGGGGAGGGCGTTTCTATCAGCGTTGCCCAGTCGGTAGGGGGTTGCGAAATTCGTTCTGGACGATAGACTAAGGTGAATACGTCGGCCGCAAAGGGCAACCCGAAGGTGCTGCCCTGCATTTGCCCGCTTGCCAGCGCAAAATCGAGCCAATCGGTGTCGGAGATGTTGAGTAGCGCGTCGTAGGGATAGCACACGCCTTTGAGAACACAACTTTCAAGCATGCTCTGAGGCATTAATGTCAGTGTTGGGAGTGCCTCGGAAGCGGCTGCGTTGGCGGTAATCAGGCTGTTAAGCAAGCCGCCTTCTCCTCTCAGGGCTTTCACGCGCACCTGAATGTGTACGTTGGGGCGGCGTTGCTCATAGCGTGCCAGGCGCTGGCGCAAAATATCGCCGCTGGCGTCGAAGTTGTCCGGTATCCAAAGCGTAAGGGTAATCGGTGTAGTCGGGGCGGGGCGGGGGATTAGGGTTACACTTGCGTTTGCCGGCGTGACTGTGGGTGTCAGGGGCGCGGTTGGAGAGGCTACCCCACCGGTGTTTCCCGTTGGAATTGCGGTGGGGAGTTGTATACGCCCCACCGCAACGAGGATGGCAGCCCCCGCGATGCCCAATAGCAGCAGGGTTGCAAGCAAACGAAGCACAGATTTCACAGCGTCACAGGATTTTCTAACAGGGCCAGTAGCAGGTTGATGCTTTGCTGTACATCGCGGTAATCTACCATTTCGGAGGGCGTGTGTACGTAGCGGCAGGGCACGGATAGGCAACCGGCCGGTACGCCGGCACGCGCTACCTGAATGCTGCGAGCATCGGTGGTGCCGCCCAGCAGGACTTCACGCTGATAGGGAATCTCGGCGGCTTCCGCGGTGCGCGTCATCCAATCCACCACCCGAGGGTCGGCCAACATGCCGCCATCGCGCACCTTGATGGCCGGGCCTTTCCCCAGGTGGACTTCCATCTTGATGCCTTTGGGCGTGTCGCCGCTCAGGGTGACGTCTACCGCCAGGCCGATATCTGGGTTGACGCCATAGGCGGCCGTGGCTGCGCCGCGCGTCCCGATTTCCTCCTGGGTGCTGAAGACGAAGTACACCTGGTGGGGGGTGTTTTCCAGACGCCGCAAGGTCTCCACCAGAATGGCTACGCTGATGCGGTCATCCATGGCTTTGGAAACCAGCCGGTCGCCCAGGTCGAGGAAGGCGCGCTCAAAGACGGCCACGTCACCGACTTTGACGGGGCACTTTTCCCGGCTGTTGGCACCGACGTCAATGTACATTTTCTCCAATGGGGGCACTTCGCTGGCGCTATGGACGCGTTCCAGCCCGATGACACCGCGTGTGCCGTTCAAGAAGCGTACATGCGCTCCCACGCAGTTGCGCGGGTACACCCCGCCGATGTTGGTGAAGCGCACGAAGCCGTTTTCGTCAACGTGTGAGGCAATCACACCGATTTCATCCATGTGCGCTGAGAGCATGATTTTTACGCCGTTGGAGTTGGCGCTGCCTTTGCGAGCAATCAGGTTGCCCAGGGCATCTACACGATAATCGTCAACGTAGGCGGCGATTTCTTTTTCTATTGCCGCCCTGATTTCGTGTTCGTATCCCGAAGGGCCGGGAATTTGGGTGAGGGTTTGGATGAGCGATTTCATAGTAGGGTGGGTTTCTGAGAGTGGTTTTGTGGTGGCTTACTGCTGTGGGTACGTAGCGATGCTACGGCGGTGGTGAACTTGAGCGCAGTAGCCGTGCCGCATCTTACAGGCGGTGTAGCGCGGCCTCCAGCAGACGGTAGGTGTTGTACCAGTCTTCTAGGCGGGCAATCGAGAGTGGCGTGTGCAAATAGCGCCCGGGCGTGGAAAGCGAGACGACCGGGATGCCCTCCCGACGGTGGAAAATGGCACCTGCATCGGTGCTGCCGCCGCCCGGTTGGCGATACTGGTAGGGAATGCCTTCGGCTTGTGCGGTTTCGGTCAGGTGCTGTACCAGGGTGGGGTGGGAGATGGTGCGCCGGTCGGCCACGTAAATTGCCGGGCCGTAGCCCAGCCGGGTGTTGTACTGTGTATTTTCCTCATCGTCCCAGCGTGGCTGGTCCATGGCAGGGGTGCAGTCCACCGCAATTGCCAAATCGGGGTTGAGCGTATGCGCCGCCGCCGATGCGCCGCGCAGCCCAACTTCTTCCTGGACGGTAAAGGCCGCCAACAGATCGATGTTGGGAGGGGCGTTTTGCAGTAGCGTGATGAGAATTGCTACACCCAGACGGTCATCCAGGGCTTTGGCCCGCATGGAGGGGCCGATTTGTTCAAAAGACGTGGCGAACGTGGCCCAATCTCCAGCCTTGGCCTTGCCTTCTGGACCAACGTCAATCCGCAGATCTTCGATTCGCATGGTGTTTTCGCGCTCTGAGGCCGTGGTGAGATGGACGGGCTTAGCCCCAATCACGCCGGGAGTGCGGTCTTTGCCTACCCACACCGGTTTGCCGGGCAGAATGCGTCGGTCAATGCCACCGACAATGTCGAAGCGGAACAGGCCATCTTTGCCTTTGTCAATCAGCATGAAGCCCACTTCGTCCATGTGGGCAGTCACCATCACACGCCGGCGTTTTTCGCCCTCCTGACCGTGTTTGATGGCCAGCACATTGCCCAGCGCGTCGATGGTGATTTCGTCGGCGTGTGGACGGATTTCTTCCAGCACAATTTGGCGTACTGCGCCTTCATCGCCGGAGACCGCGCAGGCGTTACATAGTTTTTCGAGCAGGGAAAGGGAAGGTTGTGGCATAGTGGTTAGGGAATTCAATCAATCATCCAGAGGGGGTTGCCAATCGGCCGGTAGCGCCGCGATGAATTCGGCCAGCAGGCGGCCAACGCGATGAACGTCTTTGAGTGAAATCATCTCAACGGGGGTGTGCATATAGCGCAACGGAATACTGAGCACGACGGTGGGCACGGCTTCAGCGGCAATTTGCAGTGCCATGCCATCGGTGCCAGAGTGACGGGGGGCAAATTCCATCTCATAGGGGATTTCCAGGGCCTCTGCATGGCGTTTGAGTTCGTGGATAACGCCGCGGTGCATGTTGACACCCCAGTTGATGGGGATGCCGCTGCCGAGGGCGAAGGTCAGGTGATCCGGTGACCCCGGCCCGTCTCCGAAAGTGACGTCCACCGCGATGGCGATATCCGGGCGCAGCGCAAAGGCGGAGGTTTGCGCGCCGCCCAGGGTTTCTTCTTCCTGGACGGTGGCCACTGCCCATACGTCCCAGGTGTGGGTGCGCCCCTGAAGCAGCGTCAACGCGTGGGTGAGCGCGGCGACCGACGCGCGGTTGTCAAGCGAGTGTCCCGCCAGGATGTTTTCTCCCATTTCAACAGGGGGTTGGGCGAAAGAAATCAAATCTCCGGGACGCACCAATGCCGCGGTTTCCTCGGGTAGTAAGGCGGTATCCACCAGCAGGTATTCCATGGGCACCGGTTTGCCGTGTACCTCATCGGGCAACAAGCGGTCAGGTGGGGCAATGACTACCCCGGGCAGGTCTCGTCGCCCGTGCACGATGACGCGCTGTCCTGGCAAGACGCGGCTATCCACGCCGCCGATGGTGGTGATGTGCAGGTAGCCCTGTTGGATGCCGGTGACCATCAGCCCGATGGCGTCCATGTGCGTGGCAATCAAAATTTTACGGCGCGGTTCGCTGCCGCTGCCGCGCTTCAGGGCATGCAGGCTGCCAATGGGACTGGTGTGCATTTCGTCGCTAAGTGTCTGCCAGCGTGCCGCGATGCGTTCTCGGATAGGGGCTTCGTGTCCCGATAGGCCGGGGAGGGATATGAGGTCTTTGAGAAAGTCTTTCATGGCTGGTTGTAAGTTGATGGTTATCCGCCTGGGTTGACGGTGATGGTGATTAAAATTTCAATGGTGCCGGTGGGGGTCAGGAAAGGCTCGGGGGTTGCTGTTGGTGTTTCGGTGGGCGCAGGCGTCCAGGTTGCCGTGACCGGAACAGGGGTTTCGGTTGGGGTGGATGTATCGGTTGGCGTGTTGGTAGGGGTTGCGGTTTCGGTGGGCGTGGCCGTGTCTGTAGGGGTGGGCGTTTCTGTGGGCGTCAGCGTGATGGTGGGCGTGTATGTCGGCGTGCCGGTGGAGGTGGGCGTGCGCGTGGGGATAGGCGTGAAGGAGGGCAAGGGCGTATCCGTCACCGGGGCTTCGATGGTTGGCTCTGGGGCAAATTGCACCAGCACCAGGCCGAAGCAATAGCACATGGCGGAGAGCACAATCAGGCTGACCAATACCTGTCGAATCTGGTAACGGTTTTGCGGGTCGGTTTGCATAGTGCAATGATAACATCAGGCTATGCTAAATACAAGGAGGCTTTGTCTCCAGACCGGGCTTTTCCACGTTTTGACATTCGGCACCTCCAAACCGGCCGAGGCGGCTTCCACGCCATTGGACAGATGGGTGTGGGCGGGAACTTAGAGAGGGGGAAGACGTTAAGTGTTGACTGGACAGTGGAGGAGCAGTTGTGGTACAAACATTCCTAACTGTGATTTGCCTCTCCATGCCGGCAAATCCGCCCTTGCAATCGGTATGCGCCTGTCTGCGTTGCAGGGCAGAGGAAGTGTGTTTTGTCACTATCAGGTAACTAGGAGGAGTAAATCATGAAAAAGAAACGTTTTTCAGGATGTCTCACGAGTGCAGGGATTTTCCTGCTCGCTCTTGTCATCGTGTTGGGCGCATTTCTGCTCGTTAAGCCCGAGGTGGTCTATGGTGTCAGGGATATCACCAGCATAGCCATTACGTTTGGGCGTGTGGATATAGAAATCTTGCAGCCAACACCTTATGGCCGGTACTACCACGATCTCTATTTCAAACATTTTGATGAACTGAGGCGTATTTTGAATGAAAATCCCTCCTACCGCATAGACATGGAAAAACTCATGCGGCTGTATGTGCCCCATGCAGAAGCGGCGTTGGATGGGCGAGGGCGGGAAGTTTACATTACCCAGGAGCAAGTGGATGAACTGCAAGCCTTCATAGACGAGATTCAGGCGGCAGCCAACGAAGCATTACAAGCCGATATCGCGCGCGAGTTGCAGCGCACGCCGTTGCAAGATTTCGTGGGAATGAACGTAGATGAGGCGTTAGATCATATCAAGATGGCCTGGGAGCGAGACTTCCCGATGACGCCAGAGCCGTCCGCTACAAATTTGAACGGACAAGCGATTCCCCCTTTGCTACAACCATGAAATGGATATACATCTCCCCCCATCTCGATGACGCCGTGTACTCCTGCGGCGCGTTGATTGCCGCGCAGGTGCAGGCCGGGGAAAGCGTGCACATCCTGACGATTTGCGCCGGTGATCCCCCCGATGATGCCTTTTCCCCTTTTGCCCAGCAGATGCACGCTCGTTGGGGGACGGATGGCTTTGCGACCGTAGCGCTGCGGCGTCGGGAAGACCGGCGCGCCTGTGAACTGCTGGGGGCT
>DAOTZN010000013.1:0-5679 GCA_034434095.1 Anaerolineales bacterium
GTCGTAAGCATCGAGCAGGGGCACCTCGGCGAATCGTGCCAGCAGGTCCTCGGACAGGGTGCGAATCACCTGCCGGGGGAGGTCACCAACCTGCAAGCCCTTGAGTTGCGCCTCATGCGCAGTGCGCCAGGCCGTGAACTTCTCGCTGACGGATGCGGCGTAGGCCTGGAAATCTGCATTCTCCACCACGGCCGCCTTGACGGCCTGCGCCTCAATCCGGGGTTCGCAATAGCCCGGGCGCCCGTTGCTTTGGAAGAGTGCCTCCCGCAAGGAGGGGAAGACGGACCAATAGGCCTGGAGGGCGTCCACGTCGCGTTGCGGGATGCCGCCGTTGAGATGGGCGTCGAGATCTTGCAGGTCTTCCGGCTCGCTGCTGTCGATGTAGCGCGGCAGGTTGAGGTTGTAATCGTTCGCTTCGTTGGCAATCTCGGATAGGGGCACCATGCGTGAGTAGCGAGGTATCTCCCGCTGGTGGTTGAACACGTCCACAATCTTGTGGATGTCCTGTTCTCGCAATCGGTTCTTAGGCCCATCTTTCATGAAACCCTTGGAGGCATCAATCATGAAGATGCCCTTACGGGCGTGGGCGTTTTCCTTGTCGATGACGAGGATGCAGGCCGGGATGCCGGTGCCGTAGAAGAGGTTGGGCGGCAGGCCGATGATGCCCTTGATCAGGCCGCGCCGGACGAGGTTGCGGCGGATGTCGGCTTCCCGGTTGCCGCGGAAGAGCACGCCGTGCGGCAGAATGATGGCGCCCTTGCCCGTGCTCTTGAGGGATGTGATGAGGTGCAGCAGAAAGGCGTAATCGCCGTTTTTGGCGGGCGGGATGCCGAACTCGAAACGGTTGAACTCGTCGTGTGCGGGGTTGAGGCCGTTTGTCCAAGCCTTGGCGGAAAAAGGCGGATTAGCCACCGCAAAGTCAAAGGTCTTTAATGAGCCGTCGGGGTTCTTGAAATAGGGATCGGCGAGGGTGTTGCCGCGCCAGAGGTAAGCGGTGGGATGCCCATGCAGGATCATGTTCATCCGGGCCAGGGCCCAGGTGGCGTTGTCCATCTCCTGGCCGTAGATAGTGATACCGCGCGGCGCTTCATCGGCCGCCTTGAGCAGCAGCGAGCCGGAGCCGCATGTCGGGTCGTAGATGGACTGATCCTGCCGCGTTTCGGGGCCGATGCCGACGACCTTGGCCATGATGCGCGACACCTCGGCTGGGGTGTAGAACTGCCCCTTGCTCTTGCCGGATTCGGTGGCAAAGTGCCGCATCAGGTACTCGTAGGCATCACCGAGCAAATCGTCGCCTTCGGCACGGTTGGCGCGGAAGTCGAGACCCTCGAAAATCGAGACGAGTTTGGTCAGGCGGTCTACCATCTCCTTGCCGCGCCCGAGTTTGTCCTCATCGTTGAAATCGGCCTGGTCGATGACGCCTTTGAGTTCGTTAGCCTCCGCCAACCGGCCGATGATTTTGTTGATTTTGTCGCCAATCTCTTTATCCCCCTTCAGGGCGACCATATCGGCGAAGGAGCCGCCGACTGGAACATCAATCACGGCGTCCTTCCGCCCGGCATACTTATCCGAGACGTACTTCATGAACAGCAGCGTGAGGACGTAATCCTTGTACTGCGAGGCATCCATGCCGCCGCGCAGTTCATCGCAACTTTGCCAAAGCGAACTGTAGAGTTGGGATTTTTTCAATGCCATGTTTTAACCGCCTATTTGTGGTGTGAATTGCTATTTGCTCAACCCGTAAGTTCCGGCGGGGCAAAGCCCTGCCTCAGCCATGGAAATCGCAGGAATTCGACTCGGACGCCAGCCCGCAAGCGCGCGTGAGGCCCACACAGTCACTTGCCCGACCGTGACATTATACGCTGCCCCAAAAGGGGCGTCAACAGGGGAACCCACATGCCAGGAAAAACTTGCTGCCCGCCGACACCTGCCCACTTACCCAACCAAAAACAGCACCTCATTCGCCGCCGCTTCGATGTTGAGGCAGCCGTTTTGCACCGTGAAGGTGCGTCCATCTCCGCCCAGCAAATCGTACAATTTCTGTCCATCCTGCCAGCCCCACTCGTGCAGCGTCAGACATAAACGCCGCGCCCGGCGCCCCGGATTGAGCACCACAACCACACTTTCCTCAGGATGTTGACGCAAAAAGACCAGCGAACGACGGTAATTATCGGCCAACAACAGGCGGAATGTCCCCCGCCGCAGGGCGATGGAGCCCTTGCGCAAGGCAATCAACCGCCGTACCCAGGCGCGCAACTCATGATTCCAGGCCGATTCATCCCAGGGGAAGGCGCGTCGGCAATCGGGGTCGGCCTCACCGGGCAGGCCGATTTCATCGCCGTAATACACCGCCGGGGCGCCAGGGAAAGCAAACTGGAAGGCAAAGGCCATGCGCAGTTTATCCATATCGCCCTGTAGCAAGGTCCACAAGCGCGGGGTATCGTGCGAACCAAGCGGTACGTACATGGAAAGCAAGTTTTCGAGCGGATAAGCACGCACCACGGCCTCTAAGGCCTCCGCGAAATGCTGGGTGCTCAATTCCTGATTCAGATAAGCCAACAAGGCCTTGCGCACCGGATAATTCATCAAGCCATCAAAATGCGTGTCGTTGACCCACCGCGGTGCGATATCCCAAATTTCCCCAATCAGAGCCGCCCGCGAGTTGACAGATTTGACCACCTGCCGAAACTGCGCCCAAAAGGCATCGTCATCAATTTCATTAGGCACATCCAGCCGCCAGCCGTCAATGCCCTGCTCCAGCCAATAACGCGCCACCGAGAAAATATACTCGCGCACCGCCGGCGTGGCGGTGTTGAACTTGGGCAACGATTTAAACCCCCACCAGGCCTCGTAATCCTGCGCCTTGCCGGGGGAAAAAGCATCCACCGGGAAGCGGTGAATGTGGAACCAATCTCGGTAGGGGGAATGCTCCCCATTCTCAAGCACATCTGCAAAGGCAAAGAACCCCCGTCCACAGTGGTTGAAAACCCCATCCAGAAGGACGCGCACCCCATGGCGGTGCGCCAGGTTGAGCAGGGCATGGAAGTCATCCAACGTGCCCAGACGGGGTTCAATGCGGTAATAATCGTAGGTGTTGTAACCGTGATTCGAAGACGTCAGGAAAATGGGGTTGAGATACAACGCCGTCACACCCAACTCCAGCAGATAGTCAAAACGCTGCATCACCCCGCGCAGATCGCCACCCTGAAAACCGTAAATGGTGGGCGCCGCGCCCCAGGGCTGCACGTTGGGCGGGTCGTTATCGGGATTTCCATTAGCGAAACGCTCGGGGAAAATTTGGTAAAAAACGGCGTCTTGGAGCCAATCGGGAGGCGTCATGGGAGCAGAAAAACCTTTGGATGAGAGGAAATTTGGGAGAATAGCAACCCCCTCAAAGGGCGTCTGTACCCCAGGGAAATCCTAAAGGGACATACGCCCTTTGGGGGGGCGCGAAAAGCCATCGAGGGCGCGCCACCTGAGGGCGATCCCGTTAACCTTTCACCCCGCCGACGGTCAGCCCGGAGACAATGTAGCGCTGCAAGGCAAAGAAAAGCAGCACCGGCGGGATGCTCATCACAATCGCCAGGGCAAAGAAATCAGACCAGGGGGTGGAAAACTGGCCTTGCATGGAACGTAGCGCCATCGGCAACGTAAAACGGGCCGGGTCTTCAAGCAGCAGCCAGGCTAGCACGAATTCCGTCCAACCGCTCATGAAGCCCAGCAGTACGGTCACGGCCAGGGCAGGCAGCGAAAGCGGCAGCACAATGCGGAAGAAGGTCTGCGTAGGCGTGGCACCGTCAATTAGGGCGGCTTCTTCCAACTCTTTGGGCACGGTATCGAAATAGCCCTTCAAATTCCAGATGGAGAAGGGCAAGGCCCCGGCGGTGTAGGCAATCATCAAGCCCAGCAAGGTGGTGCGCAAGGGTTCAGAGCCGACTTTGATTTGGCTGAGCAAGACGTACAGCGGCGCGATGGTACCGGTAGCGGGCAGCATCAGCAAGGCGACAAAGCCAATCATACCGGCCTCCCGCCCGATAAACTTGAAGCGGGAGAAGGCATAAGCCGCCGAAGCACCCAACACCACCGTAAAAAGCGCCGTCCCCAACGAGACATACAAACTGTTCTTCAGCAGCAGGCCGAAGGTCATGCAGGTGGAAAGGTCGGTGGGGTTTTTACACAGCAATTTGTACGGCTCAAAAAGCACACGATGAAAGGCGGCAAAAGAGGCGCCGGGCGGCAAGAGCGTCAATTCCAGCGGCTTGTCGATGTTGCGAGGGTCGAGCGCAATCGAGAAAACCCACAAGATGGGGAAAAGCACCGTGGCCGTGACGGCCAACAGGAAAATTTGCAACCCAATTTGCTTGAGGATGTCTTGTGCTTTCCATTTTTTAGGCATTGTAGGCCTCCGTAGCACGGGTAACCCGGTTTTGAATCAAAGTGAGTATCAGCAAAATGAAAAATACCACGATGCTAAAAGCCGCACCCACGCCATACAAACGCTGCTCATACACCAATTTGAAGGCTTGCGTCACCAAAATTTCGGTGCGTCCAAAGGGGCCGCCGCCGGTGATAAAGTAGATGACATTGAAACCGTTGAAGGTCCAAATGGTGCCGAGCATAATCGCCGGTACCATGGCCGGACGGATGAGCGGCACGGTGACGTTCCAGAATTTTTGCCAGCCATTGGCGCCGTCAATGGCGGCCGCTTCGTACAACTCGGCCGGGATGGATTGCAGCGCGCCGGTGGCTACCACGCTCATAAACGGCCACCCCAACCAGATATTGGCGAGCAGCACAGCGTAAAAAGCCAAGGGCAAAAAGGAAAGCGGGCCGCCAATGGGTGGGGTGGGGTCCGTAAGCCATTTGGTGTCCGCAGGGAAGGCCGTCCCAAAATTTTGGTTGATAACCGCCAATAACTGGTTGATCGCGCCAAAGCGATCATCGTACATGTTGTGCCACACCACGGCGGTAATCAGGCCGGGAATCGCCCAGGGAAGCACAAACAGGGCGCGGTACAGGCGGCGTCCAATCAAGAATTTTTCGTTGAGCACCATCGCAATGGCCACTCCCAGCACCACATGGAAGAAAACGTTGACCACCGTCCACACCACGTTGAAGGTCAGCAAACGGGCGAAGTTATAGTTCTCCAGCGCCAGCGAACTGGTGATGATTTTGACGAAATTCTCCAGCCCGACGAGAGGCGGCGTGTATTTCTCCCAGGTGGCCGGATTGAACAAGTTGAAGCGCAGGTTCTTAATGCGGTAATCGGTGAAGGCCATCCACACCTGGAAGGCTTGCGGGAAGAAGGAGATGACGAGCATCACTAACCCGGCCGGCAAGATGTACAACCAGGCGCGCAGCGTCTCTTTACGCAGGCGAGCGCGCTCTTCTGAGGTGGGCTTGCGCTTTTTCGATCTCAGGGCGGAAGTTGTCATGGGCACGACTCCTTTTTTCTTGGGGCCTTTGAGCCTTAGTGGTTGTTTCTTGTTCACCACGAAGGCACCAGGGCACAAAGCCTTCAACCTTGTTCCTTCGTACCTTCGTAGTGAGATTTCTGTTGCGCTTTATTTTTGATGAGACATAACTGCCTACCTGGTTTTCCAAATCATTCGCAGGTGTTGCTAAACACGAGCGCCTTGTCAGCAAACGTATCGCCAGGCTCTGCCTGGCAAGGCCGAC
>DAOTZN010000014.1:0-2046 GCA_034434095.1 Anaerolineales bacterium
AACAGATGGCATTGGAAACCGCAGATTATCGCGAGTTTGCAGCGTTTTTCAACACCCAGAAAGTCGATCTTTGGATCGCTCCGCTGCTGGATACGGATTTCAACCGCGCCAAAAGCCCGATCAAGTTTTGGGAATATGCCAGCACCGGTGCCCCCGGGATTTTCCAAGATATGCCTCCCTACCGGAACGTAGTGCAGGATGAGGAAAATGGCCTGCTGGCTGGCGGCCTCGAGGACTGGTACCAGGCCTGCCTGCGCCTGATTGACACGCCCGCTGAAAGGAAACGCTTGGCAGCAGGTGCACAGCAGACATTGCGTGAGCGTGGGCTGCTTTCGGCAGTGTTGTCCGTCTGGGAGTCAAACTTCCGCCGCAGTCTGGAGTTTGCCGGGCAAGGTGCCGGAAAAATGACGCGCCTTCAAGAAATTTTGCGCCCGGTGCTTCACCGGGTACAGCGCCGTGCTTGGCAGCGCCATCTGGATACAATTGCTCTCCTGGAGCAACTACAAACCCACCAACACAACCTTTCCGAACTTCAACAGCAGCGGGTATCCCTGCAGCAGGAACTAAACGCTGTTCTCAACAGCCGCAGTTGGCGGCTTATGCGTCGAGTGCAGCGGGTGCGTGGATTTCTCGTGCCCTCTGGTGGACGTAGGGAGCAGGCTATTAAATTTGTTTTTCGTGGTCTGCGCGCCTGGCGACGGGATGGGACACGCTTTACCCTCCGGCGTATTTGGTCTGGCGTACATACCGCGATTTCTCGGCGTTACTTTCGGTGGCAGCAGCAGCGCTATGGCGATGTGATTTTCTCTGTCCAGGCTGTAGGTACAGTGCCATCTTTGTCTGTACATACTGCCTCCGTAGATATTATTGTGTGTGTTCATAATGCGCTGGATGACGTGCGGCGTTGCCTGGAGTCCGTTGTGCGCTATACCATGCCGCCGTACACGCTAATTCTGGTGGACGATGGTAGTGATGACCCCACGAAAAATTATTTGCGGAGGTTTGCCGAGACTCAGGGGGCGGTTTTGTTGCGTAATGAACAGGCACATGGTTATACCCTGGCTGCCAATCAGGGATTACGGGCATCCACCGCTGATTATGCCCTGCTTCTCAACAGCGATACTATTGTCACACCTTACTGGTTAGATTCGATGGTGGCCTGTGCAGAATCTGACGATCGTATAGGACTGGTTGGGCCACTCTCTAATACCGCATCCTGGCAATCTGTGCCTGAAACCCTTAACGAACAAGGTGACTGGGCCGATAATGCTTTGCCTGAGGGCGTCTCTATTACAGAGATGGCTACCCGTGTTCGCAAAGTATCTGAACGTTTATATCCCCGTATTCCTTTTTTGAACGGGTTTTGCTTAATGATACGTCGTGCAGTGCTTGAAGAAATAGGGTATTTTGACGAAGAGACTTTTGGTGCTGGCTATGGCGAAGAAAACGATTATTGTTTGCGAGTTCGCAAAGCAGGTTGGAGTCTGGCTGTAGCAGATGATGCGTACATTTACCATGCTCAGTCAAAAAGTTATTCCCACGAACGCCGTCGTATGCTGGCGCGTCGTGCCGATGAAAAATTGGCTGCTAAACATGGGCAGCCCATAATTTCTCAGGGGGTACAACGCTGCAAAGAAGATCCTACCTTGATAGGAATTCGTGCGCGTACACACATGGTTCATCAACGCGTGGATTGGATTCAACAAGGAATAAAACGTTGGGAAGGACGGCGGATATTGTTTGTCTTGCCGGTCTTGCATGCTACGGGTGGTGGTCATGTTATTGTGCAAGAAGCCAGGGCTATGCGGCAGATGGGGGTAGATGCCCATTTGCTCAACTTGCGTCCGCACAAAAGCACTTTCCAGCGTGAATATCCCGAATGTGACTTGCCGGTGATTTATGTAGATGAACCAGGTTTGCCGACGAGCCTCTATAGCGCCTACGATGCCTTTGTAGCAACGGTGTATCATACTGTCAAGTGGTTGGACCCAGTAACGCAAGCCGTGCGTGGCTACTACATTCAGGATTTTGAACCTTGGTTTTTTC
>DAOTZN010000015.1:0-15833 GCA_034434095.1 Anaerolineales bacterium
GTCGGCCTTGCCAGGCAGAGCCTGGCGATACGTTTGCTGACAAGGCGCTCGTGTTTAGCAACACCTGCGAATGATTTGGAAAACCAGGTAGACAGTTACGAAGAATCAACAAATCGGGGAGTTGTTTATGACGAACCCTGTGTTGGAGAAAAACTTACGGGTTTGGATAGCCGCGCTCGCGGTTTTTCCCATCTACCCCGTCAATGGTGCGGATGCCGTCCAATTGTCCAGAAGTGGTGATGGTGTACACCGCCGTGCCGGAGAGCGTACCATCTATGGCCTCCCAGGTGACTATTAACTGGTTGCCCTCAATGTGCCCCGTGCCGCGCTGAATGCTTTCGGTCAATAAATAGGTCAACTGGTATGTCCCCGCAGATTCCCCGGCCTCAATGTGCAGTGTGCCACCGTAATCAGCATCCGTCATATCGGTGCCGTTGATGGCGTAGTCTCCTGCCAGTGGGGGCAAGGATTGGGGATCAGCGGGTGCAGTGAGCGGCCCGGGTTTGTTGTTCATACCGGCACAACCAACAAGTAGCGTAGACAGCAGCGTGAGTAGCAAGGTGAGGTGAAAAGTACGTTTGATTGACATAAGGTTATTTGTTCGGATTTACCGGATTGATTGGGTTGATTGGCAGGGTGGGAGCGATGATAGGCGTGCCGGTATCGTTAACCGGCTCATTGCCTTGCAGGCGCTCTAATAGTTTTTTCGCCTCGAGACGCAAGGGTGAATCAGCCGCTGCCAGGTTGAGGAATTGCATCAGATCATCTATGGCGGCTTTGGTATTCTCCGTCAGCACATAGGCCTGGGCGCGATAAAAATACAGGTCTATCCGTTCTGGGGCCAGCGAGAGCGCCTGAGTGAAGTCGTCTATGGCTGGGGGACCTTGTTGTTTCTGTAAATAAGCAATGCCGCGAAAGACGTACACATCCGGGTTGCCGTACCCCAGGCTAATGGCTTTTGTTAAATCGAGAATAGCATCGTCATATTGACTGTTTTGGTAGGCAATGCTGCCGCGCGCAAAGTAGGCCTGGGCATAATTGGCATCTTGTTGGATGGCCTGATTGTAATCCTGTAGTGCCTGATCGTATTGCTGAATGGCCTGGTATAACTGCCCGCGATTGTAATAAGCGGAGGCATCGGGCTGTAAAGCCAACGCTTGCGTATAGTCATTGATGGCAGCGTTCAGGTCACCGGTTTGTTCGTACGCTTGGGCACGTTGTAAGTAGGCATTGACACTGTCCGGCTTCAGGTTCAAGAAAGTACTGTAATCGGTAATTGCCTGTTCATACTGCCCCAACTTCTCATAGACTCCGGCGCGACTCTCATAGGCGCGGGCGAATTCAGCGTTAAGATTAAGCGCCTGCGTGAAGTCATTCAACGCGCGCTGCCACTCGTTCTGCAAGGCATAGACTGCACCGCGGTTGGCATAGTAGGTGGCTGCCTCGGCCTGGCTGGTGGCGTTCTGAACTGCCTGGGTGTAATCGTTGAGACACATCTCGTACTGCTCCAATTGCCGGTAGGCATTGCCACGTTGGTTGTATGCGATAGCATTGGCAGGGTCAAGAGCCAATACCTGAGTGTAGATATTGATGGCCTCGGCGTATTGGCCGGCTTGATATTGCTGGGTGGCTTGCGCTAACAGGCTTTCCACCTGAGATGCCAGATCGGCCTCCGCGGTTTGCTGGGCTTCAGACGCTCCCTCTCCGCCAGCCGAATTGCCGGCCACGTTCTCCTGGCAGGATTGCTCCTCCACGTTTTCGATGCGCAGAGTGCAGGTTGCCTGAAAGGCATAATCCGCAGGGCGCTCTTCTCCGGCGGTCGATTTAGCCAATGCCTGTCCGTGTAGCACGCGGTACTCGGTGGTTACGATGTAGCGATAGATGCTCCCGTCCGGGGGGCTTGGTAAATCAAGTTGTTCGCCGCTCTCGCGGTTCAACCCCAGCGCATTGCCGACGCTGCTATCCACCGTAACTTCCACTCCCAGACTGAACCCTCCTGAGCCGCCCATGCTGAAGGACAACTCCTTGGAAGTACCCGCCACACATGAGATGGATTTCTGCTCCAGGATGGGGCCGCAATGGCGCACCACGCGCACATCGGTAATGCTTTCTACCTGCTCTTCCTGAGTTAGCAATTTGACTATGCTCCAGTTTTGAGTAGGTGTGCCCGTAGGCCCTGGCGTACAGGCGTTCAAAAACAACAACGCGAAGAAAATGAGAAGGAATCGTTTCATTGATGGAAAAGTAGATGATAGTTGAGACCGCGGCAGATTGTGGGGATACCTGCCCGGAATTGAGGGTGGCGCGGCTTCCTTTAGGGCTCCAGCGCCCCAAAGTATTCCCGGATGACCTCGCGCAACTGCGTAGGAATGCTCTCATCATCGATGGCCTGATGGTAGGCATCCAAATACTGGGGCAAGACATCCTGATAGGGCACTTCTAGTGTACCATCTTCGGACGGGTTGACGCCACCTTTTCCCAACAAGGTGCCTTCGGCGTTGCTACCCGGCAGGGTGACCGTGCCTTGCCCACCGCCCAGGCGCGGGTCAGAAGCAGATAAGGACTCATAGGGCGTATCCTCGTTGTGCCCGCTGAGCGTGTTAGGCTGAATAGGTTGGTTGCCTGCTTCGCCGCCGGGTTGACTGTTGCCACCGCCGCTGCCGGACCCGTTGCTGCCCTGCCCGTTCCACAAGCCACTGCCGTTATTGCTTTGCCCGCTCCCTTGTCCGTTTTGCTGCCCGCTGCTGTTGCCGTTTTGCCCGCTGCCACTGCCCTGGGCATCCTGACCGGCCGCTAACAAGCGTTGCTGACCCTGACCCAGTTGCGTCGCCAGTTGCTGCGCCGCGGCGGCCTGCTGAAGGCGTCGGGCTGCCGTGCTGAGACTTTGTCCGGCTTGGGTTAACGCTTGTTGTGCCGCAGCCGTATCGCCGTTTTGCAAGGCCTGGGCGGCTTGCTGAAGTTGCGCCGCCAGGTCGGGATTGGTGGTTGCCAGCGATTGCGCCAGGGCGTTCAGTTGTCCGGCCAACGCTTCACGCTGAGAAGCGTCCAGGTTGCTTAAGTTCAGCGAAGAAAGTTCTTGGGCTGCCTGGAGTAAGTTGTTTTGTGCCAGTGCCTGACCTACGCCTTGCAAGGGCGTTTCACCGGCCGAAAGTTGCTGCCCGGCGTTTTGCAGTGCCTCTGCCATGGCCTGGGCTTGTTCTGGCGAAAGCGCCTTCAGGCGTTGACGGGCCTCTTCAAGCGCCGCACTGGCTTCCTCGGGGTGCTCGGCCTGTGCCAGCGATTGCGCCGCCTGGGCTAGAATTTCATCCAACTGTGCCTTTTCCTCTGCCGTCAGGTCTTCCCGCGCCGCAATTTCCTGGCGCAACGCCTCTACGGCCTGGATTTCGCGCTGAATGGCCTGTTGTTCCTGACGGTGAACGGCCGCCCGTTCAAAGGGTACGCGTAGCGAACCGGTCACGGTGGTGGCGAGCAATAGGGCCAGTGTGAGCCATAATTGCCAGCGCGGTAGGTTAAAGGCCAATAGTTCCGAAGCCGTGACCTGTTGAGCCGCGCGCAACGCATCTGCCTGCAAATACTCGAACAACGGATTTTCAGGGTGCGCCTGCCATTCCAACGCGGTGCTCAGGCGTTCCTTCAACCCGAAGGTGCGCTCCACATGTTGCGCCACCTGTAAGGGCGTGGTTGACCACAAAAAGCCCAGCCCACCGCCCACAAAGGCGCACCCCAAAATCAACCCTCCGGCCAGCAGGATAAACTCCCGGCGTAGCAGGGTGGCAGACAACATCAGGGGGAGAGAAGTCCCCAGCGCCAGCGCGGCCCCTACGGGTACCGCGCGCAACATCCATTCTGCAGCCCGCCGTAAGCGGTAGAAGAGCATCCATTCATCCAGGGGAAGTTTTTGAGAAACAGACATGCCTTTACCTTTCGGGACGCTGCACCCGGCGGATTGTCAAGTACAGGAAAAATACGGTGAGCAAAGTGTTCAAGATGGCGTACAGCAGCCAGGGGGATGGTCCGTACAGGGTGGTTCCATTAGACAGCGTTTCTGTGATATACCAAAACTTCTGGTCACTTTGCAGATAGCCTTCACCGGAAATCATGGCCGCGATTGGATTAATCGATAAAAACAGCAGAACAAGTATTGCTAACGCGATTTCACCGCCGGCGGGAAGGTTATTGATGAAATCTAAATCGGAAAGTAAGACCCCTAGAAAAGTCAGCAGTGCGGGCAGAATGACTGTCAGTGCACCGATAAACACGTAAGTAGCAACGGTGGATGGGAGTGTGCGGTGGTTCAAACTGGAGATGAACATCCCAATACTGCAAAAATACAATACCGTGACCAGGATAACGGTGGTGTGCATTACGATTTCTGTTAGTTCAATGCCGCCAAACAAAAAGGCCAGGGAAAGTATTGGTGTTTGCAAGAGAATAAGCAGCAGGATAAAAGCCACGGCGGTCACATATTTCCCCAGTACTAAGTCACGCGCGGAGATTAGGGTGGTGCGCAGTAAGTCGTAGGTTTGGCGCTCGCGTTCTCCCGAAATTGCCCCCGCACTGACGGCCGGGGTGATCAACAGCGCGATCATGGCCTGCGCTATGATTACGATGGTGAAAATTCCGATGCCAATCGCGCGCTGGTCCTCAAAATTTAAATTGTTGTCATTACTGTAAAGTAGTCCGCTGGTAGCAAATGTTGTGCCTGCGGTGAACAACGTAGGTATCAACAGGAAAAACTGTACCCGGCGGGTGCGCATGCGGCTGCGGAATTCTTTGTAGATGATGGGGTTGTTTCGCAGGGCATGCCATAAACGTCTGAGCGGCCACACCAAACGGTCAACGCGTCGAAAAAAATTGCTCTTTTGCATATTTACGTCACTGTGCCTTCCGTTAACTGCATGAAGATGTCTTCTAATGTGACTTTTTCTTCGCTGAAGTGCACCACCGGCATTCCGGCCGCAATTAAATCTGCGAGCAGGGTGCTTAACGCCCGGTCGTCTCCGCTGAAAGCGATTTGCCAGCGGCTGCGCTCCGGTGGGACGTTGTTTCCAGGGGCTGGTTCTACCCTTGAGAGCGACGAGAACGCCTCCAACTTGCGCCCGACTTCCTCCACCGGCCCCAGAATTTCAATCGTCAGGCGGCGGCTTTGCCCCATGATACTCCCGAGGGATTCCATAGTGTCCAGCGCGACCAATTTGCCGCCTTCCACAATGGCGATGCGATTGCAGATTTCGGCCACATCCGATAGGATATGCGTTGAGAAGAAGATGGTCTTCCCCATGCGCCCCAGTTCACGCAGGAGTTCGCGTATCTCCACGCGGGCGCGGGGATCCAAACCGGAGGCCGGTTCGTCCAACAGGAGCACTTGTGGGTCGTGGATCAGGGTGCGCGCCAGGCTGAGGCGCTGCTTCATGCCACGCGATAAACTTTCTACCTGATCCTCTCGGCGGTGTCCCAGGTCTACCAGTTCTAACAGGTCGTTAATCAGGGCTGGGCGTTCGGAAAACGGAACGTTGTAACAGCCGGCGAAAAATTCCAGGTATTCCCCAACCGTCAATTCACCGTATACCCCAAAGAAATCGGGCATGTACCCTAGCAGGCGGCGCACTTCTCGCGGCTTCTCGCGCACAGAGTAGCCACCCACCCAGGCATCGCCCTCGCTCGGCTCCAATAGCGTAGATAGGATGCGGATGGTGGTGGTCTTCCCGGCGCCATTAGGCCCCACAAAGCCGAAAACATCGCCTTCGTACACATCAAAAGTCAAGGCATCCAGTGCCATGCGGCTTTTAGAGCCTTTGCCGTAGCGCTTGCTGAGTGCCTCGGTTCGCAAAATGGCGCTCATGGATTGCTCACCTCGTACTCCGGAAGGATAAACATCTTTTTTATGTGCAGTGTGTCGTTTTGATCGGTATTTCCGATTTGTATTTGGAACAACCCTGTGGAGGAAAAGTAGACGGTTGGATTTTCGATTTCAACCCGCCCGCTGGTGGGAACGTTGAATTCATCGAAGGCCTCAGTATCGTAATTCCACAATGCAAGCGACGCATTTTGGACGTTGGAAGAGGCGGTAATTTCCAGGGTGCATTTGCGCATCATATAGGCATTGTTGAACCCATTGCGCCCGCCTGGTAGCCAGCCTTCGAGCAGGATTTGGTCTCCTGGGTATAAGTAATTCCATTGGTTCACATCGTCGATGTTGTAGGACAATTGATAACGTGTGCCGGGTGGCGTAATGTCGCCGCTCACAGAAAGCAAGTAAAGCGTCTGGCCCTCATTAGTGATAGGCGTTCCCGAAAGCGACCACCCCGGTTGCTCGGGAGAATCTTTTTGCTGCCAGCCCGCGATCCATATCCGTTGTGGGGTAGAGAACGGTAGGTTACGAATGGCCTCCGCGAGAATGTCGGCACGTTGGTTCTTGATGTGGTCAGGTGCCTGGCCGTGGCTTCTGTTAACCAATTGCTCTGCGAGAATTCTCGAGGTATCGTTCGATGAGGGAGTAATACCCGGGGAGCGGAAGGTAATGGGAGGATAGTCGTTAGGCGGATACAGAAAAATGTTGCTACCGCTTAGCATGAGATCGATGTGGTTGATACCTGGGTGAATTTCGCCAAGGAAGTAACTGCCGTTTTCGGTAAACAAAGTGCTATCATGTAGCGGCAAGTCCTCATTCCAGTTCAGCGTACCTTGCAGCCGAAGGGCATCCTCTCGCCAGACAATTTGCAAACTGGCCTGGTAGTCGGGTGCCGGGTGCAGATAGGCCAGGCTAAAATGTGCCATGGTGCTGACATTGAAACTTAAATCGGGCAACTGCACCCCTTGTGGTGCCAATTTGACCGCCGCCAGGGGGGATGAATCCGAGCGGAAGGGGAAAAGCCACATTTGCCGGTCGGCCTGTGGGGTAATGCGGGCGCGATTGGGGCTGTAGAGTCCGCCGATTCCCCGTACTACGGCGGTTTCACTTTTGTCCCAGGTCTGTACGATGGTAAATTGTTGAAACAGTGGTTTGCCGCGCAGGCGGGTGCCCACCAGAAGCATAAACAACGTGAACCCTAAGGCCAGCACCAGGCTGCTCACCCAAATCCACTCTTGTCGTTTCCGTAGTATTCTGAAACTTACCGGCCCCAGGAGCAGCAGATAGGCAACCAAAAAAACACACACCAACGTCAGGGGAAACCGGATGTGCTCCGGCAAGGCATGCAAGGCATTATAGATGTTGGAGTATTCAGAATCGGGCAGTGAAAAGGCGATGATTTGTGCGCTACCGGGGGATACCTGCCAGCCGCTGGCAGCGAACAATTTTTCCGCCAACCCGGCTTCCGATAAGGTGTTGGGGTCGAAAGCCAGGTAAGAAACGAACCCCTCTCCGTAGATGTGATACGAAAATAGGGGTTGTTGCGCTGCACTGTACAGCGTGGTCGAGGCATCTTCTGCCGCCTGTCCGGTGCTGATGGTCAGTGGAGCGGCTAAAAGGGTCTCCGGCTGGGCCAGCGCGGTGATTTCGGTGCTGCCTTGTGGCTGCATGGGGAGCAGTTCCCCCAGGCCGAGCGCGTTTGTCCAATGCCCACCACCGATGACCAGCAAATTGCCGCCCCCCAGCACCCACAAACGGATGGCTTCTACCTGTTCGGGGCGCAGAGTGCGTGTGTCACTTTGCGGCATAATCACCAGCGCCGAGAGCGCCTCCAGGCCGAAAGGCTGATCGGGCAGATTGCTGGCATCCAGAAAGGCAATGCTTGTGGCATTACTTTGGCTCTTGGGCGGCATGATGCCGGCGGGTACGGTATCTCCCAACACACCAATCAGCACATCATCCCTGCCCACACACTGAATGGACGTGCTGGTGCGACGATACAATTTACCATCCACTTTGAACGTTAGCACGACCTTCCCCGTGTTGTCGTTAGGGTAGGCATACAGGCTGAAGGCTTTACGCGCGCCGGCAGGTAGAGCCGCCGGGATGGTGATAGGGGTACCGGAGGGTTCATCATAGGAGGGAATGCGAATTTCCAGGTCGGTAGAGGGTAAATCTGCGCCCCGATTGCTCACCAACACACCCACCGGCATCCACGAATTCTGGCGACATTTCCCGTCCAAACCGGCGCTGATTTGTAAGTCCACATCGTTGGGCGTTTGTGCGCGTGCGGAATACCCGCCCCCCAAAAACATACTTGCCAGGAACAAAAATATCAAAAAGCCTCGCTGTTTCATGTCTCGTATGATACCGCAAAAATTTGTGCGTTACAATATCACTATGGTTGCCAAAAAACTTCGCATTCAAGGCCTGGTGCGTTTTGAGCGTGCCTTGCGTCGTCAAATTGCTCTCGGGTTTACCCCGGCAGAACGCCAACAGTGGCAGAATAACACGGTGCAGGTGCTGCAACAGGTGCAGGAGATTTGCCAGACCCATCGGATAACGATAGAAGACCTGCCCGGCCCATCGCGGCGCGCCGTCCGATTTTTAACCGCCATCCCCTGGGATACGCTGCCAGAACGTGCCGACCCCGCAGGTGGTTCCGCTCCCCAAAAGCAAGCCGCACCCCTTGAGACGATTGGGGTCTCCAATGCCATCGCCCAGGTCAATGCTTGCCAACAGGATTTTCAGGCCCTGGCAACTGCCCGGCATCCGGACCCCCAGGAGGAAACACGTCTCCTGGAAAAACTTCGCACCTTGACCACCCAATTGGAGACCATTGCCCGAGAAGCGGGCGGACAACCCGCGGATTTTCGCACCCCGACGCGGCACGCTTATGCCTGGTTCTGCTTTTTGAGCGATGCGGGGCACTTCCAAATGCACCTGGATACCCTGCGGCGTTTCTTGCGCCTGTGGCCGGACGGGCATCAACCCGAAGTGAATCTGTACAACGGTGCCACCATCTACCGCACCCGTCGAAAGTCGGATGGGCGTTTGCGCATGACCTTGTCCGAAGGCTTTAGCGGCGCACCTTTGGAGGTGCTCAAGGCTTTAAAAGCCGCAATAGAGAAAAAAGCCTCCCCAGCCGAACGCCGGCGTTTGCAAGATTGGGTGGAGGGCGAAGCCTTTCAGGCCACGTTGCGCACCCTGCAAGACATCGTTGTGGGGAACAACCGCGCCGCGCGTGGGCTGGTGTACAACCTGGAAGAACTTTTCGACGAACTTAATGCCCACTACTTCGATGGCGCACTGGCACGCCCCCACCTGGTTTGGAGCCAGCGCGCCGCACAGCGTACCTTTGGGCACTACAAACCGGCAACCGATACCATCACCCTCAGCCGCCGCCTGGATGACTCCTCCGTGCCGCGTGATGTGGTGGCCTTTGTGCTTTATCACGAGATGTTGCATAAGGCCATGGGGGTAAAGAAAAGCAAAGGCCGGAACTACGTCCACACGCCGGATTTTCGCCGCCGCGAGCGGGCCTTTGAACGTTACGAAGAAGCCCAGGCCGCGCTACGCACCCTGGCACTGGCGGAGGATTGAGGGCAGGGGACAGGCGACAGGTGGTCAGGGGTCAGGTGGTCAGGCGTCAGGTGGTCAGGGGTCAGGGGTCAGGTAGTCAAGTGGTCAGGCGGCAGGTGACCGCTGTGGGCTGTGACCTGTTTGCTATTCGCTGTCCACCACCGTCTACCGTCCACCGTCCACCGTCTACCTCCTCAAACTGCGCCACAACGCCAACGCGGCGCCGAAGAGCAGCACGTAGGCCGCTCGCGGCAGGTCGTTTTGGTACAACTGGATGCCGCCCAATAGCAAGGCCGCAAAAATAATGCCGGTTGTCAATCGCACGATGGCCTGTTCCAGCGAGGCAACCTGGGCGCGCAAT
This sequence comes from Anaerolineales bacterium, assembly GCA_034434095.1. GTDB lineage: Bacteria > Chloroflexota > Anaerolineae > Anaerolineales > DRKV01 > DRKV01. The sequence goes on from DAOTZN010000015.1 coordinate 9,795, forward strand.
TCCGGGTTGCGGGTGCGGATTTTCCCCTCTTCGATTTGACGCAGCAGCGCATCCAGTCGCCCCGGCAGGCGCAGGAGCGATTTTTCAACGTTGCTCAATTCCTGGCGCAGGCCCTCCCAGCCGCCCTTGCGCTCTTCTTCAATCAAGATTTGGGTGAACGGCACCAGGCTCCACCAGGGGTTGAAATCCGGGTCGAGTGCGGTACACATGCCCGAAAGGATAGAGGCCGCCCGCCCCAGCCAGATCATATCGGTTGGCAATTGGAAAGGCAGGCTGTACAACAGCGTGCGAAATTCTGCAATGAATTCGCGCACTTCATCGAAACTGATTTGACTCAGTTCAGCAGTGCTCTTGCCCCAAAAACGCTCAAAGATTTGCACCCCGGCACGCTCGATGAGTTCCAAATCGGCGTTGGGCAGCAGAAAACCCAGTTTGCGGTAGGCCTGTACCGCCAAAGGCGCGTTCTGGGTGGTAATGGCAATGGCCATCTGACGCAGCCCGGCGCGCTGTTCGGGGGAGACGCGCCCCATCATCCCAAAGTCGATGAAGGCCAGGCGGAACGCCCGCCCGGCGCTGCCGTTTTCGTCGAGTGGCACAACCAACAGATTGCCCGGATGTGGGTCGGCGTGAAAAAAGTGGTCGAGGAAGACTTGTTGTAGATAACTCTCAAACAGCAGGTTGGCGACCGCCTTGCGGTTGATGTTGGCGGCCTCCAGGGCCTCGAAATCGGTGATTTTGATGCCTACGATGTCTTCCAGCGTGATGACCCGCCGGGTGGTGTAGCGCCGGTAGACCGCCGGCACGCGAATGCGCGGCCGTTCGGCAAAGTTGGCGGCGAATTCTTCGGCGTAGTCGGCTTCTTGCAGGTAATTTATCTCCTCGCGCAAACTGCGGTACAGGTCGCTGAGCAACGCGGGCACGTCGGCGCGCTCCCGAATGGGACGGTACCATTGCAGCCAGCGCCCCACCCGCTCCAGGGCGGACATGTCGGTGACGACGATTTCCTGGATGAGGGGACGCTGGATTTTGATGACCACGCGCGTTTCCACGGCGGGAGACGGCGCGGGGACCTCTGAGGGGGCGGCTTCTTTTGGGGTTGGCGCGCTCCCCGCGGGGTCGTCCGTTTCCGCATCCTCCGTGGGGAGCAGGGAAATCCAGGCGTAGTGTGCCTGTCCAATGGAGGCCGCAGCCAGCGGCTGCGGGTCCACGCGGATGAAAATTTCGTTGAGCGGGCGTCCAAATTCGGTTTCGATGACTCGCACCAGGTCGGCGAAATCCTCCGGCGGTACTTCATCTTGCAGGTCTTCGAGTTCGCGGGTAAAGGCATCCGGCAGGATATCCACGCGGGCGGAGAGAAATTGACCGAGTTTGATGAGCACGCCGCCCATGGATACTGCCAGTGCCCGATAGCGGCGCGCAACCCGAATCAGCCGTTGCTTGCGAGTGCGATTGCTGAGAAAGCGCAAGCCCAGACGCGGCAAGATGACATCCCAGAAGAGCAGCCCCAGCAGGGTGCGGGCGAAGAAGGCTGTGATACGGAGGTAACGCTTGCGTAGCATAAAGGTTAGTAGAAGAGCGGGTATTTGCCCGGGTTGACTTCGTGCATGATGTTGTAGGCGGCCTCGAAGATGGTTTCGACGTTGGGCTTTGACCAGTAGTCGCCGTCCGAGCCGTAGGCCGGGCGATGTTCCTTGCCGGGCAGGGTGCGCGGCGGGCTATCGAGCCATTGGAAGCCGTTTTGCACTTCCAGCACCTGACGTAGCATGTATGCGGTGGTGCCGCCGGGCACGTCTTCATCTACGAACAGCACGCGGTTGGTCTTTTTGAGCGATTCGGCGATGTAGCCGTAGCGGTCAAAGGGCAGCAGGCTTTGCACGTCAATGACTTCGGTTTGAATGCCAACCTCGGCCAGTTGTTCGGCCGCCTGGAGTGCGATGGGGCAGCAGGCGCCGTAGGTTACGAGAGTCAGATCGTTGCCGGGGCGCAAAATTTCGGGGACGCCTAAGGGCAGGGTGAATTCGCCGATGTTGTCGGGCAGGCGCTCCTTGCGGCGGTAGCCGTTGAGCACTTCTACGATGAGGGCCGGTTCTTCGGCTTGCAGCAGGGTGTTGTAGAAACCGGCTGCTTGGGTCATGTTGCGCGGTACCAGGACGTGCATGCCGTGCACCAGGTTGATGATGCCGGCCATCAGCGAGCCGGAATGCCAGATGCCCTCCAGACGGTGGCCGCGCGTGCGCACGATGACCGGGGCGCGCTGCCCACCTTTGGTGCGCCACAGTAGTGTAGCCAGGTCATCGGACATGATTTGCAAGGCGTACAACAGGTAATCCAGGTATTGGATTTCGGCAATGGGGCGCAGGCCGCGCATTGCCATGCCGATGGCCTGCCCGAGGATGGTTGCTTCCCGAATGCCGGTATCGGAGATGCGCAGTTCGCCGTACTTTTCTTGCAGGCCGCGAAAGCCCTGATTGACATCGCCCAACTTGCCGACGTCTTCGCCAAAGGCGATCAGGCGTGGCTCCCGCGCCAGGGCGGCGTCGAAGCAGGCGTTGAGCACTTCAAAGCCGTAGACAACCCGAGAGTTTTCGCTGTAGCGTGGCTTGACTTCGGGCACGTTGAGCGCCGAAAGCGGGTCGTCTTCGGGCAAGTAGAGGTAAGTATCGTAGCGTTCTTCTGCCGATTTGTTGAGGTCGCGCTTCCATTGCAGGAGTTTGCGGCGGGCAGGGGAATCGGTCTGACGGGTGACGAGTAAGGCCTGTTGAATGGCCGATGCAATATCGCGTCGCCAGGGGGATGGATTTGCCAGTAAGTCGTTGCGGATGGCACGCACTGCATCGGCTTGTTGGGGCGTGGTCTCGGCCAGGGCGTCCAGCAAGTCGGCGGTGTATTTGCGGTTGGTGAGAATGGGCTGTTGATAGGCTTCCCAGGCCTGTTTGCGGATTTCCTCCACTGTTTCCAGGTCTTCGGCTTCCCAGCGTTCCAGGTCGGCTTTGCTGGCCAGGCCTTCGGCAATGAGCCAGGCGCGCATGCGGGTGATGCAATCGTGTTCCTTTTCCCAGGCCAGGCGTTCCGGGCTTTTGTAGCGCTCGTGGCTGCCGGAGGTGGAATGCCCTTGCGGTTGGATGACTTCGGTTACGTGGACGATGGCCGGGATGTGTTGCTCGCGGGCGATTTGGCTTGCTTTTTGGAAGGTTTCTACCAGCGTCGGGTAGTCCCACCCCGGGGCGGTGTAAACGTCATAGCCCTCGTCGCAATGTTCTCCGGGGCAGGGGGTACGCTGAAAACCTTGCAGGATGGCGTAAAGGTTTTCTTTGACCACCTGGTATTTGTTTGGGACGGAGATGCCGTAGCCGTCATCGTAGATGGTGATAATGGCCGGGGATTTCAGCACGCCGATGGCGTTTACCGCTTCCCAGAACAAGCCCTCGGCGGTGGAGGCGTTGCCGATGGTGCCCCAGGCAACTTCGTTACCGTTATTGGAGAACTTTTTGTAGGCCTTGAGAGTGTCTATCTCACGGTATAGGCGGGAGGCATACGCCAGGCCGACCAAACGCGGCATTTGTGAGCCGGTTGGGGAGACATCGGCGGAAGAATGGGGTTTTGCGGTGAGATTTTTCCAGGTGCCATCGGGGTTGAGAAAACGGGTGGCAAAGTGGGCGTTCATGGCGCGCCCGCCGGTGGCGGGTTCGTGTTCCAGGTCGGCGTGGGCGTACAACTGGGCAAAGAATTCTGAGATGGTGTGTACATTCAGGGCAAACATGAGCGTTTGATCACGGTAGTACCCGGCACGGATATCCCCCGGTTGGTAAGCGTGTGCCATAGCGACCTGGGTTACTTCTTTGCCGTCGCCAAAAATACCGAATTTGGCTTTGCCGCTCAGTACCTCCCGGCGGCCAATCAAACTAGCTTGTCGGCTGCGGTAGGCCATACGGTAATCGGCGATGATTTCTTGGGAGCTTAGCCCAGCAACGAGGGGCTTTTTTGTGGTGCTCTTTCGGGGCATTGACGACTTCTCCTTCACGCTGTGGAAATGTGTAAAACAAAACTGAAACCGGAGACTGGCGTTTTTTATGTGCCCGCAAGTTGAGAAATTTGCGCAATTTGGGGTGCCATTTGCGGATGGGGTTACATATTCGCCAGACGCCAGTTTAAACGTGTTTGCCTGCCGTTCGCTGTTAGCGGCAGGAAATATGGTCAAAGTGTATCATGTTTTGCGGCATAAGAAAACGGTTTCATCCTTGAACTGCCAAACTATCAAACTACCCAACTACCCAACTACCCAACTACCTAACTAACTACCCTCGGTGTGCCGGTATTGAACAATCTCCTCTTGCATGCCGCGTTGAACGTAGCGCGTGAGCGCTTCACCGGCAGCAATTTCGGCCGCGCCGCTCTTCGGGGGCAGCGGCCAGCGCAGGGCTTCGTACAGCCGCCAGCGTTGGGTGTCGAAGGTGGCGACCAGTAGATCGGCGAAGGCCTGCGCGCTTTGCACCAGCAGGGCGTAGACCACCCCCATCCACAGTAACGCGATCACCCAGGCCCAATGCCAGGTGAACGTCCAGCCGAGGAAGAGCAGCCCCCAGCCCCAGGCCCCGGCCAGGTCATCCATCCGTCCGCGAGCGGCGCTCAGGTCTTGGCGGACGTTTTCGGGCAGCAGCAGCCATAGCCGCGGCCAGAGCAGCACCGCGTCCAGCCCGTAGCGCTGACGGGGGCGCGTTTCGGCGGCGCGCAGGATGTTCCCCAGGTGGGTGGGCAGCAGGTCTTGTTCATCGCGCGGCGTGTGCCCTCGCCAGGTCTCCAGGCGTGCCAGTTCGCGCTGCTCGCGCCAGGAGAGTGTCTCCTTTTGACGTTTGAGCATCAGGTCGCTCCAGCGGCGTTTGCGCCGCGCCACGATTTTACGGCGCAAGGCGACACCGGCGGTTCCCACATAGTCCAGCGGCCAGGGCCAATAGCCCTCCAGGAAGCGCAGGATGGGGATGCTCAAGGCCGCCATCAGCCGCGCCGACCCGGCCAGCGTGAGCAGGGTCGCAATCAGCAACCCGGATTGGGCCACCGGGGGCAGCGCGATGAGTTCTGCCCACCGGTCAGACAGGTTGCCCGGGCCAATCCACAGCAACAGGCCGCCGGCCCAGAAGAGAAAGGCCGGACCGAAGAGGCGTTCCAGCCACTTTTCGGAGAGGCCCTCTCCAACGCTTTCCCAGAATGAGGTTAACATGGCTCAGTGCTCCTTTTTCTCGTCTTCGTCTTTCTCGCCTGCGGCTTCTTTGTTTGCGCGGATGAGCGCCTCGTGGTGCGTGGGGCAGGGTGGTGGCGTTTCCCCCGCCTCCCCGATGATGTAGCGGTAGCCGCACTTCGGGCAGGTGAACACCTGCCCGGGGGTAGATGTTTTCTCACCGACGAATGGAGTGTAGGACAAGGTGCGCTCAGCATTGGCCAATGTTTTTCTTAGACGAGGACGTAGGCGCTTATTCGCACTGACCAGTTCGACCAAAAGGTTGTCAGTCTTTTCGCCGCGCTTGGCCCGCGCCAGCAGGGTTTCAACCTGCGCACGCAGGGATTCATCCATCTCCGGCAACAGGTCATGCACAGCACGATAAATGGACTGGGTCAAATCATCTTTCTCTGGCATAAGAACCTCTGGTAAATTTCTGTACCGCCAGGCTGTGCCTGGTAAAGTCGTGGTACGTTGTGCCTGGTGAAGCCAACCATGCCACTTCGTACCATTACATGGCACAGGTGGCACAGGCAGGTCGGCGACACATTCCGCAAGGGACAGGCTGAAAGCCCGTCCTACGTCCGCTCGCGAGGCGCAGGCCGCATCGTCAAAGTAGAAGCGGCTCGCCGCGCACCACCGGGCAGATGCAAAAACCCAAAACCTTAACGCAAAGTCGCCAAGGTGCAAAGGCTTTTCTGGAGGAAAATTCGTCCGGTTGTAGCACCAAAACGTGATTTTCTTTGCGACGCCGCGTCTTTGCGTTAACTCTTCAACGCTGGGTAATGTACCTTGACAATTGAGATAATTATGGCATCCTCTCAGTC
>DAOTZN010000016.1:0-3458 GCA_034434095.1 Anaerolineales bacterium
TGTGCTATAACCTGAGCACTCGGCTAACACAGAGGTCGTTTAGTAACTGGTGCCACGAGCCTGATGAGAAGTTTATTTTCAGATCAGATACCCGGCTTTAGCGCCAAAACGTGAGTTTTTGTGCGTCTTGGTGTCTTTGCGTTGAATCTTTAACGCCAGGGTGCAGAGTCGCATCGGCTATACAACCTTCATGCTGACATCGAAAACCGGCGCCGAATGGGTCAGCGCGCCGATGGAGATGAAATCCACACCGGTTTCGGCGATGGCGCGCACGCTCGCCAGGGTCACGTTGCCACTGGCTTCCAGTTTGGCACGTCCGGCGCTCAGGTGAACGGCGGCGCGCATCTCTTCCAGCGTCATGTTGTCGAGCAAGATGCGTTCCACGCCGGCATCCAGCGCTGACTGTACCTCCGCCAGCGTGCGGGTTTCCACTTCGATGGGCAAGTCGGTGTGAGCGGCACGTGCCCGGCGTACGGCTTCCGCCAGCGAACCGGCAAAGTCGATGTGGTTGTCCTTGATGAGAATCATGTCGTACAGCCCCATGCGGTGATTGGCACCACCGCCACGGCGCACGGCCAGTTTATCAATGTGACGCAAGCCGGGCGCGGTTTTGCGCGTATCTAGGATGGTGGCCTGGGTACCGGCCACCGCCTGCACGAACTGGTGGGTCAGGGTGGCAATGCCGGACATGCGCCCCAGGAAGTTGAGTGCGGTGCGTTCGGCGGCCAGCAAGGCGCGGGCGTTGCCGTGGATTTCGGCCAGGAGGGTGCCGGGTGTCACATGGGCGCCCTCCGCCACGTGGGCGGTGAAGTGGATGTCGGGTTCCAGTGCCTGAAAAGTGGCTGCGGCCACGTCCAGCCCGGCCACGACGCCGGTTTGTTTGGCGATGATGCGGGTGGAAAGCGTCGCTTCGGCGGGGATGGTGCTTTGACCGGTCACGTCGCCGCGCGCTCCCAGGTCTTCTTCCAGTGCGCGCTGGATAGTGTGGATGATTTCAGTGGGTAAGGTGTGCATATTTCCTTTGCGGTCTATTAGTGTATTTTTTACACTTTATGTGCAGTTAGATTGTACCGCTTTTTGGGGAAATGTCAAGTGTGGGGGGGATTTTGCCGTTTGTGTTTCCAATTTTCGGCGCTGACGTATCAGCGGCCTGGGGACGTTGAGCGCGAAAAGGGTAGCGGAGGGCATTGCCCTCCGCTACCCTCCAGCCCCAAGGGCTTCCACGCACTGAGCGGGGGATTTCATCCCCGCTCAGGGATTCGGCAGGGGACAAATCTCCGTCTCGGCACATGCAAGGCGGTTGAAACCGCTACCCTTCAGCCCCAAGGGCTTCCACGCACTGAGCGGGGGATTTCATCCCCGCTCAACTGCCGCGCACCCCATCACCTCACGTCTTCATACACCTGCGGGTTGACGCAGTGTGGTAGGCGTTCACCGCGCAGACCGGCCAGTAAGTTTTGGGCGGCCACTTGCGCCATTTTGCCGCGCGTCGCCCGGCTGGCGCTGCCGATGTGCGGCGCAACCACCAGATTGTCCAGCGAGAGCAAGGGGGAATCCGTGGGCAGCGGTTCCGGCTCGGTGACATCTAGCCCGGCGGCGAAGATGCGCTTTTCGGCCAGCGCCTGGTAGAGGGCCTGCGGCTCCACAATCGGGCCGCGCGCCGTGTTAACCAGCACCGCAGTGGGCTTCATCTTGGCAAAAGCCGCCGCATCAATCATGTGACGGGTCTTCTCGGTCAGCGGGGTGTGCAGGGAAATGAAATCGGCTTCACGTAGCAGCGTATCCAGGTCCACCGCGCGGCAGCCTTCGGGGGCCGTCTCGGCAGGCACGCTGGGATCGTAATACAACACGCGCATATCAAACCCGCGTGCCCGACGGGCCATCGCCTGCCCGATGCGTCCAAAGCCAATCAACCCCAGGGTTGCCCCGTGGATATCTACCCCCAACAAGACTTTCGGCCCCCAGGTCTTCCAGCGTCCGTTGTGGACGTACGCATTGGCCGCCACGATGTGCCGGGCGGCCGCCATCAACAGCGCGAAGGCAAAATCGGCGGTTGTTTCGGTCAGAATACCGGGCGTATGCCCGACCGGGATGCCGCGTGCCGTGGCCGCCGGGATGTCGATGTTGTCGTACCCGACGGCATAATTGCTAATCACGCGCAATTTTGACCCGGCAGTTTCCATGATTTCGGCATCAATGCGCTCGGTGAGCAGGGACAGAATGCCATCCACGCCGCGTACGCGTCGCAGCAAGACATCGCGGGAAGGCGGCATATCGCCCTCCCACAGGTCTACCTGACAGGCCGCCCGCAGCAGGGTCAGGCCTTCTTCGGGAATCATGCGGGTTACGAAAACTTTGGGTTGAGCCACAACGACACCTCCAAAAAAACGAGTTGATTGCAAAAAATAACGCGCAGTCGCCAGGGTGCAAAGAAAATCAAGGTAGGTGACTTTGCGCGGATGCCCATTAGATACACCTGGGGTAGTGGAGGGCATTGCCCTCCGCTACCCTTCAGCCCAAGGGCTTCCACGCGCTGCGCGGGGGATTTCATCCCTGCTCAGCGCAGCGTTGACCTCAGCGCCCACCTCGCAGCGCGGCCAGCAGGGCGGTGGTCTCCTGACGGCTACCGGCGCCCTCCTCTCCGCCCGGGCCAACGCACGAAGGGCAGCCGTCCACGCAGGTACAGGTTGCCAAACGCTCCGCCGCCATCGCGAGCAGTTCCGCCTGCCGCTCGAACAATTGGGCGCTAAACCCCAACCCTCCGGGGATGTTTTCGTACAACAGCACCACCGGATGCCCCTCCGCCAGGGGAGAAGCCGGGTCACTGTGCCGCCCCAGGTCGGCCGGGTCGCACATCAAGAGCAACGGCGCCAGGTGATGCAGCAGGTAAGCCAGCCCGGCCAGCCCGCTGCGCACCCGCACGGCCTGTTCCGCCCGCCGGTGGCAGGAAGGGCACAGCGTAATCAAGTTCTCCGGGCGGTTGGCTTCCTGAGGGTCTTGGAACAACCGGAAAGGGCGTTTGTGGTGCACATGGTGGGGGCGTTCCCTTTCGGGTGCGCCGCACGCCTGGCAGCGGTACCCATCTCGGGCGCGCACGCGCTCGCGCACAGCAGGCCAATCGGGGCCGTAATCATTCGGGGCGCCGCGCCACAATCCGGCATCATCCAATGCAGAAACCGTGGCCTCATCCGGAGAAATCCAAAAACCCTGGGTCAGCATCTCTTGGGCGGGCATTTCTAAGGGGAAATTGCCCAGGAGGGTGCCGTCCTCCCAAGAGATTTGCTGAAAGCCCGTAATTTGTTCTGTAACCCGTAGGTCGCCCCGGAAACAAACGCCCCCGCGGGTGGTTGCCCTATCCTGAAGTTCCACCAACGCCACCTGATGTTGCCGGACAGGGCGCGTGAAATATGGAATGGCCTCATCGAGACTCAGGTCGGCGCGCCCGTTCTCCAAATCCA
>DAOTZN010000017.1:0-15554 GCA_034434095.1 Anaerolineales bacterium
TACTAAACGACCTCTGTGTTAGCCGAGTGCTCAGGTTATAGCACATTTTCATGCTTGGTGGTGAACAGAGTTCATGGCGACTTCTCAAAAATGGCCATAGGGCACAATAAAAAATCTCACCACGAAGGCCCAAGGGCACGAAGGAAAGGATAAGGACTTTGTGGCTTCGAGCCCTCGTGGTAAAAAACGCTAAGAGGCCCCAAGTTATTGAGATGATACCGATGTGTCGTCTTTTATACCATGTTTTAGAAACTTGGGAATGCTTTTCGGTTAGAATGCCCAGAGCGGCAGGTGCATGGTCAAGCGGGTCCAATCAGTGCCGGTCAGGATGCTACAGGCAAAGATGAGAAATAGAAAGAGTAGGATAAACCCGCAACCTATGCCAGTGCATGAGCAGCCACGTCCAAAGCCGAAATTATCCTGCAAAAAATCAAACACCCAGGTTAACAAGGCCAGGCGTAGCAAACCACCTAAACAGCCGGGACGATCGTCGTTCATCAAAAAACCTCCTTACTTCAACATTTGAGGCCGGGCAGGTTTGAACAGAGCCTGCCCGGTTGGGTAATTTATGTTGTAATATACGTCTTTAGGACCGATAGGTTGTGCAAATTATGGCGTGGTGGTGTTGTAAAACCAGTTGAAGGAATAGTAGCCACTGCTGGGGCTTTGTAGTCGGATGGCAATACGCTGTGCACCCTTGAGTGCTGCCGGGATATCAAAAGTGGCCTCCAAGACGCCACCACTACCGCTGTCCAACGTGCCGACCTTGATGCCGCCAACCCCATAAGTGCCATAGGCGCCCATCAGCACGTCAAAGGTATCATGTGCCGGATAGTTGGCCGTGCGAATGGTCACGCTTTTATCGGCTTTGACGCTGGCGATGCTGATAGTTGGGATGACGCCTGCCGGTAAAGGCTGGATGGATGTAGATGCGGTGGTGTTGTAGAACCAGTTGAAGGAATAGTAGCCACTGCTGGGGCTTTGTAGTCGGATGGCAATACGCTGTGCGCCCTTGAGTGTTGCCGGAATATCAAAAGTGGCCTCCAAGACCCCACCGCTTCCGCTGTCCAACGTGCCGACCTTGATGCCGCCAACCCCATAAGTGCCGTAGGCACCCATCAGCACGTCAAAGGTATCGTGCGCCGGATAGTTAGCCGTGCGGATGGTTACGCTTTTATCGGCTTTGACGTCTGTGATGCTGATGGTTGGGATGACACCTGCCGGTAAAGGCTGAAAACCAGGCTGGGTAGGCAGGGGGCTAACCGCTGGGGGACTGGGTTTTTTGTTGTAGAACCAGTTGTAGGCATAATAGCCGCTGGTGGGACTCTGCAAACGAATGGCAATACGTTCTGCGCCTTTCATTTGTGCCGGGATGACAAAGGTGACTTTAAAGTTGCCGCCCGCTCCGGTGTCAATTTGGCCGGCCGGATAGCCGTTAACCCCTAAGGTGCCATAGGCGCCCATCAAGACCTGAAACGTATCCCCTGCTGGGAAGTTGTAGCATTGCAGCGTAACGCTTTGGTCGTTTTCCACGCTCAAAATGGCAATGGTGGGAATGGTACCGCTCCCATGGGCAGGCCGCCCTGCGGGAATAGCAAGCAAAACAATCGACAAAAACAGGCTGAATATCCAACGGCCTCTATTGATGAATTTTTTTTGCAACACGATTCTTTCCTTTCCCAATGACCTGATACGATATCTTCAGGATAGCGGAAAATGAGCCTTTTTACAATAGGAATTGCGTTGCAATCTTTGAAGAATTCCCAAACACCTCATAAAAACGCCCCCCTTCCCGGTGGAGAAAAGGGGGGCGATAGGGTAAGAACCAACACAATTTGTGTTCTATCCCTCGTGTTCCGATTCTTGGTTTGTGTCGTGTTGTTCTTGTTGGGTATCGTTATGGTCGTCGTCCACGGTGGGAGAATTTTCGTGTGCTTGTGATGTCTCTTCACCGGTGTTGCTTTCAACTTCAGTCTCTCTAGGGGCAACAACCTGAGGCGTTGTTGAGGTTGAGAGTTGCGACGGGGTTGCTGTGGGGATTTCTATCCGACTGCTTGGGCTGATGGGTGTCGCTGTGGGGGTGTAGGTTGGCAAAGGGGTAGGCAGCACTTGAGGGGTCTGAGATGGATCCAACGGCGTCAAGCGGGTGATGCGCATGGCCAACATGGAGCCATCCTCCTCGGCCAGGATGGTGACCAGAACGGGATTCCCCACTTGGGGTGCGCCCTCAATTTTGGTCGCATCGCTCACCTGAAACGTCAGACCACTAACCGTCCATTGGGTGGAGGTAATATTTTCTACGTCGCCAACCCAATCGCGGCGATTGAGATGTAGTTCATGTGCTAAAACCCAACCTTCAGGTGTCGTTTCTCCCTCTACCTCGATAGTCACACCGACTTCAATTTGGCCAATAATGCGCACGTCTGAGGCCAGATGGACGGGCACCGAATCTACCACCCAGCGAGCATCGTTTTTCTCTTCCAAAACACCCCAGAAGGAAACGCTTTGCCCCGCACGCTTATTGCGAACCAGCGCCTGCACTTCTGACAGGCGACGATGGTTATAGGTCTCTTCCAATTCAGGACGTGCTTGCGCGCTGGCTACTTGCAGGTGAATCGATTCGAGTGTGCGCTTGACAGGATATAACTGGTCTCCGGGCAAAGTATGAGCAGCCACATTATAAAAGCCGTAGCCGCTCATCACAATGGCAACCAGTAATAGCATCGTTACCCATGCGAGGCGATTTAACCCCTCCCAAAAATGTTTGCGGCGTACCATGCCGGCGCGTAAACTTGCCGCTTTTCCAAGTAAATGTGTGCGGCTGCGTTGATAAACTTCCACCGGCACACCTTCTGTTTTCAAACGAGCAGCCAGACTGGCGCCTGCCAAAGAGGGGGCAAGTTCATCTGCAATGGGCTGGTAAAGCGTCAGCAGTTGGTCATCTTGAATCCCCGTCTCTCGTGCCGCCAGACAAACTTCCAGAGCATCGGATACATTTAAAGATTTGTGTGTGTTCTTCATATCAGGTTTACTCTTGGGTAGTTGACATGCCTAGTTCATCTGCAAAATGCTTTTTAAGTGCTGCTAGCGCACGAAATTGGAGTGTCTTGATGGCATTGACATTTTTTTCCATGACTTCAGCGGTCTCTTTTAGCGATAACTCGCTTCCAAAACGCAATGCCAGGACGTGTTGTTGTTCTGGTGTCAGGCGTTGCATGGCCATACGCAGTACGGCGATGTCATCGTGGTGCTCAGCTTGATAATGCGGGGTATGCGTTTCATCACTATGCAAAAAATCATCCGGCTGGGCATCAATGGAAACGATTTGGCGGAGGTATTTCTTACGAAAGTGCTGGTTTACCAGGTTTGCTGCGGTACCCATTAGCCAGCCACCCAGGCTTGTGTTGGGCACCTTGCCCTGGCTGACCGCATCTAATAAGCGCAGTAAAGTTCCAGAAACCACGTCTTCTGCCAGTAGATCGTCACCCAAACGGTAGCGAGCATAACGATAGAGCACCGGATAGTATTTTTCGTGAATGGCAGTGATGGTCTCTGGATCAAGTTTCCGAAGACCATCACCATACATTTGTAGACTAGAAGTCGGCATAATTTTCAGGAGATGCAAATGATGAGTGCGACGATGCCTGAAAGTATACCATTGTAGGGGATGACCCCGGCAAAGAAGCGGGGATATTTTATGCGTTCTTAATCACCTCCGCCTTCTTCTTCTCGACCGGTGGGGTGGCATTGAACGCAATTCTGGAAGTTGGTGATACCTTCCTTGCGGTGTTTACGTTCTATTTCAGATGGCGAATGTTCATGACAATTATAGCAAGTGTAGGTTTGTAATGAATCTGGGTGGCATGTACGACAACTATTCCAACCACTTTCGCCATGATTGATGGGAAAAGTGTGTCGCTCATTGTATTGCGCAGGAGACCAGGCCTGAGTGGTATGGCATGCTACGCAGTCGCTGCCAAACAGCCCTGCATGGTAGACCGGTTCCTGGTGACAGGATTCACATTGCGAGGGTGTGCCTTTATAGCCGTTGGTGTGACATTGTTTGCAGTCCACACTGGCATGGGCGCCATCAAGCGGGAAGCCAGACTTGCTATGGTCAAAGGTGGCCTGATCCCAGGCTACCGGCGTGTGACAGGCGCCACATTCGGTGCCAAACTCGCCATTGTGGGCATCGTCTTGCAAGTGACAAGACGCGCAGGCGGTATCCAGACCTTTGAAGGTATTGCCTTGGTGGCAGGACGCACATTCCAGGTTGGTATGCTTGCCTTCCAGCGGGAAGTTGGTCAGATTATGGTCAAAGGTAACCTGCTCCCAGGCTACTGGCGTATGGCATACACCACATTCGGTGCCAAACTCACCATTATGGGCATCGTCTTGCAAATGACAAGACGCACAGGCGGTATCCAGTCCCTGGAAATCGGCCATTTGTCGCGGGTTTTCATGACAAGATGCGCATGTTATTTGTGCATGTTGTCCATCCAAAGGAAAAGCCAACGCGTTATGGTCAAAATTCTTACCATAAGTCTCTACGCCGTCGTGGCAGGCAATACAATCTTGACCAAAATCTGCCGTATGCCCTTGAATGAAGACGGCATCCAAATCCTGATGGCAAGAGGTACACGAGGCCACATCGAAAACAGTGATATCTTGCGAGTGGCAATCGGCGCAGGTAAAGGCAGGCCCATCGGGCATTTGAGTGTGCGCTGCGAGGGAAAAGCCCACCGCCTCATGAGGAAAATTCCGCGGATCCATGACGGTGAGTGGGGCATTGGCGCCCTGGTGTTCAGTATGACAGGCGCGGCAGGTTAATTCGCCATTGCTATCGGCATACAATGCCCCATGAAGACTGCCGCTGCCTTGAGCAATTTGCTGGCCAATTTGTGTGTGGCAGTTAGTGCACAGCACGTCCATCGTGTCACTGCTAAGCGGGGATGGGTGGCAGGCCGAACATTTACCTGCCAGGTCTGCATGGCTCTGCACACCGGATAGAATCACGCCGGGACGGCTTTTCGTGCTTAAGTCGCCTGGGCTGAAGAGCATGCCGCCGCGTAGTATGCCTAACGTTACCACCACAACCAGAGTAACAAACATCCCGGTTAAACCTGCGGGAGTGAGACAACCTAATGTTTTGCGTTGCATGGCATTCTCCTCAATGCACTAGCGAAGCAGGGTAGCGTAGTAAATGGCGGCACCAATGTGAATGAAAGCCGCCGTAAAAAGCGCCATTCCGATAGGAATATGCACTGCATGCCATAGGGCTAGCATACGACGTGCCATTGCTAGCGATTCCACCTGGCGCTTAAGCATACGCTGGCGTTTCAGGAGTGCATCTAATTCGCGCAATTTCGCCTTTGTGGCCGCGTTGGCTTTGCGCGTCTCGGCCCACCATTGCATGCGATACCCCAAGTCGGCAAAAGCCCGCCCCAGAATCACTGCCCACGAGTCACCGGAACGCACGGAAGGTAACGTTTGGGTGATGCGTTGACTCAAGGTGCGCATATTGTCCGGCTGTGAGGCCAGCCAACGGTTGAGTTCTGCTTCTGCGGTTGCAATCTCTTGTTGTATTTGGGCGGCTTCTAATTCGGCCCCATCAGCAGTGCGCGGAATAGCAGTATAAATATACCGCCCGATAAAGCCGCTGGCGACAATGACCGCAGTCATCAGGGTGACAATACCGGCTAGTCCGTTGAATTTCCAGGAAGAGTGCAGGAGCACCATATACGGCCCCACCAAGCCGGTAAAGATATGAAATTGTAGCCAGGTGGACATTTTCCCCCAGGCGCGATTGCGGGCGCGCTTTCGCAAGGAATAAAGTGTCTCGGTCATTACCATAAGCAAAAAGCCAAAAATGCCCAGTGAGTGGCCGAAAAACTCACTGGCTGCAGGTATTGAGCCTTTGGTAACAACAACAAACAAATACAGTACTGTAATTCCTAAGATGGCAAAAAACGAAAACCATAACTCACGGTTGCTTTGTTGTCGCATATTGCTGCCTCCACGTTGCCCAAAAGTCTGCGATGATTTCTCCTAACGGTGTCTCAGGGAGTAACAATTTGTCTCGAATGGGTGTAATATCCACCTGATTACTTACCAGGTGGTGAATGGGCTGCGACAAGGTCTGGTCGCCCATAACAATAGCGCCCAAGATACGCTTTTCGCCGATCATCAACCGTATGCGGTTGACATCAAAGCCGCGTTGGGCCACAATGGCATGTGGAAGTTCTCGCCAGACTTCACTGTCGCCGCGGGCAATGCCCACCAGATCTTCGTCTCTAGCACCGCTGCCAACACTTCCTATAATGGTAGTGGTCAAGCCGGCCAGGCGGGTTACGTTGAGCGGAGTTTCCTGGTGATAATAATGACGTTCCCCGGTCATGTTCAGGCCGGCGATATGTCCCTCTCGACGCGCCACCCACCACAGTACGTTGAGGCGCTGCTTGCCGCTGTCGGGGTAGACGACCTGGGTTACATCACCGGCGGCATAAACATCTGGATTGCTGGTTTGCAAGTATGGGTCAACCAAAATACCGCGATCCGTTTGCAAACCGGCGTCGATAGCAATTTGTATATTGGGTTGTACACCGATGGCTACGCCGACAATATTGCAAGGGATGATCTCGCCCTCTGTGGTACGCACACCGGAAACGCGGCCGCGTTTTTCCAGGATTTCGGCTAGTTTGGTGTGGTAACGAAGGCGACCCCCTTCTTCCTGTAAGCGATGTTCCACAATGCGGGATTCGTCTTCATCCAACACCGAACCCCAATAGCGGTCGCCGCGCAAAAAATATTCCACCTTCACCCCACGCGCGTGCAGCCCCTCTACAATTTCCAGGGCAGTGATACCGCCACCGACCACAACGGCCTTTTTACGCCAGCGCACCAGTTTGATGATTTTACGGGCATCGCTCAAATTATCCAGTTTGATCACACCCTCCAAATCATGGCCTGGATCTTTGAGCGCACGCGCCGATGCACCGGTAGCAATGAGCGCCTTGTCATACGTCAGGCGCTTGCCAGAAGCCAGGTGTACCGTGTGCTCCTGTACATCCAGGGCACGGGCCGGGTCATAACGCAGGTTGGCATTGAGTTTGCGAAAATCACCTTTGTTGAAAGGCAACAACTGCTTTTCGGGAATTTCTCCGTTCAGGTAATAAGCCAGTCCAGGTCGGGAGTAAAAACCATCGGGTTCAGCGGCCAAAATAGTGATTTCTCCGCTTGTATCGCGGCTGCGAATGGCTTCTGCTGCCGCAATACCTGCCGCCCCCGCACCGATAATGACATAGCGTTTCATTCTCTCCCCAGCAAGGTTCGTTTAGCAGGATCGAAAATATTGGTGCGCTCAAAACGCAGTACCCCGCGCGGACAACGTGCCACGCATTCCCCGCAAGTGATGCAGTGGCTATCTTTGACGGCTTGTCCTAACCAGGCGTGTCGGCGAACGTCAATGCCAATCGGGCACGAATAGGAACAAATGCCACATTGTACGCAACGCGACGATTCGGGTACAACGTGTCCCTGTGCCAGCACCTTTGTACGGGTTAATTCACTTTGTTGAAAAATGTGCTCGGAACTCATAAAAACGTAACCTTCCTTTCCTTATCGTCTAATTTGTTGCTTTCACCTATGAAAAGTTACGCCTGGCGACAATGCACCAACCCAACTTGGATTCGCGGGGTATTCTCGAACTTGCTTATAAAACAAGTAGCCTATCTTTCCTATATTTTTCGCAACAGGAAAGATAGGCTACTTCTATGAGATGGCAAGTTATTTGATTTGCGAAAAAATGCGTTCTTGGATGGTGGGAGCATCTATATCCAACACAGAAATTAGTTTATCTACACCCTCTTCACCGGCTACAATCTCGAATTTCTCAGTAGATACACCCAAAATATCACTTAGATAAGCAATAACAGCCTTGTTGATTGCCGGCATATCGTGCGCACGTAGCCCAATCTTCAGTGTACCATCTTTGAGCACGGCTATAATGCCATCACTTTCAGCACCGGGTACTACCCGAGCCGTCAATGCTGCCCCTGTCTGCCCATTGTGCAGACGAGGTTCTTGAAGGGTCATGATTTGCCTCCTTTACAACAAAATCTGAATGATAAAAGAACCGATGAATTGTACTAAAATCAACAACACCAATGGACTAAAGTCAAACATTCCCATGGGTGGGAGAATTTGCCGAATGGGGGCTAGCAGTGGTTCCACCAGACGGTCAATAGCCTGTCGCACCGGATGATATGGATGGAGAAAGTACGAGAGAATCACATGAACAATAATAAGCAGCGTTAAGAGTTGCTCGATAATACGAATCAATCCCACAAAAAACATTGTCACAGTTGAGATCACTCCTTGGAAATAGATTTTATCAATTGTATCACCAAACATTTGGTGATAATCTTTCAAATCCGTGCGCAGTGATTTACAAATCGCTTATGTAACGCGGGGTCCCATAATCGCCGTGCCGATTCGCACCAGCGTAGCCCCGCTTTCGATGGCAATCTCAAAATCACTGCTCATCCCCATAGAAAGTTGCTCCCAAGAGGCCTCGGGTAATTGATGGGCCAGAAAGTCCCTCAAGCGGCGTAAGCGCTCAAAAGTCTGCCGGATGATGGTTTCCTCAACTCCATAGGGGGCCATGGTCATCAACCCCTGCACTTGCAACCCCGGCAAAGCAATTACAGCAGAAAATTCGTCCACAAGTTTCGGCCAGACAGTTTCCTCCCAGGCCGCCCAACCGAACTTACTACTTTCCCCGCTGACGTTGCACTCCAGTAGCACCGGCAATGGGGCAGTTGTAGCCTTGCTCAAGCGGCGGGCGAGTTTCAGCCGGTCAAGGGAATGCAGACAGGAAAAACCAGCCTCAACCACGGCCTGTGCCTTGCGGCTTTGTACATGCCCAATCATGTGCCAGGATATCGGCAAACTGCGCAGGGCCTGCATTTTGGGAAGCGCTTCTTCCAGATAATTTTCTCCCAAGACGCGAGCGCCGGCGGCCACAACTTCTTGGATGGCTTGTGGCGGATGCCCTTTGGTCACGACCACCAATTGTACTTCCCCCGGCCGGCGACCCGCGCGGTGGACTGCCAACGCGATTTGTTCTAATGTCTGTTCGTAGCGTTCCGCAATGTTCATAACCATTAGGAAGTTTACTGCAAAAATTCAAAACTTATCGTGAAGTAGTCAAGAAAATTATGATGGAAAAGAGGATACGGTTCATTTTTTCTGGGCTGCGGACAGGCTAGAAAGCCTGTCCTACAAGACGGTTTCCTAATTATTCTATCGCAATAAAAGCCCCAAAACGGCCGGTAGCACCGTGTTCCTGGCGATGAGAGTACCAATGCGTTAAATCGCAGGCGGTACACAATCCCGCAATTTCAATGTGATGCACGCCACTGGCTTCTAACAACAACCGGTTGGCTTGCCACAAATCGAAATAGGTGCTGCCATTGACTCGGAGCAACACGTTATCGGCCTGCGCACCAAAGGTTTGCCGGACCCTTTCCACCACATTCTCGCCGACTTCGTAATGGTCGGGGCCAATAGATGGGCCGATGCCCGCCAGAATATCTTTAGGTTGGGAGCCGTAGGTGGCCGACATCCGTTGGATGGCCGCCTGCACCACCCCGGCAACCGTCCCTTGCCAACCGGCATGTACCAATCCGATAACTCGCTTTTGGGAATCATACAGCATCACCGGCACACAATCCGCAAAGCGCATCATCAGCGTCAACCCGGGCTTGTCACTGATGATGGCATCCGCGCGGGCGTACTCGGCACCGCTACGCGGCGCGTCGGCACACACGACATGGCGTCCATGCACCTGCCATACGTCATAAACGTTTTGGGGGCTGCGCCCAAATGCGTCTAACCCCCGGCGGATGTTTTCCAGCACCCGCTCGCGTGTATCACCCAGTCCCCCGCCCATGTTGAGACTATCCCAGGGCGCAGGGCTGACCCCGCCACGGCGGGTAAAAATGGCGTGCGGAACACCGGCTTCATCCAGGGATGAAAACGTAAAATACGGTAACTTTGTGTTTTGATGAAGGGACATGCGTAAATCAATCGGCGCTCGCCAGGCGCTGGAATTTGCTCTCCAGAAGTTTCCGTGTGTCGCGCATGGCATCTTCAACCATAGGATACCCAAACCAGGCGGTTGTAAAGCCGAATAAGAAGCCGGTCAATGTGCGCAGGAAGGGCGTGCTCTCACGGTAGGGCAATATGGTGTGAATGGCGTCAAAAGGCAGTTGGCTGATGAGTTGGCTGAAACCGTCTAACCCAATGGGCACAATGCCAATCAATATCCACAAATACCACGGCAAAGCCGGAATGCGCCGTTTGCTGAGCGAAAACAATACCCCAAACAGCAACATAGCGCCGTAAATGCCGACATCCCGTTCACAAATGGCTACTTTATAGCCCACAGTTGAGTCCCCCGTGTAGGCGCGGGCACTTAACAAATCCTCACTGTTGGGGTTGATGACTTGTTCGTACGTTTGCCACCCGTCCACATGGGCGGCCTGGCGTGGATAGGCTGGCTGTTCGCCGTATAAAAACCACGAGCGAAAAGCCAGTTGATGGCAGGTTGCGCCGTAGACGGTGTAAATCCAGCGTGCCGGACGGGTTAAGCCGGCGTGCATGAAAGCCGGCGCCAGGAACGGCAACCCAACGTACAAGGCGATGAACATATTGAAAACCAGCATGTAGTGCTGGCTAAACCAGTAGGCCACGCGATTGCCGCGCGTCACCCGGTTGCGATTCTGACGAACCCGCGCCTGATAGGCTGATTCATCGGCGCGCGCCACATCCACTAACCGCTGACGTTCGGAAGCCAGCGTTACCTGTAAGCGCGTACGGTCAACTGGGGCAGAGAGCACGTATGGGCCAGTTTCCAGCACCGGAATACGTTCACCATACTGGGCCTTCAACGCCGGATCACCATCAATGTCCACTTGCACCAGGGTATGGGGAATTTCGGTCTGCAATTCATCCAACCAGGTTTTGGCTTGTTCGCACAGGTGACAGTTTGTACGTGTATACAAACGCACTATAACTTCGCTCATGGGTTCAATCCTACCAGTGTCAGGTAAGCATCCAATTGCTCACCGCTCATATAGCCAATATGACGTGCTTGCACAATGCCCTGCGCATCTACCACGATGGTGCTAGGTAAGCCCTGTACCAGATACGCACGCTGGGCCTCATTGTTTGCATCCAGCAAAATAGGGAAAGTCAGGCCAAACTCATCTACGAAGGATTGCACATCCGAGCGCGGCTCTCCGGCATTCACGCCAAGGACTACCAGGGAATCGCCCCATTTCGTAGCACGCGCTTGAATATCGGGCATTTCTAGTTGACAGGGACCGCACCAACTGGCCCAAAAATTGATGACCACCGGACGGCCGCGGAATTCCTGCAGGGTGACGGTTTCCCCCTTCAGGGTGGGCAGACGAAAATCGGGGGAAACCGCACCCACATAGGGGGAGACGCTTCCCTGCTGATGGGTTGCCGCGTCCCCTTGGGGGGCAGCGTCCCCCCTGGACATGAACATCAACACCAGTGTTCCGAGTACAATCCCGACCAGAAAGCCGCCCAGAACCAAACCCCAGGACAGAGTTCGTTTCATGGTTTATAGCCCAAAATCTACAAAGAACCCAAAGCGAGCAAAATACTCAAAAACGCCAAATATCAACATGCCACCGACAATAACGAGCAAGACGCCCATCACAATTTCTGAGTAACGCATCACCTTGCTGTATTTGCGTAAGATGACCGTCACCCAACCAATGCCCAACGCGGCAATCAGGAAGGGAATGGCCAGCCCGGCAGAGTAGGCGCTTAGCAGGGTGGCACCCTGTCCGATGGAGCCTCCCGAAAGCGAAAGCGTCAGGATGGCGCCCAGTACTGGCCCGACACAAGGCGACCAACCGGCCGAAAAGAACACGCCCATCAGCGCCGAAGAGAGGTACCCCATGCGACGGTCGGGGGTGCTCTGGGGACGCAAATCGTACTCCAGGAAGGGAATGCGGAAAACACCAATCATGTGCAACCCAAAGATGATGACCACGGCACCACCAATGCGTGCTAACCACAGGCGGATGTCATACAGAGCCGCCCCTAGCGCCGAAGCCGCCACACCCAAGAGAACGAATACAACGCTGAAGCCTAACACAAAGGCCAGACCGTGTGAAAAGGTTGTCCAACGGTTGGGTTCCCCGTTGCTTTGTGCCGAAGCCACCGAGCGCCCGCCCAGATAGCCGATATACGCCGGCACAAGTGAAAAAACACAGGGAGAAAGAAAAGATGCCAGACCGGCCAAAAAAGCCAGTCCTATGGTGAGGTTCGAAAAATCCATATTGTTTGCTCCGATGAGAATTTTTGTACCAATGCTGGGTTAGATGCACTCAACACGCGTAAGGTAACGAAATCAGGCACGAATCACCTTTACCAATGTGCTGCCGCTGCCCACGATGGTGCGGTCGCCGGAGGAGAAATCCACATCCGGTTGTGTCCAGCGGAAGATCCAGCGCGCATCTTCTGGAGCGGCATTGATGCAACCATGGGACATCGGTTCGCCGAAGTTGTTGTGCCAAAAGGTGGAGTGAATGGCGACGCCTTCGCCCACAAAAAGCGAGGTCCAGGCAATACCGGGCAAATCCCAACCATCGGCATTGGTGCCACCTGCCATGTGGACGGAGAATAACTTGCGCCAAATGGGAAAGCCATCGCTATACGGGGGAGTAATGGGGGTAGAGCCTTCTCCGCGCCCGCTGGAGATGCGGCAGAAATAGACCTCCGTATTGCCTTCGTAACAGGAAAGAAATTGCCGGTCGTAGGTGACATCCACGATAATCCGCTTATTTTCGGCTTCCGGGTGGATGGGGCTGCACTCCTCAGAAGTGAGTGGACGGAAAGCGCGCGCATCGGCCCAAAAGATATCGCCGGGGTTGCCGTAGCGCTCGTTGATGCGGTATAACACCTGACCATCGTCTTCTACCCGTACGTCATCCACCCATAAAATCTGACTGTAGTACAGGCGGATTGGCAATCCGCTCTCTGTACGGAACTTAATCCACGAGGAACGCGCCGGTGGATTGGCGAGCACGGCGTTCACATACGGTACGCTGACTTCCACCCACATGCCGCGTACCTCGCCGGACTGAGGGAGTTCGCGGCGTGGTTCATTCACCTGGACGCGCACCGGTTGCAAATCGGCCGCCCAGATATAGCCATCGGGAGTTTCCACGTAGCGCTGATTGTTGCGTCCCGGACGATAGCCGATAACTTCATGTACCCAGGGGACAACCGCATCATCGTATAACACGCCGACGGTTTCACTCTCGTGATCGGGGCGCGCTTTGACTTCTACCCGCCCGGTAGCGACCCGTCCCAGGCGCTCATAAGCAGGAAAATCCGGCAGGGAAAGCAACCGGCGCAACGGGCGCAATGCCAGACTGCCCAGCCCCAACATGCCAAGTTGTAGGAATTGTCTTCGAGAAAAGGTCATAGTGTACAGAGAATTTTTTGCCATGCGCGTATAGACGCGACGAGATGACACAATTGTACAACAAACAAGTTAAAAGTGGGTGAATAGCGGGCTTCTGCTTTTGCTCCGTGCCGTGTCAGGCATCAGCGGTCGTTTACCTGACATGTCACTCATCCAGGTAACGGGATTCCTCCAACGCTCGCCGGCGTTCTTCCGCCTCATTGCCTGCGGTTGGCATCGGGCTAACGGCGGCTTGTTCTGCTTGTTCGGCCGCAGCCAGTTCATCGCGCGATGCCCGGCGCACCAGGCTCCACTTGCCACAATGGGGACAACGGTCGAATTTCCCGGTGGGCATGTTGAGCGCCCACCAATGCCGGCCAAAGGGACGCCCACATTTAGGGCATACTGTGCCCCCCAAGAGACCATAAGAGCGCCGGGCCCCGGCCGGCAATGGGCCACGGCGGCGTTCTACCAACCAGGAAATGCCGGCCGCCAGCAACATACCACCAAATATGATGCCTAGCAACGGCAGTATAATTCTGCCGGCTTCATTCCACCCCTGCTGGGGAGAAACAAATTCGACCTGCAAGGTGTTGGAGCGCAATTCTTCTCCACCGGATGTCACACCCACGGCAACCAGCGTGTGCTTGCCCAGTGGGTAATCGTCCGTGACAAAGCGCCAATCGAAGGGCGGGGCATCCAATTTGACCAGTACCTGATTGTCCAGGTAGATGGTCACACGCACCAAATCATCCCTACCCAGGACACGAGCCGTAAAGTGCCCCTGAATTTGTCCTCCAAAACCGCCATAGCCCCAATCGCGCCGCAAAGAGAGGTTCAATTGCGGCGGTGTTTCCGTCTGAGCATGCACGGACAGTGCGGGGAGAAACACGGCACAAACCAACAAAAACAACAAAATCCGCTTCATCGCATCCGTCTCACTTCCAGCGCGTCAGGATATTTTCTCGGTCAAAAACGCGCACCGTCAAGAAGAGCATCCCAAGGTCTAACACAACCAAAACCACCAGGAAAACCAGCACCAGTGAACGTTCCAGTACCAAAAAGCCGGCCATCTGCCCAAACACCAGCATCAGGATGGGAATAGCCACCACGCCGGTAAGTTGTTCGGCCACGCGCGGATCGTTGACGCGCGAGGAGACCATCAGGGCAATGCTCACGGAGAACACGGCCAATAACGGCCCACCGACAATCACCGCCAACAGCCACATGGGGTGCAAAAAAGCCTTGACCACTGCCGGAGAAGTGGCCAATAAGGCACCACCGACCGCAAACAGGGCAAAGGCCAGCCAGGAGGCCAGCACGGCCGGTATCACCGCCGCCAGTGCCTTGGCGAGAATGAGTTCCCAGGTGGTGATGGGCGTTGCCAGCAGCGGCTCCAGCGAACGGGCACGCTTCTCACCCACGATGCTGTAGGCGGCGATGCTCACCGGAATAATCAGCGGGATGAGCATAAACATCAGCACAAACTGGCTCAACAAGTAGACTTGCAGGCATTCCCCGCTGCTCAAGGAGGGGGCACACAATGCCAACGCAGAAGAGGGCATGTCGTTGAGCGTGCCTTCCATGCTGACCGCGTCTCCCATGGTACCCAGAATGACCAATGGCAAAACACCCAGCAGGAGCGGCAAAAAGATGACCGTGAACAGTACCAGACGGTTTTTGAAAACTTCAGCCCATTCTTTGTAAATCAGAATTTTGATCATAGGGTCTGTCATCTCAATAACTTGGGGCCTCTTGGCGTCTTTTACCACTAAGGCTCAAAGACACCAAGTTTGATTTGTTTCTTTAATTCTTGGTGTCTTCGTGCCTTGGTGGTGAATTCAGGCAAGGCGAGCGCGGGAGAAAAATGTCACGAAGTTGCGAAGCCACAAAGCCTTTAACCTTTCCTTCGTGCCTTTGGGCCTCCGTGGTGTTTTTTTTATTACCTCATGTTCGGCCTTCCCCTGTTTTTTGAGAAGTCGCCATGAACTCTGTTCACCACCAAGCATGAAAATGTGCTATAACCTGAGCACTCGGCTAACAC
>DAOTZN010000018.1:0-1684 GCA_034434095.1 Anaerolineales bacterium
TTTATGGGTAGGCGAAGGCAATGCCTTCGCCTACCCGATAGCCTGCGGATTGTCGTAAACTTTGCGCTATTGGCACGGCTGAATAGATACAGAACTGCTTGAAAATAGGGGCATGAACGATAACGAACAGGTCACCCAACTGAAACAGTTCCGGCAAGAAGTTTACCAGAACTTTAACAAGCGAGCCGATACCCTGATGGATTTGCTGGACGCACTTAGCAGCAATACTTCAGCGCAAACAGTGGTTGAATTGAGCCTAAATTCAGCCTTTCAGCGAACATACAGTAACTTGTTTACTGGGTTAGATGAATGGGAGCCGGAGAAATCGGCAAAAAATCTGGCACAGTTAGCAGCACCGTACCTGCCACAACCAGCCAGTCTTCCGTTTTGGTTGATTGGCACGGACGTGACACCACAACCCCGCGTATATGCCCGAACGTTGGAAGACCGTAGTTATGTGCATCAGCCAAATGCGGTCAAGAGCAACCAACCAATTACGATTGGACATGCGTACTCTAGCGTGGTTTTGTTCCCAGAAGAAGAAAATGCACATGGTCCGGTTTGGGTTGTCCCGTTGAGTGTGCAACGAGTGAAAAGCGAAGAAGACAAGGAAATGGTCGGTGCGCTGCAAATACGGGCTTTATTGGATGACGAAACTTTGCCTTTTCACGACGAGCTTTGCGTAGAAGTTGCAGATAGTGGCTACAGCAAGCCAGTTTTCTTGGAAAAGAACCGCCAGAAAACCAACTTCGTCACCATTGTACGGGCGCGCAATACACGCACGTTCTACCGTCAGCCAGCCCCGAATGCCAACGATGCTGGTGCGGGGCATCCAACTTGGTATGGCGACCCGTTTTCGCTGCGTGACGCAACCACTTGGCACGAGCCAGATGCCATTGCAACGACCAGCATCGTCAGCCTGAGCGGAAAAGCCTACCAGGTAGAAATACAAGCCTGGAACGATATGCTCATGAAAGGCGAGCGGAAACCGGCTGTCTTGCCCATGCACAAACACCCTTTCACCTTGGTACGAATCCGATTGTTCAACAGCCAAGGTGAACTTGCTTTCCAAAGACCACTTTGGCTAATTGTGATGGGAGAACGCCGCAGCGAACTCACCTTGCATGATATTTTCCACGCCTACCAGCGAAGATACGACATCGAACACTTTTTCCGATTCGGCAAACAACGCTTGCTGCTCGACCGTTACCAGACCCCAAACACCAAGCGCGAAGAAAAATGGTGGCTGATGGTTCATCTGGCTTACCTGCAACTCTGGGTCGCACGCGCTACTTCCAATGAAGTTCCTCGCCCTTGGGAAACCCTATCCGCTGACGACCCCAAGCCGCCACCCTCCGCAACGCATGTCCAACGAGATTTCGGACGAATTATTCATTGGGACACCAGCGGCTATTCCCAAACGCCGTGGTAATTCGCCAGGCAGGCGTAAAGGCACTGTTTTGACCCCAAGAACTCGCTCGTCGGTCGTCTACAAGGGCAAAACCTAACCCGCTTCACTTACTTTTCGGTTATCAAGGTACTATTCTGCCCCCAAACAGGCTTGGGGGGTACATATCTTTGTCAAAAGTCCAAATAATAAGTTTGGCGTAATTTCTGATTGGTCATCGGGACTTCAAGCGGCGTATTGCGTTTTCCCCAAGCCAATCCGCATACGTCACCCCAA
>DAOTZN010000019.1:0-12598 GCA_034434095.1 Anaerolineales bacterium
ACCACGAAGGCACCAAGGCACGAAGTTTTGTTTGTTTGCCTTTTTCCCTTGGTGTCTTCGAGTCTTGGTGGTTTTTTTGTTCACCACGAAGGTCTTACTCGTAACGCAGCGCTCGGATGGGGTTAAGGCGGGTGGCGCGTAGCGCCGGGTAGATGCCGGATAGCAGCCCGATGCCGGCGGCGAAGAGGACGGCGAATATTGCCAGCGATAAGGAGATATGCACCAGGTTGGGGATTTCGAAATCGGTTATGCCGCTTTGGGCGGTTTGGGCTGCGATGTAGGAGCCGCCGATGGTGTTGATGAGCGCGCCGATGCCCCAACTGAGCAGTACGCCGCCTACCCCACCCAACGCGCCGATGGCGCTGGCTTCGCCCAGAAAGATGAACAACACGTCTCGGTTGCGCGCCCCAATGGCTTTCATCAACCCGATTTCGCGAGTGCGCTCGTAAATTGCCATCACCATCGCGTTGGCAATGCCGAAACCGGCCACCAACAGGGCGATGCTACCCACGCCCCCCAGAACGACCTTGATTACCAGGAAAAATTGATTCAGCCCCTCCAAAATGGATTGCGCCGAGTAGGCCATAAAACCCTGACGAGTGATTTCGTTCTGTACCGGCAGCGCGTATTGTGGGTCACTGACCTTAATGATGACACGCTCGTAGCCATTTCGGCGGTAATCGGGTGCTGTGCCGCTTGCCCAACGGTTGATGACTTCGACTTCCTTGCGGTCCATGTAAACGGTGAAGTCGTTTTCCCCTCCGCTTGGCTTGAGAATGCCGGATACGCGCAAGCGGGTGCGCCGTTCGCTGGTTGTGCCGTCTTGATTTATTTTTTGCGCAATCAGTTCGATATTTTGGTGGAGTACGTCGGGCGGCTGTTCGGAAGGCGCGCCGCTGCGGCGGTTTAAAAAATTGTTGAGCACTTCCTGACCCATCACCACCCGCCCCTGGCGGATGACCATTTCCCCACTTTGTGTTTCCATGCCCAGGAGCGTGGCATCATGGGCGTCGATGCCGACCACATTGACGTAAGGATTGATCATGTCCCTGTACGACAGTTGCACTAGTGACATCAACGAGATGACGGGCGTGGCTACGGTTACACCGGGGATTTCTTTGAATTGGGCCACGGCTTCGTCATTGAGTACGGCATTTTGGGGGGCGACTTGACCGATGGTCACCGGCCCGCTGAATTCAGATGTGCTGTAAACGGTGATGAGCGTCAGGTCACCAATGTCGCCCAGGTCTTGCAAGGCGATGTCTTGCAGGCCGGCGCCCAGCGACACCAGCAGGATGATGGCGGTGGTGCCGATGAGTACGCCGATGGCGGTCATCATGACGCGCAGTTTCATGCGCCACAGATTTTTGCGGATAAGGGTGAGCAGGTCGCGCCAGGTCATGAGGGTACCTCAACTTCCCAGGCCGAGTAGCCCCTTGAAGAAGCGCAGGATTTTATCCCAAACCGAGGGGGGCGTTTGTTCTTCGGGAAGGGCAGCCCCCTCAGGGGGCGTCGGCGTTTCCATGGGGGCATCCACCTGAACTTCCAGGGGGAAGAGGAGTTCTTGGGGCTGGTTGAAATCATCCAGATAATGCACCACCACTTCCACGGTTAGCGTACCGCTTTCCTGGGGCAGGAGAGTGGCGTTGATTCCGGCGGAGGTGCCGCCATCCATCGGCCCCCAGAAGGTGTTTTGGCCGGAGAGCACTTCAAAACCCGGGGCGCGCACCTCAATGTCGCTGGCGTTGATTTGGGTCCGCCCGATGTTGATGATTTCTGCGTTCAGGTCAAAGGGTTCTCCTACGACTAACCCCGTTAACGGGCCATCGGGTAGGGAAAGTTGCATTTGGGGGGATTGTTTTACCAGCAGGGTGATGGCCTGCGTTGCCTGGTAGGATTGTCCATCTGGTGCGGTGTACTCCAGGAGCAGGGGGAGGGTGTAGGTGCCGGCGGCGGCATCCCCGGCCGCCACCATCTCTAGAATCAGGGCTGTTTTGTCATTGGGGGTCAGGTCGCCCAGGTAGTGCACATTGCCGCTGCCCAACAGGGCAAAGGGGCGCAATGCGGTACCGTCCTGCCCGCCCAGCGTTGCCACAATTTGCCCGGCGGTTGCCCCTCCCACGTTTTGCAGGTTGAGCGACAGGGTAAAGCGTGCACCGGGGACAATCTCCTGAGGTGTGCTTTGGTAGGCGTTCAGCAACATACGGGGTTGTGTGGCGGGGGAGGTGTCAATTTGCACGCCGACGCTTTGCTGTGAACTGTATTCCCGCCCAATCAGGTCGGTGTAGGAGATGTTGAGGGGAAGCCCCTGATAGCCGTTGGGGGCCTGGCGGTTGAGCGCCAGCGCCATTGTGACCGTGACGCCCAGGCCATAATCCAGGCGATCGATGACGGTCAAGGTGCTGCCCTGAATCGGCACGGCCAGGGAGGTATCGGCCAGGGCAATGCGGATGTTGGCGGCGGTGTAGTCGCCACGGTTTTGGATGTGTAAATTCAGGCGGAAAGGTTGCCCAGGGTGCAGGATGGCCGGTTCGCTACGCGCCGTTTCAATCACCAATTCTGGCTGGTTGAAGAGCAGCAGCGGCGGCTTGGGGGTGGGTGTGGGGTCCTTGGGCGCGTGGATGATGACCGCGTTGCTCAGGTAGGCGCTGGCCCCGTCTTCGCGCAGCACTTTCAGATCGTGGCTGCCGCGGCTGACACCGGCGGGAACGACAACGCGCAAGGTGTTGGCGTTGAAGAATTGCGTATCCAGCACGCCGTAGCCGTACAGGCGGACGACCGTCCCGGCAGTGAAGCCGGTGCCGTAGACCGTCAGGTACCCGCCGGTGGATTGTTCGATGATGTTTGGTTCGACGCCGGTAATGGTGAGCGGTTCCGGTGTTTGTGCCTGGGCCGTGGAAGTCAGGCACAGCGCAGCGAGAAAGAGAATCAGGGTGAGACGAAGGGTTGTTTTCATGGCGGTAACGTTGCGAAAAAAGCGGTTGTCTTTTGGAGTTGGCGTCTATGGATTGGTTTAGGCTTGTTCGTCTTGAAGCAATTGGCCGTCCAGCAGGTTCAAACTGCGGTGAGTGGCGGCGATGATGCGCGGGTCGTGGGAGACAATCAGGATGGTGCGTCCTTCCTGGTTGAGTTTTTCCAACAGGGCGACGATTTCGGCGCCGGATTTGCTATCCAGGTTGCCGGTTGGCTCATCTGCCAGCACGATGGGCGGGTTGTTGACCAGGGCACGGGCAATGGCCACGCGTTGCTGCTGCCCCCCAGAGAGTTCGGTAGGTCGGTGTTCGGTGCGGTCTTCCAGGCCGACAAGCGCCAGCAGGTGGTGGGCGCGGCGTTCCCGTTCCTTACGCGGTACCCCGGCAAAGAGCATGGGAAAGATGACGTTTTCCAGGGCGTTCATGCTGGCAATCAGGTGGAAGTTCTGAAAGATGAAGCCGATTTTTTGACGCCGATAAGCGGCCAGGCCGTCTTCATCCAGTTGTGAGATGTCTTGCCCCTCCACGACGATGCTGCCGCTGGTGGGGTGGTCCAGGCCGCCAATCAGGTGCATCAAGGTGGATTTTCCTGAGCCGGATGGCCCGGCAATCCCCAGAAATTCCCCGGCCTGGATTTCCAGACTGATACCGTTCAGCGCCCGCACCACTTCTGAACCCATGTGGTAGTGGCGGTGAACGTCCTGTAGACGAATGATGGGAACTTCCATTTTTTAGAACGCGGCCTGGGAGGCCATACTGCCTGAGATTAGGATGGGCACCAACCCCAGGAGGGTCAAGACGCCCCAAACCAGAAGGACGATGAGCGCGGCTTTGCGCCCCGAAAGACGCGCCGTCACGGCTACGCCAATCGTCAGCAGCACCAGGTTCCAAATCATGAACAGGTCAATTTTCCCCAGGACAGACTGCAATGCCAGTTGACCGGTGGAAGGTGGTGCGCTCATGAATTGTTGGAGGGCTTCCTCGGCGCTGCGTTCGGGGCCCACCAGCCCAGACAGCCCCGGATTGCTAATCAATTCGCCGCTGAGGGTGATGTAGACCCCTTGTAGCAGGTTGCGCAGTACGAATGGGACCTGGCTCCAGATGACAACCCGCCATATTTGCCCAAAGGTTTCTCCGCCGCCCATCATGGTGCTCAGCAGGTGGATTGCGCCGCTCCAGATTAACCAACCCAGGAGGGCGAAAACTACCGCGCCCACACCCGGGATGATGGTGGTAAACAGCGGGTTGGCCGCGAAGCCCAGCATTTGGGCCTCTTGCTCAGGGGTCATGCCGGGGTTTTGCTCGCGGATGTTCTCTAAGTTTTGCTGCATGGCTTCTTTTGCGATGCGGGTGCTGATGGGGGCACTTGCCAACACCGGCAACAGGCTGGCAAGCAGCGCCAGGGCGGCCATCCATAGCCAGGCGCGGTGGGGCCGGTCGCGTAGATATTCGAAGGTGCGGCGTGGCTTTCGGATAATCCCCCACAGGATACGCCAGAATGAAAGTGCTGCAACGGTGTTGCTTTCTGCAATGGACATATCTCCTCCACAAGAACGGGGCTGGTTATTGTCCTTAAACAAACGTAATTTTACCGCGAGTTTAGGTCGGTTTGTTGGTTCTTCCGCGTTGAAGCGTTGACGCAAAGACGCGGCGGCGCAGAGGAAATCACGTTTTGGTGCAAGGCGTGTATCCAGAAAAACCTTGGTGTCCTGGCGCCTTTGCGTTAAGGTTTTGGGGCTGCCCCCAAAAATTGGGCGCAGCGAAAGCACAGCCCCAAAACATTGAGCGGGACTGAAGTCCCTGCTCAGTTCGTGGAAGCCTTGCGGGCTGGCGGCCTCAGGCGGTTTGAACCGTCTTCCATGTGCTGAGGCGGCATCCCCCGCCGCATCCGTGCAGCGAGCGCCTGCGCAGGATTGGGGTTGAGCGGGACGGAAGTCCCTGCTCAGTTCGTGGAAGCCTTGCGGGCTGGCGGCCCAAGTGGATTTTCCCCGACACGTTTTTCGTGCATGGTTGACGTCTCCCCCTTTCTACGGGATAATGAGCGCAAATTGGTTGGAAGCCTTTCTTTTTGCCACAAGGAGTGCTGTGATGAACACAATTCGAACCCTGATTCTTTCCGGCGGCGGGGGACGCGGCGCTTTTCATGCCGGGGTGTACCATTACCTCAGCGAACAAGGCTGGCGGCCGGACATCGTCGTGGGCACCTCTATTGGCGCTGTCAACGGGGCCGCCATTGCGCAGGGAATTTCTTCCGAAGAACTAATCACCATCTGGCGCTCCCTACGGGAGCACGATATCCAGGGCATTCCGCCGGGCATGCGCCCCATGGCGCGTTGGCTGTCAAACCGCATCTGGAAGAGTGCCTTGGGCGTCACGTTACCCCAGGTGCCGCCCGAAGAAGCCACCTCACCGACGCCCTCCAGGTTCTGGCCACCCTTGCCGCTTCTTCCACATTGGTTGGGGGACAAACTTATTGGACGCTGGATCAACCTGCTGGATACCGGCCCCCTGCGGCGCACGCTGCAACGACGTTTTCGGCTGGATGAGGCCGCCCTGGCAAATAGTCCGACCACCCTGTTGATGGCCGCGACCAACGTGCAAACCGGCGAACGGGTGCTCTTCAGCAACCGCGAGATTTATAGCCGCTGGACGGAGGAACTACGCCCCGATGTGGTGCCCGGCATCACCCTGGAGCGTATCCTGGCGAGTTGCAGCATCCCGCTGGTGTATCCCTGGACGCGTGACGACCAGACCGGTGAAGTGTACTGGGATGGCGCGGTGGTTGCCAATACCCCCATCGGCGCGGCGATGGACGTAGTGCGCGATATCCCCACGGATGTCCCCATGGAAGTTGTCGTGGTGCTGATGACCCCCTGGCAAACGGACGATACCCCACACCGCCGGCGCGGGCTGCCCGATTCCTTTGCCGATGCCCTGACCTGGACGCTGGATTGGGCGCTGCTGGCCTCCTTCCGTGAACGCCTGCGGCAAATTCGCTTTTTCAATGATTTGGCCGAACGGGAACGCGCTGCCGGAGAAGGCCCGTTCAAGTACCGGTTGGTAAAGGTCAAAATTGTTGCCCCAGAAGACTTCTTCCCGGCCGCCCGCATTTTGGATTATGATGTGTATACCGATACCATCATTCGACTGGGATACCAGGCCGCTGAGGCGGCCTTTGGGGATGAGGCCGCTTGAGGCAGAACCGGAATTTATGGGGGCCGCGGCGCCCCTATTGGAGTCCCCCCTGAGTCTGTTCTCCAAAAAACTCCTTTCAACGACAAAATTATGGTGAACGAACATCCTGTTTGCTTGATTACCGGCGCCTCGTCAGGCATTGGCGAGGCCGCTGCCGAATTGTTTGCCCGCCGGGGATACCGTGTCGCCCTGGCTGCCCGCCGCGTTGACCGACTGGAAGCGCTGGCCGAGCGCATCCGCCCGGCCCAAGTTTTGGTGGTGCCCACCGATGTCTCCGATTCCCAGGCGGTGGCTGCCATGGCGCAACGCGTACTGGAAACCTGGGGCCGTGTAGATGTCCTGGTCAACAACGCCGGTTTTGGCCGTTTGCGCCGCCTGGAAAACCTGGACCCGCTGACCGACATCGAAGCCCAGGTGCGCGTCAACCTGCTGGGGGCGCTGTGGGCGGCGCGCGCCGTCTTGCCGCACATGTACCAACGCGGCAGCGGCAGCATTGTCAATGTCTCTTCTGTGGCGGGGTGGATGGCCTTGCCGGGGTACACCATCTACTCGGCGACCAAATACGCCTTGCGCGGCTTCACCGAAGCCTTGCGTCGAGAGGCCGCGCCGCGTGGGGTACGGGTCAGTGCCGTGTACCCCGGGCCGGTGGCAACCGAATTCAGTCAACACATCGGCACTTCTGGTAGTGGCAGTGTGTCCATCCCCTCCTGGATGATTCTCAGTGCGGAACAAAGCGCCGAAGTCATTTATCGCCTGGCAACCGGACGTAAGCGCGGTAAAATCATCCCGGCCTGGCTCAGCGGGTTGGTGTGGCTCAACGCCCATTTCCCCGCCCTGCTCGATTGGCAAAGCCGGCGCAGCGCGGCTCATCGTCGGCGGCATCGTTAGTTCTTGCCCAGGCTCATCGTGTAGGGTTCGCCGTGCTTAACTTTCCAGCCTGTCCTACCTGCGGGGCGGGTTTCTTTCCCCATTTTTAGGAGAAACTTTTTCGTGAATAAAAAAACACTTTTTATCGTGGCGCTCATCGCCCTGTTCGTGCTTTCCGCTTGTAGTTCCGCCGGTTCCTCAAACGCAGTCCCCACTCCCTCAGAGCCGTGGGCCAGCCTGGATGAAGACACCCTGGGCGTGCACGTGTCTTACCCTGAGGCCTGGGCTTACAAGGTTGACCCCGAAGGGGGGCTGTATATCAGCAATGATGAGGCCAATTTTGGCTCTCCCATCATTGTGAACGGTGTGGCGGTCATTATCTCCGCATTTGATAGCGCCGATTTCAATAACCTCACCGATCCGAGCGAGATTGTTGGCGTTTACTACCAGAATTTGCAGTCTCTCAGTGCTGACTTGCAACCGATAGGCGAGGTGGAAACCCTGAAAATTCAGGGCAACCCGGCGGCCATCGCCCACTATCAGGGCACAGCCTTTGACCAGGAGGGTGAATTTACCGTTACGGCGATTGTCCAAGAATCCCGTGTTATCTCTGCGCTGACGATTGACACCACCGAGGGCCACACCCAGTCTCAAAGGTTGCGGCAAGTTGTAGAAAGCCTGGATTTCCTGAAGTAATACTCACCGGCCTCTGGTGTGTCGATAGGGGAATTTGCCCGTTGCATCCAGCCGCCGGTTACTCAAAAGATAAAAAAGCCCCGCGGCGTGATGCCGGGGGCTTTTGTTCGTAAACAGGGGAACCTCAAATTGTGGCTTCGTTTTGCACCAGGGGTAGCGGAGGGCATTGCCCTCCGCTACCCCTTTCACGAACTAAGGTTCCGTCAAAGAATAAGTTCCCTCACTCGCCTACCAGGCGCGAGGAGACTGCTTCCCCTAGCCTGGGGGCGCCGACCCCCAGGTCGGCACGTTAGGGCAGCCCCAAAACCTTGACGCAAAGTCGCCAAGGTATAAAGGTTTTTCTGGATGAGGCCCGGTTGTGGCACTAAAACGAGATTTTCTTTGCGACGTCGCGTCTTTGCGTTAACGCTTCAACGCGGAAGAATGAACAAGCCGATATTTATGGACTAATCCGAAGGCAGGACTTCAGTCCGACGATGATACTCAAAAGATAAAAAAGCCCCGCGGCGTGATGCCGGGGGCTTTTGTTCGTAAACAAGGGAGCCTCAGATTGTGGCTTCGTTCCGCACCAGGGTGGCGCGTTCCTCATGGTGGGCTTTCAATTGCAGCGCACCCAAAAAGAGCAGGAGACCAAAAATGGTCAGCACTCGGAAAGCGGCCTGGTAACCGCCCACGCCGCCGCCCAAACTGGCGGCCACCGCGCCGATGAGCGCGCCCGTCAGCATCTGGCCGATTTTTGTCAAAAGTGAGATGAGCGCCTGCGCGGCCGCCCGGTCGTCCGGGGGGGCTTCGTTGATCATGATATAACGCACCGGCGCACCCAGCAAGGCCGAGAGTCCCAACCCAACCAGCCCACCGGACAGGTAGAAGGACAGCACCGAGAGCGGCAAGAAACTCATCCAGGCCGCCCCTAGGGTCAGCAGCGCCGTCCCGATGAGGATGACCACCCGCGAGCCGCGTTTGTCCAGCATTTTGCCAAAGGTAGGCGAACCGACGGCCATTGTGAGCACCAGGGGCAAGAGCATGAAACTGGCTTTCGATTCACTCACCCCAAAGGCCGCCACCAGCAACGCGGGGATGAAGACCGTCCCGCCTTCCACCACGCCGGCCCCGAAGGAGAGCAAGTCGGCCAGCCGCAATTGACGGGTGTTGAATAGCACCGGGCGGATGATGGGGTCGGCGGCGCGTTGCTCCACGCGCAGCAGTACCGGCAGGAGCAGCAGGCTCAAGAGCAGAAAAGGCCATACCTCCGGGGAGCGCAAACTACTGCCTAAATGTTCAGCATCCAGGTGGTTCAATCCCCAGGCCAGGGAGAGCAAAAAGCCGGCCAGCGTTAAGGTGCCCAGCAAGTCGGCCTGGGCCGCCGCGGCTTTGTTGGTGCGGGTGGGCAACAGGAACCATGCCAGCGGGATGAGCAACACGGCCAGGGGCAGCGGCCCCCAGAAAAGCATTTGCCAGCCGTATCGCAGCAAGATGCCGCCGATCACCGGCCCAATCAGGAAGGCCAGCCCAAAAACTGCCCCGATAAGCCCCAGCGCACCGCCGCGCTTCTCCGGGGGAAAGGTGTCTCCGATGACTGCCGAAGCAACCGGGAAGATGCCACCCGAGCCGAAGCCCTGAATGCCGCGCCCCAACAACACCACCGGCAAGGTGGGGGCGCTGGCGACAACAACGGAGCCGATAACAAACAAGATAACGTCCACCACGTACACATCCCGCCGCCCGAAACGGTCGGAGAGTTTGGCCATCACCGGGGTGCCGACCAGGTTGGTCAACAGGTAGGTGGTGAATACCCAGGCGACCGTGCGGTCACTGATGTGGAAGGCCTCCCGAATGGCCGGTAAGGCCGGCCCAACGATGGCAATATCCATGGCGGCCATCAGCACGCCCAGGAAAAGCACGGCTAACAAACGATTGCGCTTTTTTTCGTCCATGAGAGAACAAATTTCCTTTCTTTTGAGAGTAGGTTAGGGGGTCGTATCCGGGGTTGCCAGGCGTTCCAGTACGCTATCCAACCAGGCCAATTCGGCGTTGAGGTGATGCCGCCAGTGTTCGAGCACTAACGCCAGACTGCCAGGGTGTGCCGCCAGTTGATTGGCGCTTTCCACTTTACTTTGCAGGATAGCCCGGCGTTCAGATAGCAGTTGACGGGCTTCCTCCACCGGCAGGGTATCCAAAAACGCCAGGCTGATGTCATCTTGTAGATAGGCCGGATGATAAGCCGCAAGATGTTCGCGCAGCAAGCGTTGAAAGGCGCGCTCTCCGGCCTCTGTCAGAGAGTAAACCTGACGTGGCGGGCGGTTGCCTTCCTGGGTGGTCTCCTGCACCAGCCAACCCTCGGCTTCCATTTTCTTCAGGAGATAATAGGCAGTGGCCTTTTTCATGTCGGTGCAGGAACTCAGACGCGTGTTGATGAATTCCTGCAGTTCGTAGCCGTGCATCTCTTGGCGGTGCAGCAGCCCCAATAAAAGTAATTCTCGATTCATTGCGACTCCCTGGAATAAAATCGAATAGTTGAATTTTGACTATTCGGTGGTGAACTATATCGCGCCAGGCATTTTTTGTCAAGGGAGACATGGCGTTTTCAGGGCATGAAGAAGAATCCCCCTTGCCCGTTGGTGGTTGCGGGGGAATGAGGCCAGCGGGCCCCAGGGTTTCGCCCGGCTGGATAGGCCGCGTTGGAGGGTTGCATGGCCCCCTTAAAAACAGCAACCGAAGGTTTGCCCTTCGGTTGGGGGGGAAAACATCAGGTACGGGACTACCGTTCTGGCTCAAGCGCCGTTTTTTCTTCTTCGTTGTCGGGAGATTGCACCACCGTTTCTGGGCTGACGGTGGTCATGGGGGGCAACTGCGTGCGCAAGGCTTGAATGCCGTTGCGCACCTGGGTGAGGTCCTTTTCCAGTTCGCTTTCTAAGCGGCGTAAGGTCTCGAGCGCATACTCATCGGCTTCACGGCGGGTAGTCTCTGCCTCTTGCCCGGCTTGTGCAATAATTTGATCGGCGCGACTTTTCGCGGCCTGCACGATGGCATCTTTTTCGATGAGTTTTTCACTTTTTTCCCGTGCCAGCGCCAGCGTGCGGTTGACTTCCTCTTGCGCCTGGGCCAGGATGCGGTCGCGTTGTGCCAGAATTTGCTGGGCCTTCTTGACTTCTTCGGGAATGGCAACGCGCATTTGGTCAATCAAATCCAACATGCGGTCTTCATCCACGATGACGTTGTGTGTAAACGGGATGGGACGGCTGCTGTTGAAGAGTTCTTCTAGTCGGTCAATCAAGTGCAGAATGTCCATGTGGGCCTCCGTGGTGGGGCAATGGGGCGTATTTTCAGGCAGAGAATATCTTTCAGTGTAAAAGGAAACGGCGGGGATGTCAATGGGCGCGTATCAGAAAAATTTGCATTTTTGCGCATATTTCACGAAATTGTCATGCAAAGCGGGACGCGTGCCCATCGGTAGGAATTATACCCCATGCTGTGGGCATCGTCGTGCTGTTTCCCGTGACCGTAACTAAGGAGCGAACCTAACCTGCTTACCCTACGGGTACAATGCCGCCGGGTTCTCCCCGCTCAGTTCGTGGGAGCCTTTGGGTTGTATCCCAATGGGTAGCGGAGGGCATTGTGACCCGCGTTTGCGGGTGCTTTTGCCGCAAGTAGCGGGCCGCCGTTGGCGAATGTGTGCCGAGCCACCAACGCCGTTTAACCGGTACGCCCCTCCACAATGGCGATTTCCTCCGCCGTCAGGCCGTACAGTTGGTAGACCAGTTGGTCTATTTCCGCTTCCAGGGCCGAGGTGTCGGCGGCCGGAGACTCGGATGGGAGTTTTTAGGTATTGATTTTTTCTGATAATCGCTTATAATATTAGTGCATCATTGAAAGCACAAATGCGCCGTAGGTGGTGTTTTAGCACAATAATATACTGTTGGCGGTTTCAAATTACTCCACTGCTAGTGAAAGTCGGCTTCACGCCGTGCGTCTGGTAAACAGACCTAGCTACAGTGGGGTAATTTTTTTTACATCAAACGGATTGCGCTGTGTATACCAGTTGTGAGGATAGTTGTCTCTGTCATAAAGGTCAACCAATAAACTGATTTTATCCGCAACGGTGTTGTAATAACCCATTTGTCCCCGCGTAAAGGCGCGATAAACCGCCCAATTCATATAATCCACAACGCTCAAACAAGGTTCGCCTTCCGGCGTTTGCGCTTGAATGTCAATATCGGTTGTTACAGACACATCCCACTTTTGTTCAAAACGTTGAATGCTAACTTGAATAGCGTTTGAAAGCGGAATTTGCCGCTCTCGCGAGCCGCGTTTGGCAAAATAAATGTGATTGGTTTGATAACGATGCAAGACGTTTTGAAACAGCAACGATACCAGATGATCGTAAAACA
Source organism: Anaerolineales bacterium (assembly GCA_034434095.1). Lineage (GTDB taxonomy): Bacteria > Chloroflexota > Anaerolineae > Anaerolineales > DRKV01 > DRKV01. The sequence goes on from DAOTZN010000019.1 coordinate 12,119, forward strand.
GGGTCTCTTTGCCCTGAAAGTTATTTCTAAAAACGCGCTCAATTTTTCGGGCGACAATGAATTGTGCTTTGAAATCGAGCGAAGCCAGCAGTTTGTAGAAACGGTATCTCACTTCCGGCACATCATCTTTGGCGTGAAATGCCACGGCTGTTTTCTTGATAGATGGAAAACTTTGAAAATAAGGGTCGCTGACAATCTCTTTTTGCAACGCCAGAACTTCCCGGCGAATAACTTGCGGGTTTGGGGTGTCGATAAATCCAAGAATCAAGATAGGCGAGCATCCCTCTTGTCCCACAATTAAACTTCCCCGCTTATCATAAAAGGTGGGGTCCCCGGACTCATCCACAAAAAAATACAGACTTCCCTCTTTTGGCGATTTCATTCGGCGCCTTCATTATTCGTAACTGCCTACCTGGTTTTCCAAATCATTTGTAGGTGTTGCTAAACACAAGCGCCTTTCTAACAGACGTATCGCCAGGC
>DAOTZN010000020.1:0-15412 GCA_034434095.1 Anaerolineales bacterium
GTACGGGGCGTGGCCAATGGGGTCGGCGTATACCAGACAGGCGCGGTCGGGAAAGCGTAGGTCGGTGACGGGGTGGGAGATGGTTGCGGGGTGGCGGGCACCCCCATCCACGTCAGCCATCCGGCCACAAAAGCCTCCCAGGAAACGCCAAAAGCCTGTTGAATGGCCTCCCGAAAGGATGCCCCGGTACGAATGGCCTGTATGAGGGCAGCAAAATCATCATCCCCCCATTGGGTTCGCATGTAGACCACCGCGCTCAAGGCCTCCGCATACGCCAATTGCACACGGTCGGGGTCTGAACCAAAAGAACCGCTCAACAAGTCAAGGGGGATCAGGCGTCCTTCCTTGGCCGCCAGGGAAGCGCGGTTCAAGTCTCTGGTGTGGTCGTTCCATTCGTAATACTGTGCTACGCCCTCATCCAGCCAGTGCGGCCAACTAGACAAACTGCCATAGGCGGCCTGATAAAAAAACAAATGCGCAATTTCGTGCGGAATCACATCCATAATCCACCCTGTGGAGTCATCCGGCGAGATGATTTCCACCGTCACCCCCATAGCAGAGTAAGCCTCCCCCCCCACCCAGGTTTCCACGTAGTTGTGCCAGGAAGCAAAGTCATCAAAGTTAGGGTACACCACCACGCTAACGGGAAAATTGAGCGCACTGCCACTTTCCTGAATCATGCGATCCAGGGCGTTGCGTGCCGTCCGATAGAGTAAATTCCCAAAGGCTGCGTCACCCTCATACCAGCGCACCACCAGGTCGTCATCCTGCAACACTTGCCAGGAAAAGCGATTATCTTCGTAGAACACCAGTTGCTCCCCCGAGCGGATGAAATTGCCATTTGCATCCTGCACTTCCCACCAAAAAATCAGCGGGCTAAACGGCGTTGGGCTGCTCTTGGACGTATCCCAGGTGTACGCCGCGCGGACGTGCGTACCAGGCTCAAAGGTAACCGTTTGACGCGAGGTGCTGATAGCGCCACGCACCCGGTAGTACAGCAATATTTTCTCAATTGGGGCCTCGCTCTCCACGGTAATCCGAAAAGTCAGGGACGCCGGGTAGTGATTTTCGGTATCGCTTTCCAAAATGCGCAGCGGGTTGGGCTCCTGTGCCCGCACCGGCAGCGGCACAAAACCGACAAGCAAGACCATCAGCAAGCAGAAATAAACAAAACGCGGAGATTTCATAGGGCTTCTGAATACAGGTTGGGGATTTATGGGCGGTGGACGGTAGACGCCTGTCACCTGCCTCCTGTCGCCTGTCATTTGTCACCTTGCAGCCAATGAAAAACACCTCGCCCGGCAACCACGCCGCTGGCGAAACAGGCCGTCAACAGATAGCCGCCGGTAGGTGCTTCCCAATCCAGCATTTCACCGGCACAAAAGACGCCCGGCAGGGTACGTAGCATCAAGTCTTCGGTCAATGCCTCCAGGCGCACACCCCCGGCGGTGCTGATGGCTTCCGCCAATGACCGCGGCCGCAGCAAAGAGACGGGCAGCGCCTTGAGCGCCTCCGCCAACCGTTGAGGGTCATTGCGCTGATGCGGGGACAGTACTTCCCGCATCAGCGCGATTTTGAGGGGCGACAAATGCAATCTGCGTCGCAAATGCTCGCTCCACGAGCGCTTACCACGCGGTTTGCTCAAACGCGCCTGAATATGCGACACATCCCAATCGGGCAATAAATCAAGGTGAATTTCCGCCCGCCCTTGCGCGGCGATGCGCGCTCGAATAGCCGCCGAAGCGGCGTAAATCAGTGAGCCTTCCAGGCCATACTCGGTGACGACACACTCGCCGCGCTGCACAAAATCACACCACGGCAACCGCAAGACAACGGTCTTGAGCGCCGCACCGGCAAATTTTTCCCGCAGGGAAGCGCTCCAATCAGCTTCAAAGCCGCAATTCGCCGGTTGCAACGGGGCAATGGGAACACCACGGGCGCGCAAAATGTCCACCCAGGCGCCGTCCGAGCCCAGTTTCGGCCACGAAGCGCCACCTAAGGCCAATACCAACGCGTTGGCGTGCAGGCTGCGTTCGCCACCTGGTGTCGCAAAGCGCAGGGCACCGCTCGCATCCCAGCCCAACCAACGGTGACGAGGACGGATTTGTACCCCCAGGTCATCCAGGCGCTGCCGCCAGGCCTGCAATAGCGGCAACGTCTTCATCCCATGCGGGAAAACCCGTCCAGAAGAGCCGACGAAGGTTTGGACGCCCAGACTGTGCGCCCAGGCGCGCACCTCCTGCGGGCCAAAGACGGCCAGCCAGCGCCCCACTTCGGCCTGGCGCGCACCGTAACGGGTGACAAAGGTCTCCAGCGCTTCGCTGTGCGTCAGATTGAGGCCGCCATGCCCGGCGACCAACAGTTTACGCGCCGGGGTGGGTTTGGCATCAAAAACCTGCACGGGCAGGCCGGCGCTGGCGATGACCTCGGCAGCCATCAAGCCAGCCGGGCCACCTCCTACCACAGCAACAGGGATTTCATCACACATAGGTTTATTGTACCGCACCATATCCACAGGGTTTTGTAACTGGGAATAGGAGTCCGGCACGCTTCTTGCAACAATCAGGTGCACTGCTGAGACACGGAAAGTTCTTTGTAAATTCCGCCCATCTCAACACGCATACTTTTGTGTATAAAGAAGCCCTCGCCCGTAAGGTTGCCCACCATGACAGAAATAGGTTTTCACTACTTCCCCGATGCCGAACACTACCGTCAACAAGACCTGACCACCTGGCTGCCGCGCTACCAGGCCATAGGCGCACGCTGGGTTGTGCTACAAGGGAGTTCGCAGCGTGCTATCCCCGAATTTTTTCTGCGCGGCCTGCTGGATGCCGGCCTGCAAGTGGTGATTCACATTCCCCAAAGGCTGAACGCCCCCTTACCTGACCTGCAAGCCATACTCGATGCCTATGCGCATTGGGGTGTGCGGTACATCATGCCCTTCCAACGCCCCAACCAACGGGCAGCGGATGATGAAGCGGCTTCCTGGCTGGAAGTCAACCCGGTGACGCGCTTCGTCACACGCTTTGTGCCGTTGGCGCAACAGATCCATGCCCTCGGCATGTGGACGGTCACGCCCCCCTTGCAGCCCGGCGGCAACTACTGGGACACCTCTTTTTTACGCGCCGCGTTGACCGAAATCGCCACCCGCGCCCCCGAACTAACCGATCGGCTGGCCATTGGCCTGGCAGCCCACGCCGGAGAACGCCCCTTGAATTGGGGTGCAGGCGGCCCCGAACGCTGGCCGGGCGCACGCCCCTACTTCACCCCGCCCGATGAACAAGATCAGCGCGGCTTTGCCCTCTTCGATTGGTACAACGCCATCATTCAGGCAGTGTACAACCGTCGCCTGCCGTTGATTGCCTTTGAGGCCGGCAGCCCCGGCGGCCTACAAGCCAGATCATCCAGTGAGAAAATGGACGCAGACACCCATCGGGAACGCACTTTGCGCCTGATGCAAGCCGTGGACAATCTCACTACCCTCCCCCCTGACGTACCTCCCCTGCCCGATAACCTGCTGGCTTGCCACTTCCCCGCCATCGCCGCAAACCTGCCACATGCCTGTTACACCCCAGATGGACGGCCTACCTTCTTGGGAGAAGCACGGCTCAAGCAACCCCGTCCGACAAAGAAGGCCGTGCCCCCCAAAGACGCTCAAGCGCCGGTGGTCCCCTCCACCCATCCGATAGCGCATTACGTCCTATTGCCCTTGCAAGCCCGCCGGGAAGAGACCTGGCAAAACGCGGTGCTACCCGCGCTGCTGCACAGTGGCCTCACCATTGGGTTTTCCCCACGCGAGGCCGCGCTGGCGCGTCAGGTCACCATCCTGAGCAACGGGCAACCCATCGCGGACGAAATTGTCCACCGGTTACGTGCGCGTGGCTGTCAGGTGGTGGTGCTGAGCGGTTCTGGCACAGAACTTGCACAATTTCTGGGTACCACATTGGCAACCACGCCATTGTAGGCGAGACCTGATTAAAAACACGGAGCGTTTTATCATTTCAGGAGAAAACAAGCCATGAACCCTTTCCAAATGCCTGTCATCAAAGTATTGGGGCTGGGAGGCGGCGGCGGAAATGCCGTCAACCGCATGATTGAACTAGGGCTTGGCGGCGTCGAGTACATTGTCGCCAACACCGACGCACAGGCACTGGCCGTCAGCCTGGCTGCCCACAAAATCCAACTGGGGCCGCGTGTGGCGCGCGGCCTGGGGGCGGGGGGAAATCCCGAAGTGGGGAATGCCGCAGCCCGCGAAAGCGCCCGCGAACTGGCCGAAGCGCTGCGCGGCGCAGATATGGTCTTCCTGACGGCCGGCATGGGCGGCGGCACAGGCACCGGCAGCATCTCGGTGGCGGCTGAAATCGCCCGCAAGATGGGCGCGGTGACCGTTGCCATCGTCACCACCCCCTTCGGGTTCGAGGCCGGACGCCGGCAACGCAACGCCAACCAGGGACTGACGCAACTCGCCAAACACACCCATACGCTCATCGCCATCCCCAACGACCAGTTACTGCACACCGCGGCCGCACACTGCACGCTGGATGTGGCCTTCCGGGTCGCCGATGACGTCTTGCGCCAGGGCGTGCAGGGCATTGTCGAACTGGTGACCAAAGCCGGGCTCATCAACATCGATTTCGCTCATGTGCGGCGCATGTTCCACAATGGCGGCGGTGCCCTGTTGAGCATTGGCTATGGCGAGGGAGCGCACAAGGCGCGCAAAGCCTTGCAAAACGCCCTTTCTCACCCGCTATTGGATAGTTCCGCCCTGGAAAGCGCCAACGGTATCTTGCTCAACTTCACCGGGGGTGACGATACCAGCATGTTGGAAATCCATGAAGCCATCCAACACGTGGAGATGCTGACGCCAGAAGGAGTGGAACTCATCATGGGGTATGTGCAGGACACCCAAATGGAAGATCGTACCCAGGTGATTCTCATCGTCACCGGCGTGGGCGCACACCCCGTAGAGGACCTGGGGGTCACGCGGGAACCACAGGGGGTACGCGTACCCCAGGGTTCCGCAACCACCCTCAAAGGGCGTCCGTCTCCCACTCCTCCACGGGGAGTATCTCCCCTGGCGCTGGAAATTCCCGCCTATTTGCGACGCGGCAAATCGTTATCCTAGAGGGCAGAGTCATGAGCAACCTGGAAAATTTATTTCATCATATTGAAGTCCAAATGTGGCACATCGTTATTCATCTCATGCGAAAATCACCTGTCGCACGTAGCCTGGTACGGATGGTAGTGGGCGGTGCGTTGAACATTCGCACACGCTTTGAAAACGCAAAGGCAACTGCAGTCTACCTGGAGATAACCGCTGGCGGGGCAGTAGTTGCCTATGTGGTTGGATATTTTCTAGCACAATAAAATTTTTGCGAGCACCCTATGAAACACCTTATCCCCTCCCCACATCTGGTCGCGCTGCTCTTCCTGTTGGCGTTGGTGCCTTTAGGAAACGTGCAAGCAGCCAGCGGCCTGCCAGGCTCGCACGCCCTGGCAAATAGCGGTCAATTGAATCCCCAAAGTTCTCTCGTCCAACCGGCGCTCTCCGCCGCGGTCGGCACCGGCATGGACTGGGTCTTCCTGGACGTGGACTGGTCGGCACTCTCTCGCCAGGGGGAAAGATACAATTTGCAAGTGCTCACCGATGCGGTGCAGCAGGCGGCGCGCCTGGGGTTGCACGTGGCGCTCTCCCTGCGCAATCCACCGGCATGGGCCATGCAGGACAACGGCCCAGATGCCCAGGCCACCGCGAACCTGGTGTCCCAAATGGTGGGGGTGGCACCACAAACCATTTTGGCCGTGGAACTCTTTCCTGCGCCAAATACAAGCGCCGGTTGGAGCGCACCACCCAATCCGGCGGCTTATGCCCATGTGCTGCGTACCGTTCAATCTGCGCTGGAAACCCAAGCCTATACAACGGCAATCGTGGTAGGAGGCCTTTCTCCCGAGGGCGAAGTGACGGCCGCCGCTTTCCTGGAAGCGTTGTACCGCCATGACCCGCCTGCTCCATTGGTGGTGGGGCTGGCGTATCCACCCTTCACACCCGCTCCACAGGCGTTTTCGGCCTCCGATAGCCCCTTGTGGCAATATGAGACCTTGCGCACGGTGATGCTGGCCGCCAATCGCCCGGATGACCTGCTGTGGATTACGCGTCTGACATGGCAGGCGGGTGGAGATCCGGCACAGGAATACGCCTGGGTGTCACAGGTCTATGCCTTGTTGCAGCAGCAGTTGTACATTGGATTGGTCAATTTCGACGGCCTGGCACAAGACGCGCCAACCCAAATTGGTCTGGTGGACAATAATGGACGCCTGACGCCCTACTTCGAACTATTGGGCGATGTGATTAGCGGCAACCCTTCTACGTCCTCTGTGCCCTCGCCAATGGCTCAACCAACCCCCACGCCCACATTTTGGGGCAAATTGCAATTGTTTTTTAGGGTACTTTTACCCTAAACGCAGTACAATAAATGAGGTGTGTACCTCACTCGCCTCATTTTATGCCTATAAAATTTAAACGTCTCGCCTTTTCCCTGTTGATTATCTTATTGGCCGGTTATCTGGGTTACCGCCAGGGTTCGCATTCCCATCGGCGGCAAACAAATGACCTGCCCATTGCCACCTCTCAAAGTGACGCGGCAACGCCTAGCCCGTTATTTATTCCTGCGATAGGAAAACTCGACTTATTGTGGTTGGTGTATGAAGGAGATACTCTGCGTAGCGCCTGGGTGATGACCCATCAAACAAACATCGTCCCCGAAACGCTCATCTTCACGCCGGTGTATCCCTTTGCACCCGCTCAAGGGGGCACCTGGGAGCCCATGCAGACCTGGCAAGGCTCTTTACAACGAAAAGGAGATGCACCGCCCGATACGACTTCACTGGCAAAGTTTGCCGCAGCCCTGTATCTCGAAGGGCTGGATGGGTTTGTGGTCCTGGATATGCAGGGCGTCTCTACCGGCCTGCAAGCCCTCTCCGAGCAGGAATTCAGCGCTTACCCCGCCTTGCAAAAGGTGGAAGACTTACCCGAGCGGGCCGCGCTGATTGAACAACTGTGTCGCGCTTTCATGCAGGCTTCCCCTGCCCGGCGGGAAACGCTGCAACAATACATCCAGGCGCATTTATACGCCTGGCCAGGGGGGCAACTTGATCCCTATCAAAACCTACGTGACCTGATGGCACAAGATGGGTTGTCCTGCACACTACCGCTGGTTTTGCCGTGAGACGCGCAGAAATACGGGCTCATCGGGCTGAAGTCCCGCCCCTGTTCGTGAAAGGGGTAATGGATGCAATGCTCTCCGCTCCCCCTTCTGGGATGCCAGTCCAAAGGATTTCCACGTACTCGTACCGGGCAGATTTTCGTCCAGAAAAACCTTGGCGCCTTTGCGTTAACGGTTTTGGGGCGGCCCCCACTTTGCCGACCTGGAGGTCGGCACCCCCAGCCTATGGGAAGCAGTCCCATCGCACCCGGTAAGCGCGTTGAGGAAACTTTTCTTTGACGGAACCTAAGCACCCTTTAGCGTTCGCCCCGCTCAACCAGCACGAAAAGTAGAAGTCATTTTTACACGGCTCCTTTGCGTGTAGGACATGTCCCTATTGGATATAGCAGATCTGCAACGAATGCCCCATCCACATCCCGAGAGACTACTTTCCTGACGCTTTACTTAGGGTAAGCACTCCGCACGCAGTGACACCAGAGACCGAGAGAGTGTCTCGTTTTTCGCGTGGCGCATAACGAACAGGCAGAAGTGCCTACAAGTTTCCGAACCATCCCGAAAATGATTTAAAAATCTGCGTAATCTGCGCTCATCTGTGGATTAACGTTATTTCGGACATTCGCCGGTTTCACCAAAGCCTATTGAAAAAGCCCAGCGTCTTTTCCTTTACAAAAAAGTGATATTTCGGTACAATAGTTTTCCGTGCGTGGAAATGCCACCCCTGCGCACGCCTTACCCTCAAAATCATTCGATTCCTGATTGGAGGGAGTACTGTGCCAAACATCAAATCTCAAATTAAACGCCTGCGCCAAAGCGAAAAGCGCCGCCTACGCAACCGCTATTTCAAAGGCCGCGCCCGTACCCTCATTAAAAAAGCGCTTATAGCCATGGATGAGGGCAACCGGGAAGCCGTCCAAGAGTACACCGGTCTAGCCATCAAAGCGTTGGACAAGGCCGCTGAAAAAGGCATCATCCACAAAAACAACGCCGCCCGCCGTAAAAGCCGCCTGGTTAAACGTCTGGCCGCTTTCGAAAAGGCTCAGGCCGAGTAATATCCTTTGATGTGTACACACTCCGGCATCCCGGCTGTCTGCAGAGATAGTCGGGATGCTGTGGTTTAATCACCGCTGCCATTGCCCAAGACAAACCCTTACCTGGAAGAAATCATGTTTATTCAAGAACAACAACGCCTGGAACAGGCCATCACCACCTACCTGCAAAGCCACGACATCCCCGTACCGGCGCATTTCAACTGGACGCCGCTGCCTTTTTCGGGCGAGTGGGGACTTTCCCTGGCGCTCTTCCCTATTGCGGCACAAGAAGCGCGGCAAGGCGGAAAACGTGTCAACGTCCCGGCGCGGGCACAAGAAATCGCACAGGGACTAGCCGAACACCTGCAATCTGAAGCGGGTTTTTCCCGTATCGAAGCCGTTAAGGGCTATCTCAACCTGTATTTTGAAACCGCGGCCTTTAGCCAGCAAGTTGTGACCCGTGCTCTCAAGGAAGGGGAAACCTTTGGGCACGGCAGCCCCAAGGGGGAACGCGTGCTGGTCGAGTTCTCGCAACCCAACACTCACAAAGCCTTCCACGTGGGGCACTTGCGCAACATGATCCTGGGCAATGCGGTATGCAATATTTTGGAAGCCGCCGGTTACGAGGTTATTCGCTCAAATTACATCGGGGATATCGGTCTGCACGTCATCAAATGGCTATGGTGGTATCAAAAAGAACACGCCGAAGAGACGCCCCCCGCCGAAGACATCACCCGTTGGATGGGCGACATTTACGCAGAAGCCACCCGTGCCTTGAGCGAAAACCCTGACTTGGAAAGCGAAGTGCGCGCCCTGTTCGCCCGTTGGGATCGGCGCGAGCCGGAAATTGTGGCCCTGTGGGAACAAACGCGCGCTTGGTCTTTGCAAGGCTTTCAGCAGGTCTATGAACAACTAGGTATTCCCTTTGACCACGTGTATTTTGAAAGCGAAGTGGAAGACATTGGCAAAGACCTGGTACAAGAGATGATCGCCAAAGGCATCGCTATTGACGAGCGCCCGGAAGGGCCGGTCATCATCCGGCTGGACGATCTCCTGGGGTTGAAGAAAGAAACCTATCGCGTCCTGGTCATTCTGCGTTCGGATGGCACCTCCCTATACGCCACCAAAGACATCCCCTTGGCGCTGAAGAAATTTGAGCAATACAACCCAGACCGCTCGGTGTATGTGATTGACGTGCGCCAATCGTTGTACATGCAGCAAATCTTCAAGACCCTGGAAGTGATGGGCTATGAGGAATGGGCAAAGCGCTGTTACCACCTGGGTTACGAAATCGTCAACCTGCCGGGGAACGTCACCATGTCATCGCGCGAGGGGACAGTAGTCCTCTTGGAAGATCTGCTCCGCGATGCAACTCAGCGCGCCGGCGAGGTTGTGGCCCAAAAGAACCCCGATCTGCCGCCAGAAGTGCAACAACAGGTGGCGAAAGCCGTTGGGTTCGGCGCCATTTTCTACACCATGTTGGCACGCGAAAACAATCGCATCGTGACGTTCGACTGGGAAAGTGCGCTGGATTTCAACGGACAGGCCGCACCTTATATCCAGTATGCCCACGTGCGCGCCAGCAGCATCCTACGACGTGCGCACAGTGAAGGCGTTGACTATGCGCAGCCCATCCGCCCACAGTACGAGTTACATCCGGCCGAGGTGCAACTCATCGACCTTCTTTCACGAGTGCCAGCCACCATTCAACAGGCAGCAGAGGAATACAAGCCCCTGCACATCACAAACCTGGCCTACGAATTGGCGCGCACTTTCACCGCTTTCTACACCCAGTGCCCGGTGCTCAGTGAGCCTCAAGCAGTGCGCGACTTCCGTCTGCAACTGACCCAGGCCAGCCAACACGCCATGGCCAACTTGCTGCGCTTGCTAGGTATTCAGGCCCCCGACGTGATGTAAGCACAGCGGGGCGAAACCTAAAGAGGTAGCGGAGGGCAATGCCCTCCGCTACCCTCTGCCCTCGGCCCACATGCCCCTTCGGGATACAGATGGCTTCCACGAACTGAGCAGGGACTTCAGTCCCGCTCAATGCCTGTGCGCACGCAAAAGTCCTTAGCGACAACGAAGAAAAGCCGCAAATTTCGCAGATAGTTTGACAATTTTTGTGTATACACACGTGAAACCGCTTTGGTGATTGCCCACATTTGTGTGTGCGCACAATCCGGCGGGCTGAAGCCCTGCCTCACTGCGTGGAAGTCGGGTAAATCCGACTGAGTGCGCCAGTCCGAAGGACTTTGATGTGCCGAGCAGGTGGCTTCAGCCTTGCGATCCTGATTTGTGGGCAATCACCAGTGAAACCGCTTTCTAGCCATAAATACACTTTTCGGATACAATAGGGCTTCGGGCGGGCAACCGCCCAAATAGAAGGCTCGTTTCTCCCGCAATACCGCGGGAATCCCATCCCCTCGCCGGTGGGGCCTTCCCGGTGAGAATATCCCATTTTCAGGAGGTTCTCACATCATGAGTCGTATCCGTACCCTTATTATGGGCGCCGCAGGGCGCGATTTTCACAACTTTAACGTCTTTTATCGCAACAACCCTGACTACGAAGTGGTGGCCTTTACCGCCACGCAAATTCCCAACATCGAAGGGCGCCTTTATCCACCAGAACTGTCCGGTAAATTGTATCCTGCCGGTATCCCAATTTACCCCGAAAGCGAATTGACCAACCTGATTAAGAAAGAGAAAATCGACCAGGTGGTCTTTGCTTACTCTGACGTGCCGCACGAATACGTTATGCACAAGGCTTCTCAGGTATTGGCCGCCGGTGCCGATTTCCGCCTGATGGGGCTGAACACCACCCAAATCAAATCCACCAAACCGGTGGTATCGGTGTGTGCTGTTCGTACCGGTTCTGGCAAAAGCCAAACCACCCGCCGCGTTTCCCTCATCCTGCGCGAGATAGGCTACAAAGTAGCCGCCATTCGTCACCCCATGCCTTATGGAGACCTGGCCAAGCAGGCCGTCCAGCGTTTCGCCGATTACAGCGACCTGGACAAGCACGAATGCACCATCGAGGAACGCGAAGAATACGAACCCCACATCGATAACGGCGTCATCGTGTATGCCGGTGTGGACTACGAAGCCATCCTGCGCCAGGCAGAACAAGAAGTGGACATCATCCTGTGGGACGGTGGCAATAACGACTTGCCTTTCTACGTCTCCGATTTCCACATCGTGGTAGCCGACCCGCACCGTCCCGGACACGAGGTAAGTTACCACCCCGGTGAGGCCAACGCCCGCATGGCGGATGTTTTCGTCATCAACAAGGTAGATACCGCTGCCCCGGAAGACGTCATCATCGTTCGCGAGAACCTGCACGCCATCAACCCCGACGCCCGCTTTATTGAAGCCGCTTCCCCGCTATTTGTGGACGACCCGGATGCCATTCGCGGCAAACGCGTACTGGTCATCGAAGACGGGCCTACGCTGACACACGGTGAAATGGCCTACGGTGCCGGCTGGGTGGCCGCACGCCGCTTCGGTGCAGCCGAAATCGTGGACCCGCGTCCCTTTGCGGTTGGCTCCATCAAAGCCACCTATGAAAAATATCCTTCCACCGGAGATATCCTACCCGCCATGGGGTATGGCGAAACACAAATCCGCGAGTTGGAAGAAACTATCCGCAACACGGATGTGGACATGGTTATCGTAGGCACGCCCATCGACCTGGGACGCATTCTCAAGATTGAGCAACCTTCTCAGCGCGTGCGCTACGAGTTACAGGAAATCGGTCAACCTACCCTGGCCGACATGCTGAAGGAAAAATTCGGCCAATAAAATTTTCGCCTGAGTGAGAGCCGGTTTGCATGTTGCAAACCGGCTCTTTTTATATCGGCAAAGGGCCGACGCTTTTGTCACCCCTGGCATGTATGGTCTCAAACAAGTGAGGGAGTGACTCCATAGCGCTGCTCAAAACGAAAGAAACAGAGCAGTTTTTGGGCAAGATGTAGGACAGGCTTTCTAGCCTGTCCGCATTGGCTTTTGCTAAGTTTCTTAGTAGGGGCAGAGATTGCTGACGTTTTCGATGTTCTCCGCGACGTTGCCGCCAAAGGGGTGTTTTGCTTTGCGGTAATTCACTACTTTCAAAGGAGCAATAACCATGACCACACTGGCTTATACCTTATCCGAACGCTATTGGCCGCGTCAGAATAGCCGTCAGCGAGATTTCGTACTGATTACCGCCAGCACGCTGTTGATCGCCATCCTGGCACAAGTGCGCATTGTGCTGCCCTTCACCCCTGTTCCCATCACCGGACAAACCCTGGGGGTGCTACTGACCGGTGCCCTGCTGGGCTCCCGGCGCGGCGCCTTGGCGCTGGCGCTATACCTGGTGGAAGGAATCCTCGGCCTGCCGGTCTTCACCGGCGGTGGTAGTGGGATGACGCATTTGGTAGGAGCAACCGGCGGCTACCTGATTGGCTTTGTGGTGGCTGCCTGGGTCGTGGGCTGGCTGTGTGAGCATGGCCTGGAGCGCGATTTACGCAGTGCCTGGGCGCCATTTCTAGCAGGAGAAGCGCTTATCTATCTGATGGGCGTGCCGTGGTTGGCGCGCTTTGTCGGCGGGGTACCCGCAGCGCTTTCGTTGGGGTTGCTGCCCTTCTTGCCAGGCGACCTCATCAAGATGTTACTGGCCGCCACCTTACTGCCCACCGCCTGGCAGCGTGTGAAAACACATTAAAACCGGCGATAGCCGAAATAGAAACCCCATGTAAATCTACGGTCCAAAGCGGGTAGTCAGAGAGAAGGTCTCGGCTACCCGCTGGGTGTCGGGTAAGGCACAAAAAAGGCGGGGAATAAGGTACAATGCATCTATGCCCACATTAAACTGGCCCGAAAAAGATCACGAATGGAATCATGTTGCCGAAATCCAACTGCGCGGCGTGCTCTATCCACATGGCAAGGGGTACCCCGATGCGCCCCCTGAAAACCGCCTCATCCTGGGCGATAATCTGGGGGTAATGAACGCGCTACTGGCAGAATACGAAAACCGCTTTGACTTGATTTACGCCGACCCACCCTTCTTCACGAACCGGCACTTCAAAACACGCATTGGCCGCGGGGAAGACTCCCGCCGTCCCGCCGAATGGCGGTTGGCCGAGGGTTACGCCGATCACTGGCCTGACCTGGATGCTTATCTCTCGTTCCTGTATCCCCGGCTGAAGGTAATGCACCGTCTGCTGTCACCGCGCGGCACGCTCTACCTGCACCTGGACTGGCATGCCAACGCTTATGCCCGCGTTTTGTTGGATGAAATCTTCAGCCCCGAGCGCTTACTCAACGAAATTGTGTGGGTGTATCACGGCCCTTCTCCCATTCGCTCAGCGTTTAACCGCAAGCACGATACCATCCTGGCGTATACCAAAAGTCCGAGCTACTTCTTCGATGCCGATGCCGTGCGTGAGCCCTACAACCCCAACACTGTCAAGACCTTTGCTTCTTCTCCCAAAGCCGGTTTTGGGAAAAAGCCCAACCTGAAGCGCGGCAAGGTACCCGAGGACTGGTGGTATTTCCCTGTGGTGGCGCGTTTGCACAGGGAACGCACCGGTTACCCCACCCAAAAACCGGAAGCGCTGCTAGCGCGCATCATCCTGGCTTCTTCACCACCAGATGGACTGGTGGGGGATTTCTTCTGCGGATCCGGCACCACAGCGGCTGTAGCAGCCCGTTTGGGGCGGCGCTTCGTGGCAGCGGATGCCAACCCCAAAGCGGTGTACATTCAGCAGGCGCGGTTAGCGGAAAAAGCCCAAACGGCGATCAGCCTGGAGGAAACGCAGCCCCCCCCAAAGGTCGTCTCAGACCCTTCGGGGGACTGGCCGCACCCCCAATGGCGGGAGGCGAATCCCGGGGGAGAGGTCAGCCTAAAAGAGTCCGCCATCCCGACGGAATTATTCTATTGGGAAGTCGATCCAGATTGGGATGGCAAAATTTTCCGCAGTGCGATGCAGGCCATGCGTCCATGGCGCAACGGTGATATTCCCCTACAGTTGACGTTGCCAGGCCATGGTAAGCAAATTCGGGTGCAGATGCGTAAAATCACCGGCGAAACGTGTGGTGTTACGTTGCAGGTCAGACATCCAGACGATAGCCAACGCCGCGCACCGTCTTGAGGTAACGCGGTTTGCGAGGATCGTCTTCGAGCGCTTTGCGCAGCCAACTGATGTGTACATCCAGCGTGCGGGTATCATCCGCATAGGCCGTCTCCCAGGTTTGGGTGAAAAGCGTCTCCCGGGAGATGGTTTGCCCGGCATTTTTCAGTAGGATGTTCAACAAGCGCGCCAGACGAGGCGTGAGGTGGGTGCGTTTTCCGCCGCACTCTACAACATTGTGCTGTTTATCAAAAGTAATATCGCCAATGCGCAGCAGGGGATCATCCTTGAAGGGTTTGAGTATTTGCAAACGGTTGAAAAGTTTGCGCGCCGTAAAGGGAAGTACCAGGGTTTCATCAGCGACGTTAACCTGTCCGGCAGGATATTCCGGGGCGCCAATTAACAAGAGGGGGTATTGGGGAAAGTGCTTGCGCAGCCGCTGGCAAATGCCGGTGCCACTGGAGGCCAGTGAAGCGGCGTTAACTATCACGACATCTGGGTCGTTTTTCCCAAGCCATGTTAAAGCGGCCTGTGCAGTAGGCAAAACCGTCACTTGAACGCCCTTTTTCTCAAGGCGAGAAATGAAATCTGGGGTCTTGGCGCGCTTTCCATTAATCCATAAAATTTTGATTTGCATACTCTCTCCCTCAGGTCTATTTTTGATTGGCACTCGTCCAGACCGCAGAGCGCGTGTTCCCCGGCCAGGTAGGTCATCCTTTCTATGCAAATTAGCAGCCTCAACCGCCACACAGCGAAGAATGCTTATCTTGTACTTCATTATACCGATATTGTTAAAATTTTCCAATGGGATATTGGTACAAATTCCTTAACATTTTGGTAATGTATGCCCAGAGGGATGCTCTCGATTAGGAGATGTTACGGAAAATCACTCCAGAAATTCACTGCTGCTCTTTCGCTTCACCCAATTTGGGGCAACCCCAAAGCCTTAACGCAAAGTCGCCAAGACACAAAGTCTTTATCCTTTTCTTCGTGCCTTTGGGACTTCGTGGTGACATTTTTATTGCACCTTATGGTCGGCTTCTCCCTATTTTTT
>DAOTZN010000021.1:0-23271 GCA_034434095.1 Anaerolineales bacterium
CAAAATCGCCTGCAAGAAGGGGCGGGGGAGGCTATTTTTTCTTTTTTCTGCGTCCTGCGGCAAGCTTTCCGCACTTTGGGGCAGCCCCGCCACCTGGGATTCGGTTGGTAAAGTGCAGGTTATTGCAGCGGAGTCAATGAATAGAAAGAAAAACTTCGTGACTTCGTGGCTTCGTGGTTTTACTCCAAAAAGAAAAGAAAACTTCGTGACTTCATGGTGAGATTTCTACTGCATCTTATGGCCTACCTCATTATGAGAAGACACCCTTTAAGGATGAAAAGCAGGCCAAATAGCAACGGCGCCCAAATGCCCAGTTCCCGGCTATGCGCTTGCAACCACCACCGGAAGCCGGCAAGCACCTGACCGGCGCGATTGGGCACCAGCAGGTAGATGCCCAGCGGGATGAGCACGGACAGGCAAAAGACCAGCGCCGCCAGCCAGGCAGTGATGATTTTTTGCGGCAGGCTGAGCCCGCTCAGGATGACGGTCGAGAGGGCGGTCAAGAAGAGCGCCAGGTTCTTGAAGTTGATGACCGAAACCAGCGCCCCGACGCCAAAGGCCTTGAGCGGCGTGATGCCGTCCAGCAGGCTGAAGAAGCGCGGCGGTTCGGGATTTTCCACCGCTGGCGTGCGGCGATTGCGGAAAGATAGAGTGAGCAGCAGGCCACCCAACACCAGCAAGAGCCAGGAGACAAAGGGCGCGGCGGCCCCAGATGGATTGCCGACGACCCGATACCCCAGGCTGACCGTGCCGACCCCGACCAGGCTGTAGCCCGTGGTGTAGCCCAGCGCATAGCCCAGCCCATTGCGCCAGCCGCGTTCAGAGAGCAGCAGCAAGATGACCAACGTAATCGAGCCTACCGAGAGCAGGCCGGAAGAGGCAAAAAGCAGGGTTTGCAAGAGAACAGGGAACATGGCATCACCTTGAGTAGTTTACCACCCGTCGCGCGGGGAGACAACCTGACGACCCTCCCGTTTTGGTTGTTACTTGCAAAACATGCCGACACGCAGCCACAACACCGAAAAGCCCTACCGCTGACCTCCGTTTATGTGAAATCAGATTTTTCCCCGGCGGGCTCTGCGGTAAGATAGATGGAATCGCCACAAATAGCGGGCCGCACCCTACACGCAAAGACATATTTGGAGCACTTCCTGCTGCCTATCAGCGGCCGCGATCGTACGTTTTTAAGTCCAAAACGTAACTACCTACCCATTTGAGCAGAATTTTGATACACTATCCCCATGGCAGAATGACGCTTTGGAATTTCCCGTGAGGTACCCCTATTGGATCGCGTGCCGCGCAGGAATGTTCTGGTTGATTTCATAACCACGACCCGCGGTGTGCTATCCTTAACGCAAAAAGCATAAACTTGCCTCCCCAAAACAGGAGTTTGTCATGACGGATTTATTGATTGCCACCTCCAACCCGGGTAAGGTGCGGGAAATCACCACCTTGCTGCATGGCCTGCCATACACCTTGCGTACCCCCAACGACCTGTCACTGCGCCTGCATGTGGAGGAAAGCGGTCACACTTACCGCGCCAACGCGATGCTCAAGGCGCAGGCTTACGCCCAGGTCAGCGGCCTGCCCACGCTGGCGGACGATTCCGGCCTGGAAGTAGCGGCCCTCAACAATCTCCCCGGCATTCGGTCGGCGCGCTTTGCCCCCCAGGCTCGGGCCTCCGACGCCGATCGTCGCGCGTACCTGCTCGAAAACCTGCAACCGCATCCCCGCCCGTGGGCGGCGCGCTTCGTGTGCGTGGTGTGCCTGGCGCTGCCTTCAGGTGACCTGTATTACACCCAGGGCATCTGTCCAGGAGAAATCATCCCTGAAGAACGCGGCAGCAACGGCTTCGGCTACGACCCCATTTTCTACCTGCCCGAGCGTGACTGCACCCTGGCCGAACTCCCTGAGGCGGAGAAGAACCTGCTCAGTCACCGCGGCCAGGCCATCCAGGCCATGCGTCCCCTCTTGCAGCGCGTGCTGGGGAAGTAAAACGGAAAGCCCGCCAGTTGCTCGTGCAGTGTCATTGCGAGTGACTCCATAGCGCTGCTGGCGCTACTCAAGCGAAAAGAAACGAAGCAGTTTTTGGGCAAGATGTAGGACAGGCTTTCAGCCTGTTCGCAGCCGGGAAAGGCTGCGCGACAAGACAAATTTTCAGGCGCTCAACATTGGCTTCTGCTAGGTTTCTTAGTAGGCGGAGAAGAACCTGCTCAGTCGCCGCGGCCAGGCCATCCAGGCCATGCGTCCCCTCTTGCAGCGCGTGCTGGGAAAGTAAAACGGAAAGCCCGCCAGTTGCTCGTGCAGTGTCATTGCGAGCCGCAGGCGAAGCAATCCCCCTCCCCTTCGAAGAGATTGCTTCGTCGCCGTAAAGCGGCTCCTCGCAATGATGTCTTGCCAGCCCAGGCTCGGCGGACTGAAGCCCTGCCTCATGGGTAGCGGAGGGCAATGCCCTCCGCTACCCTCCAGCCCGCATACCCCAGGCCGACCAGGAGGTCGGCGCGCCCAGGGCGGCGTTCCCAGGCACTTGACCGACCTGAGGGCGGTACGTTGCAAGCGCCCTACGTCCAATGGGGACAGGCTGAAAGCCTATCCCACAAGCACCAAATGAACCATACCGGAGGAAAGTATGTCGATTGAATCTATGCTCAGCGACGAGGAAAGGGCACTCCGCAGAAAAATGCAGGCGTTTGTCGCCGGTGTCCCCCCTCAACTATTGTTGGATATGGACGCGGATAAGGTCGTATATCCGCGCGAATTCGTGGAGGAAGCCGGGCGGCGAGGGCTGTTGGGGCTCCGCTTTGCCCCTCAGTGGGGGGGAGCGGGCCTGCCCTGGCGTTCAGAATTGCTGGCTTTAGAGGAAGTCGGCGTGCTGGGCACCACCCTGGCCTGCCTGTACTCCCTGGTCTCCATCGTGGGGGAAGCCATCCACGTCTTCGGAACGGAGGCACAAAAGGAAAAGTACCTGAAACCCATGCTCAGGGGTCAAATCACCGTGGCCGAAGGGTTGACGGAACCGCGCGGCGGATCGGATTTCTTCGGTGCGACCACGCACGCCCGCCGCGAGGGAGATACGTTTTACATCAGCGGGCAAAAGCGCTTCGTGGTCGGCGCCGAGGGGGCAGATCTCTTTCTCATTTACGCCAAGGTGGATGGCATCTCTGACCCCAAGCAGGCCATGAGCGCCTTTTTGGTGGAACGAGATTTCGGCGTACAAGTGCATCACGTGTACGGACTGATGGGCACACGTGGCGGCGGAACCGGTCGCATCGTGTTCAAGGATACGCCAGTGCCCGTCAGCAACGTCCTGGGAGGCGAGGCCGGCATCGGACAAGGCAGCGCGGTATTCCATCAGATGATGATTCCGGAGCGCATGACCTCTGCCGGCGGTGCCATCGGCATGGGACGGGCGGCCCTCGAAATCGCGGCGCGCTACGCGGACAAACGAAAGGCCTTCGGGCAGAAAATTCGTCGCTTTGAAGGGGTGAACTTCAAAATCGCCGAGAGCCTCACCTTACTCGATGCCGCCCGGGCCCTCAATTACGCCGTCGGACAGACCATTGACAGCGGCACCGCATCTGCGGGCAAGGTGCGGCGGTTGGTGTCTGAGGCCAAGAAATTTTCCACCGAAGCGGCATGGCAGGTCGTCAACCATGCCATGCAAATCCTGGGGGGCATCGGATATACGGATGTTTTTCCGGTTGAACGGCTTTTGCGCGACGTGCGCTTGATTACCATCTGGACGGGCACCAACGAGATTATGAACCTGGTGATACAGCATGAATTCTACAAGGAGTTTCTGACAGCACCACAGCGCGGGCGAGACGTGGAAGCAGATGCGGTAAATGCCGATGCGGAGGAAGAAAAAGTTTATTATAATGATTAACGGCGGACGGGAGCACCAACTACCCAACTACCCAACTACCCAACTACCTAACTACCCCCCCATCCCAAAGGAGTGAAACCCATGGCAGACGTAATTGATTACACCATCTACGGCGATGACCTGCAACTTGTAGAGGTGGAACTGGACCCCGGCGAAGGCGTACGCGCCGAAGCCGGCACGATGACTTACATGGAAGACGACATCGAGATGCAAACCGGCACCGGCGGCGGCTTGTTCAAAGGCTTCAAGCGCATGTTGACCGGTGAGAGTTTCTTCATCACCACTTTCATGAATAACGGACGCCAGAAGCGCCACGTGGCTTTTGCCGCCCCCTATCCGGGCAAAATCGTGCCCTTCGACCTGGATGCCTTCAATGGCCAGGTGCTTTGTCAGAAAGATTCTTTCCTGTGTGCAGCACGCGGCACCGAAATTGAAGTGGCCTTCACCAAGAAAATCGGTGCCGGGCTGTTCGGCGGGGAAGGCTTTATTCTGCAACGCCTGACCGGCGACGGGATGGTTTTCGTGCACGCCGGCGGTACGGTCATCGAGAAAACGCTGGCTGCGGGCGAAACGTTACGCGTGGATACCGGCTGTATCGTGGCCTTTGCGACAAGCGTACAATACGATATCCGCTTTGTGGGCGGCTTCAAAAACGCCCTGTTCGGCGGCGAGGGGCTTTTCCTGGCCACGCTGACCGGCCCCGGCAAGGTTTACCTGCAAAGTTTGCCTTTCTCCCGTCTGGTAGACCGCATCAAGCAGGGCATCAGTTTCTCCTCCGGCGGTGATGAGCAGCGCGGAGTAGCCGGTTTAGGCGGCGATATTCTCAAAAACATCATCAGCGGTGGCGGCTAAAAAAGGTGCTAAACGTGCAGGGGGGTGAAGATGTACACCTAAAAAAACGTGTGGCCGACTTCCAGTCGGCCACACGTTGCCACCTGCCTACCCAATCGCCTTTTTCGCCTCCCGCCACAGGGCATCCAATTCATCCAACGACATGTCCGCAAGCGAGCGCTGTGCGGCACGCGCTTGCGCTTCGAGGTACTCAAAACGTGCCCGAAAACGGGCGTTGGTTGTGCGCAGTGCGGTCTCGGCATTCACGTTGTCCCAACGCGCCAGGTTGACCAGCGAGAACAAGATATCGCCAAATTCGGCCTGCCGCTCGGCGGGGCCGGCCGCGCGCTCAAATTCGCCCAGTTCTTCCTGTAGTTTTTCCCACACCCCCTGACGGGCTGGCCAGTCAAAGCCCACACGGGCAGCGCGCGCCTGGTAAGCCTGTGCCTGTGCCAATGCAGGCAGGGAGGCCGGGATGCCCGCCAAAATGCCCTTCTCCGGCTCGCCATTAGCGGCGCGTTCATTGGCTTTGAGTTTTTCCCAGTTTTGCACCACGGCCTGCTCATCGGCCAATTCCAGTTCCCCGAAAACGTGGGGGTGACGGCGGATAATTTTGGTGGTAATGCCGCGCACCACATCCGCCAAAGTAAACGCCCCCTCCTCGGCCGCAATTTGCGCCTGCAAGAAAATGTGTAGCAACAAATCGCCCAACTCCTCCCGCAGCGCGGGGAGGTCTTCTGCGTCCAGGGCGGCCAGTACCTCGTAGGCTTCTTCTAAGAAATCGGCGCGCAACGATTGATGCGTCTGTTTGCGGTCCCAAGGGCAGCCATCGGGAGCACGCAAGCGGGCCACCACTTCGTGAAACGCCTCACAGGAGGTGCCCTCTCCCAACGGAGGCAGGTAGAGCACCGTCATCAAGCCAATGTGCGGGGAGCGGTCGATAGCATACAGCGGCAAGTCTTCAACGGCCTGCTGAGAAGTCCCGGCAGCATGCACCAGTTTGACAGGATGTTCATCGGGATAGACGCTCATCAGCGTCAGTTTGACTTCGGAGGCCGTGTGGCGGTCGTAGATTTGGGCGATGAAAGCGGGGGAATCGGGCGGGAAATTGGGGGTGTGCCGCATCCCCAAGGTTAACGCGTCCCCCAGGGTGGCGTGGGGGAACGGATCCATCCCCAGGGTTTCCCAGACCACCTCCAGGAAACTCAGCCCACCTATGAGTCGAGTTTGTATCCCTTGCTTCTGGGCGCGACGGAGAATCTCGGGAGCGGTGTCTTCCGCCACAAAGGGATGTCCCGGCACGGCGTAAATCACCCCTTGCGGACGCTGCCCCAGGGCAAGCACTTCCTCCACAATGCGGGCGTAAACGTCTTGAAACGAAGGTAAGGTCTCGTAAAGATAGTCAAAAGCATGAATTTTCGCCTGTGACGGCAACGCATCCAGGGTAGGATGCTGGCGGGTGCGTACCCAAATTTCATCGGCTGTGGTGAGCGTCTCCCAGGCTTGACGGGTCAAGTGGTCTGGGTTTCCGGGGCCAAGGCCAAGAATGGTAATGTGTGCCAAGGGGTTCTCCTGTGAATGCAAAAAACGCAAACGTAAAACGCCAGGCAGGGCGCTTTACGTTTGCGCTGATAAACTTCGGTGCGGCACGGCCGCAACCGAGGGGGATTAACGCTTGGTGTAGGTCGGGGCCTTGCGGGCGCGTTTGAGACCTGGTTTTTTGCGTTCCTTGATGCGCGCATCGCGGGTCAAGAAACCGTTGCGGCGCATAAGGGAATGCAAATCGGGGTTCCATTTTGCCAGCGCGCGCGCTAGACCAAGCCGGATGGCATCTTTTTGCCCGGTCACACCGCCACCAGAAACGACAACGGAGATGTCAAATTTTTTCTGGTCTTCACCGGAGACGGTCAGAGGTGCAAAGGCGGCCTCGTAGTCGCCCAAGCGGGTGAAGTATGCCTGCGCCGGTTTGGCATTGACGGTAAAGTTGCCTTCACCTTCCATAATGCGTACACGGGCAGTTGCTTCTTTGCGCCGACCGACACCTTCGTAATATTGTTTTGCCATAGGTCAGGTACTCCTTAAGCCAGCGGTTTGGGGTTCTGGGCTTCGTGAGGGTTATGCGGACCGGCGTAAATCTTCAGTTTACGCATCAACTTACGGCCGTAACGGTTTTTGGGCAACATGCCCCAGACGGCACTGCGCAGCACACGTTCGGGGTGCTTTTTAAGTTGTTCGCGCAGCGAGACGGATTTGATACCGCCCGGATAACCGGAGTGACGGTAGTATTTTTTGTCATCCAGTTTGTTGCCGGTCACCTGCACGCGTTCGGCATTGATTACCACAACGGAGTCACCATTATCCACACCCGGCGTGTAGTTGGGTTTGTCTTTGCCCAGCAAAATGAATGCAATTTGGGTTGCCAGACGGCCGAGGTTGCGGTCGTTAGCGTCCACCAGCACCCATTCGCGGGTTAGTTCACCTGCTTTAGGATAATAGGTTTTTTGGTTTGCCATATCTCTGTAATCCAATGAGGTTACACCCCGAAAACGGGGGGGATATCACACTCGTTTGATGGTTGTTGACCGTCGGGGTAAGCGACATGTGTCAACGTCAACCCACAGGCTGGCGCCAACCCCTGCACCGGAAGAAACGGGGGGTGCAAATGGGTTTGGATGGTTTCAGGAGCATAGACTCCCTGCCCGATAGACACCAGTAAAGCGACGATGTGCCGCACCATGTGATAAAGGAAGGCATTGCCGGTCAACGTCAGGGTGATGAAGGGGGGTCGGCGGTGCCATTGGGCCTTCAAGATGCGGCGCCGGGTGCTGCTACCTGGTACGGGGGAACGCCCGAAGGCTGCAAAATCGTGTTCCCCGACCAGATACTGCGTAGCAGCCATCAGCAAATCGTATTGTGGTTCAGGCCAGACCCGCCAGGCATAACGTTCAAACAAAGGATGCCGTACTGGCCAGGATAGCAAGCGGTAGCAATAGGTGCGTGCGAGCGCGTCGTAACGGGGGTGAAACGAGTCGCTTGCAGGGCGCACTTCAAGCGCCGAGACATCCTGTGGCAGGTTGGCGTTCAACGCTCGTTGCAGGGTTTCACAGTCGTGGGCCCAATCCAGGTCAAATGCAATCACCTGACCAGAAGCATGGACGCCGGCATCGGTACGACCGGCAGCCAGCAGGCTGGTGCCACGCCATTGTATGCGGCGTAAGGCTTCTTCTGTGACACTCTGCACTGTGCGGGCTACAATTTGACGCTGAAAGCCGGAAAAGTGGGTGCCATCGTATGCGAGTGTAACTTGATAACGTGCCATAGTTAGCAGTTACCTGCTAACGGTTTGGGGCCAGGCCCCAGAAATCTACTCTTCCACCAGTTCCAACAACACCATTTCGGCGCTGTCACCCTGGCGGGGGCCGAGTTTCAACATGCGCGTATAACCGCCGGGGCGGTCCGCGTAGCGCGGGGCAATATCATCAAACAATTTACGCACGCCGGCAGGGTCAGACAAACGGGCGGTCGCCAAACGACGGGCATGCACCATTTTAGCACCACCAGCAGTATTCCCTTGCTTAGCAAGGGTGATGAGTTTTTCAGCCTCACCACGAATGGCATGTGCTTTAGCCTGGGTAGTCTTAATGCGTTCGTGTTCAAATAATTGTTTGATCAAGTTGCGGCGCAAGGCGCGACGTGCATCTTTGCTGCGGCCTAATTGATATCCTGCTACTTTATGTCGCATAATTCATTCACTCCGCATCATTTTGTTTGTCTTCTAGAAAGTAACCATGCTCGCGCAGTTTAGCATATAGCTCGGTCAGACTCTTATCGCCAAAGTTGCGGATAGAGAGCAAAGCATCTTCGCCTTTCTCTAACAGTTCGAGCACATCACCAACTGTGGTAATGCCGGTACGCTTGAGGGAATTGAAGACCCTCACCGACAGATCTAGGTTTTCAATGGGAACGTCTAAGACTTCGTAGCCAGACGAAACACTTTCCTCTTTCTCTTCAATAGCAGAAAGCAGCACTTCTTCACTGACACCGGCCAGATGACGCAAATGCTCGATTAAATAACGGGCACTCAGGCTGATGGCTTTTTCAGGTCTAATCGTGCCATCTGTCCAGACTTCTATGACCAGACGATCGTAATTTGTGCTTTGTCCAACACGAATATAGCCGACTTCCCAATTGACTTTTTTGACCGGGTTGAAGATGGCATCCACCGGCAATTCTCCGATCGGCAACGTACCGCTGCGATCTTCAGAAGGAGAATAGCCGCGTCCACGTTCAACTATCATTTCAATTTCCAGGTTAGTAGACTGATCGTCTACCGTAAACAAATACTGCTCGGGATTGACAATCTCTACTTCTGGCGGTGTAATGATGTCTGCTGCTGTAATTACACCACTACCGCGCACTTCCAAAAGCAAGCGGGCATTATCAACATTTTCCGCCAGTTTAATGCGCACTTTTTTAACGTTCAACATCACGCGCAAAACATCTTCGCGCACGCCAGGGATATCCGTAAATTCATGAGAGATATCCGAAATGCGGATTGATGTGATGGCAGCGCCCTCTAATGAGGAAAGCAGAACACGGCGCAAAGCATTGCCAATGGTGACACCATATCCACGTTCCAACGGGGCAATGACAAATTTGCCGTAATTCAATGCTTCGGCTTCCCGCTCAATTTTTGGGGTCACCATATTACTCATGCCGACAATCACAGTTCACCTCTTCCCCAGGTTCCATACGCCTTTACAGGCTTTAGCCCTCGTTTGTGGGAAAGGCGTTTGCCTTTCCCACAAACCTGTTTTATCTCATGCATTAGCGTGAGTAGTATTCCACGATGAGTTGTTCGTTGAGGCTTCCGTCGATTTCGCTACGTTCCGGTAAACGCATCACTGTACCGGCTAACGTTTTGACATCACGAGACAGCCAGGCCGGCGGTGCAGACCGTGCTTCGGCCAGTTCAGGCAATTCTTTGAAGTATTTACGCTTGCGGGAGCCTTCACGTACTTCAATTTGATCGCCAGGAGACAAGAGCATGGAGGGCACGTCGGTGCGGCGCCCATTGACATTGAAATGTCCATGCGTCACCAGTTGGCGGGCCTCAGTCCGGCTGGCGGCGAATCCAAGGCGATATACAACGTTATCTAGCCGCGATTCCAAAATCTGCAGCAGATTTTCACCAGTCAAACCGTGGCGTTGCAAGGCCGTCTGATAGTAGCGGCGGAACTGACGTTCCAGCACACCATATAACCGGCGTGCCTTCTGCTTAGCACGTAACTGACGGTTAAAATCTGAATAACGACGGCTACCACGATAGGCGCTACTCTGACCATGTTGGCCAGGCGGATAACTACGCCGCTCAAAAGAGCACTTCGCGGAGAAGCAACGCTCACCTTTTAGGAAGAGTTTTTCCCCTTCCCGGCGGCACAATTTACATACTGGGCCACGATATCTTGCCATTTTATTCGTTTATCTCCTAAAAAAATTTAATACTCGTTTACAGGGCTGGCAACCTCCCCTTCTTATCCGAGTAAGTTTGCCAGAAATCAAGCCGTAAAATTTACACGCGACGTTTCTTTGGGGGACGACAACCATTGTGCGGCACAGGGGTGATATCGGTAATCGCAGTCACCTTAATACCCATTGCCTGCACAGCACGGATAGCGGACTCACGACCAGGGCCAGGTCCTTTAACGAAGATAGCCGCTTCTTTCAAGCCCATATCCTGGGCAATTTTGAGCGCCTGCTCCACTGCCAAGCGAGCAGCAAAGGGGGTACTCTTACGAGAGCCTTTGAAGCCAGCAGAACCACCACTGGCCCACGCAACTGCGTTGCCCTGATTATCAGTTACCGTAATAATCGTGTTATTGAAACTGGCAAAGATGTGCACCTGCCCAGAGGACAGCGTGCGCTTAACTTTGCGGGCTCCACTGCGACGAGAAGATCGTACGCTTTTTGCCATATCACCTCACAAGTAATTTCAACAAAACGCCAGCAGGCGCACTATTTCTTAGCACCACGGCGGCGACCACGCCCGGCAACCGTCTTACGAGGTCCTTTGCGTGTACGCGCGTTCGTACGCGTTCGCTGACCACGAACAGGCAGGCCACGGCGGTGTCGTAAACCACGGTAACTACCAATTTCCATCAGACGCTTAATATTCATCTGAATCTCACGGCGCAAATCACCTTCCAGTTGATAACCCTGGGCTGCAATATAATCACGCAACTTGTTGACCTGATCGTCCGTCAAGTCTTTTACCCGGATATCCGGATCAATGTTCGTAGTAGCCAGAATTTCTTTGGAACGGGTGCGCCCGATACCGTAAATATAAGTTAGACCAATTTCAATGCGCTTATTGCGCGGCAGGTCAATGCCTTGAATACGAGCCATATTCTTTTACCCTTGTCGCTGCTTATGTCGAGGATTTTCACAAATAACGTATAAACGTCGTTTGCGTTTGACGATTTTGCACTTAGAACAGCGCTTGCGGATGGATGCTGAAACTTTCATAATTATTCTCCTTGATTTCATTACAAGGCCCAGCCAAAGCCTTAATTATACACATGTTTTCCGATTTCGTCCACTAATTCACCCATTTATCGCCAGGCTGTCAAAATTTCCGGCTCACCATCCATCACCAGCACCGAGTGTTCAAAATGTGCTGTCAGGGAGCCATCTGCCGAGGCGACCGTCCATTGGTCGGGCAACACCTTCGTTTTTGGTGTTCCAACCAAAACCATGGGTTCAATGGCAATGGTCATACCGGCACGTAATCGCAGCCCACGGCCTTCCCTTCCATAATTAGGCACCATTGGACCCTCATGCATATCGCGTCCAACACCATGGCCGGTGTATTCACGGGTGACGTGATACCCATGGTTTTCCACATATTTCTGTACGGCTGCAGAGACGTCACCGACTCGATTACCGGCTTTCATTTTAGCAATGCCAGCATACAAAGCATTCTCGGTAACTTCTAACAACCGTAAGGCTTCTTCCGAGGCCGGCTCGACCACCATGCTAAAGGCAGAATCGCCTACGAAACCGTTGTAAACAGTGCCACAATCAATGGACACGATATCACCAGGACGGATAATGCGCTTGCCGGGAATGCCATGCACCAATTCATCATTAATGCTCACCGTCAAAGTCGCTGGATAGGGATAAGGACCAGGATACCCTTTGAAGGCCGGTATCGCCCCATGACTGCGGATAACCTCTTCTGCAACAGCATCCAGAGCAGCAGTGGTGATACCGGGGCGAACCATGGCCTTGACAGTCTGTAGTGCCTCGGCATTGATTCGCCCGGCAATGCGCATGATTTCAATTTCTTCTGCCGTCTTGATGACGATATTACGTTCCCAACTCATCTCACCGCACCAGTAATTTTTCGTCGTAGCCGTGTAGTTTGAGTTCTGCTTCAATGGTGAAGAAGGTATCACGCACTACACCGACGACAATCAGTAAACCAGCAGATGAGACCAGGAGTAAGCCAGCATTGTTGCCCAGCGGTAAAATCAACCCGATCAGCCACGGCAAGACAGCCACAACGCCCAGGAAAAGTGCCCCAGGCAGGGTAATGCGCCGCAGCACTCTGGTCAGATACCGCTGAGTGGGGCCACCCGGGCTAACGCCAGGGACGCGGGCGCCTGAACGCTTCAGGTTTTCTCCGTAGTTCTGTTGGGCAAACAAAACATCGGTATAGAAGAACGTGAAGGCCACCACCATCAGGAAGTACATTATCCAATAGAAATTGCCTTGTCCACCAAAGGCACCTTGTGCCCACAATGCAGCACTCTTTACCCATTCCACTTGCGAGTTCACAAAGAAACTGGCCAAGATGGAGGGGAAAGTCAAGATGGATTGGGCAAAGATGAGCGGGATCATGCCGGCCATGTTGACCATCAACGGCAGTGTACCTTTCACCGGCATAGACATACGATTACCGATGCGTCGGCCTGGGTACATCACCGGGATATTGCGGCGCCCCTGCTGCACGTACACGATGGCGATAATTGTCATGACAGTAACCGCCAACATGATGAGCAGCAACCACCAACCACGTTGCTGGTCTTGCAACAAGCGACCGAAATTGTACGGGATACGAGCCACAATACCGGCAAAAATGATGAGCGATAACCCCTGGTTACGGATACCGTATTCAGAGATTAATTCGCCAAGCCAGATGGCAAACATCGTGCCAGCAGTCATAACAACGATAATCGTTATCGAGGGCAACAAATTAGCCCCAGAAAAACCAAAATTGGGAATAATTTGCACCTGTCCTAACGATGAGAAGATGTTAATTTGCCCAATGGCCTGCAAAGCCGCCATGGGGATGGCGAGGATGTACGTCCAGCGTTCCATCCAGCGTTGCCCTTCACGGGGATCATCTTCCATGCGTTTCTGCAAGGCCGGAACAATGGGCAGCAACAACTGCAAGATAATTTGAGCCGTGATGTAGGGGTAAACGCCCATTGCCAGCACGGAGAAGTTGGATACCGTACCGCCGGAAAGCAAGTCGAGCAACCCAAAGAGCGTACCCGCCGTCCCACCGCCTTGTAGAATGCTGGCAAGTGCAGCACGGTCTACACCCGGCACGGGGATGTGAGCCGCAACGCGGTACAGTACCAACAACCCAAGCGTAATGAGAAGTTTACGCCGAATGTCCTGTGCTGCCCACAGATAACGCCAACCAGACCGCTGTTTCATAACGTCGGACTCCTTACGTTGTTTTTATTCGATGATTTCCACGGAGCCACCGGCGGCTTCGATCTGTGCACGGGCACCCTTGGTAATGCGATGCACCTGCACCTTTAGAGGAACGGAAATTTCGTCATTTCCGATAATCACCACGGGATTATTGGGGTCACGCAGCAAGCCTACCGAGGCCAATGTCTCGGGGTTAACCACAGTATTAGCCGCAAAACGCTCCGCCAGGAAAGAAATCCGTACTTCATTCCATTGAACCTGGTTTGGCGGGGTGAAACCACGCTTGAATGGCAAGCGGCGGAAGAAAGGCAGGTTACCACCCTGGTGATACAAACGGGTGCCACCACCAGCGCGAGCGCCCTGCCCTTTGGTACCACGGCCAGCCGTTTTGCCCTGACCGGCAGAAATACCGCGGCCAACGCGTTTACGGCTTTTTTTAGAACCGGGGTTGGGGGTCAGATCATGAAGTTTCATTACCCTTCACCTTCTTCAACTTGTATGAGATGAGGCACCTTGGCAATCATACCGCGAATAACAGCAGTATCGGCATGAGTAACGACCTGGTTCATGCGGCGTAAGCCGAGTGCCCGAATGGTTCCCTTTTGACGTTTAGAATAACCAATAGGGCTTTTTACCAGTCTTATACGCAAGGTTTTAGATGTTTCTTTAGCCATATTACTTTCGCTCCCAGAATGGTAACAGTTCTTCCACCGCTTTGCCGCGGCGGGCAGCCTCTTCTTCCGGGGATTTGAGGGCCTGTAAGGCTTCCATAGTGGCATACGCCACATTGAGCACGTTATTGCTGCCCAGTGATTTAGAAAGGATGTCGGAGACACCGGCCACTTCAAGCACGGCACGCACACTACCACCGGCAATAACGCCTGTACCCAGGGAGGCGGGTTTCAACAACACCCGCGCACCGGCCACGCTACGAATCACTTCGTGGGGAATGGTCGTCTTGTACAAATTCACGCGCTTCATGTTCCGGCGGGCTTTTTCACTGGCTTTGCGAATTGCATCTGTCACAGTGTTTGCCTTACCGGTGCCTAAGCCAACGCGGCCATTGTGATCGCCTACCACCATCGTAACCCGGAAAGAAAAACGGCGGCCACCTTTCACTACTTTCGCCACACGCTTGATATCAATCATGCGCTCTTCGAATTCTTGTTCCAAATCCGCAGACTGAAAGTTCGTCATAGTTTTCTCCTAAATTGAGCCAGCCGCTAGAATTCCAGGCCACCAGCACGGGCTGCATCAGCCAATGCCTTAACACGGCCGGTAAAACGATAACCACCGCGGTCAAAGACCACTTGAGTGATTCCTTTAGCACGGGCTCGTTCTGCCACATACTTTCCAACCAAGCGCGCCTGCTCACTCTTGGTCAGCCCTTGCACTTCGGCGCGCAGTTCAGCGTCAATGGAAGAGGCTGAGACCAGTGTCCGACCAGATTCGTCGTCAATTACTTGAGCATAAATTTGCTTCAGACTTTGGAAGACGCTCAAGCGCGGGCGCTCCGGGGTACCATGGACATGTTTACGAATACGTTTGTGCCGCATAATGCGAGCAGCAGCACGAGTTTTATTTTTAGCCATATCTCACACCTACTTCCCAGATTTACCAGCCTTGCGGCGAATGGTTTCGTCAAGGTATTTGATACCTTTACCCTTGTAAGGTTCAGGAGCACGTACCTTGCGGATATTTGCAGCCACCTGCCCGACTTGCTGCTTGTCATATCCTTTGACAAAGATCTGTCGGGTGCGGCTATCCACATCGAAAGAAATGCCTTCAGGCGGTTCAATCGTGACAGGGTGGGAATAACCGACATGTAACACCAGGTTCTTACCAGACATTTCAGCGCGGTAACCCACACCGTTCACTTCCAGTACTTTTTGGAAACCCTGACTGACACCAGTAACCATATTATTCAACAAGGCTCGTGCAGTACCATGCATAGCGCGCACCGAACGCTCATCGGAAACACGCGTAACTGTCAGGATATTCCCTTCCTGGTGGAAACTAACCGAAGCAGGGAAAACATGCTCCAGTTCCCCATTAGGACCCTTGACCTTAACGTAAGAGCCCTTAATGGTTACTTCTACTTTATTAGGAAGTTCAATGGGTAAACGTCCTATTCGCGACACATTTGCCTCCTCAAGTCAGCCACCGCACTCAGGGCACGGGTCGATCTGACCGGATAATTCCTCGGAATTACCCGCAGGCTGCCTCTGTAATGATGAATGATTTACCAAATTTTACAAATGATCTCGCCGCCAACGCCCAATTTGCGGGCACGCTGACCGGTCATCATCCCTTTAGGTGTTGACAGAATGGCAATGCCCATTCCCGAAAGCACCCAGGGGATACCCTTCTTATCGGTGTAAACGCGACGCCCAGAACGGCTAACACGTTCCAAACCGGTAATCACGCTGCGTCGGTTACGACGCTCGCCAACATATTTCAGTTGAATGCGCAACGTTTTGTGGACCGGGGTCTTGCCCTCAACCACTTCGTAATCGCTAATGTAACCCTCTTCTTTGAGGATTTGAGCAATGGCGATTTTCACCTTGGAAGCAGGCATGGCAACCAACTCGTGGCCAACCATTACTGCATTCCGGATGCGCGTCAACATATCAGCAATAGGGTCAGATATAGTCATTCTACAATCCTCCGCGCACTACCACGATGATTTCACCACGCCTGGGATATAACCTTCCAGAGCCAGTTCTCGGAAGCAAATGCGACACAATCCAAAGCGACGCATATAGCCTCGCGGGCGTCCGCAACGTTTGCAGCGATTACGTACCTGCACCGCATATTTACGGCGCTGTTCACGGTATTGCATACATTTTTTTGCCATGTGCTACCCTTCCTTTTTGAAAGGCATGCCAAGCATTGTCAACAATTGCCTGGCCGCGTCATCCGTGTTCGCAGATGTGACAATAGTCACTTCCATACCACGGATCTTGTCGATTTTATCGTAATCAATTTCCGGGAAAACCAATTGTTCCCGCAACCCAAGCGTATAATTGCCACGGCCGTCGAAGGAATTTGGAGAAATTCCTCGGAAGTCGCGTGTTCGCGGTAGGGCAACGTTCATCAAACGGTCGAGAAAGTTCCACATACGCTCGCCGCGCAAGGTAACTTTCGCACCAATCACACGTCCTTCACGCAATTTGAAATTCGCAATACTTTTGCGAGCCTTAGTAACGACCGGTTTTTGCCCAGTAATGGCAGTCAAATCAGCAACAGCGGCTTCAATGGCCTTGGGGTTATCCAAGGCTTCACCTAAACCAATGTTCACGACCACCTTTTTGATACGGGGCACCTGCATTACATTGCGAATACCAAGCGACTGCTGCAACGCGGGTGCGATTTCTTTTGTATAGTGTTCTTTCAACCAATTCGCCATCTTGTTGCTCCAGTGCCTTACGCTATTTCGTTTCCGCACTTCTTGCATACGCGCACGGCTTGATCACCGTGACGAACCCGGCCAACACGCGTTGGCTGGTCACAAGAAGGGCATACCAGCATCACATTTGAAATCGGCAAAGGGGCCTCAAATTCAATGATGCCTGGCTTCAAGTTACGGCCCTGGGCCTGCACTTCACTCTGGTGCTTTTTGCGCAGGTTTACACCCTGGACCACAATTCGACCTTCTTGCGGAAGTACTTTGATGACCTCACCGCGCTTAAACTTATCACGCCCGGTGATAACTTCTACAGTGTCGCCTTTTCGAATTTTTACTTTCACGGCTACTGTACTCCTATTCATTCACTATAGCACTTCCGGTGCTAGTGAGACGATCTTCATAAAACCTTTTTCACGTAATTCACGGGCTACTGGACCGAAAATACGTGTTCCACGTGGGTTCTGTCCATCGGTGGCCAGAATCACAACGGCATTATCATCAAAGCGAATGTAGGAACCGTCCTCACGGCGCCACTCTTTATTGGTACGCACGATGACAGCCTTAACGACTTCGCTCTTTTTAACAGCGCCTTGAGGTGCAGCCGATTTAACGGTAGCAACCACAATATCACCTACACGCCCATAACGACGGCGAGAACCTCCCATGACATGAATCACCAGAACTTCTCGCGCACCGCTGTTGTCTGCAACGGTTAAACGACTCTCTTGCTGAATCATTGTCAGGCCTCCACACCGAGATCGCCTGCCCCAAGTTTGCGATCTAAAATTTCTTCTACTACCCAGCGCTTACGACGGGAAAGCGGACGGCTTTCCACAATGCGCACCCGATCACCAATCTGGCAACCTAATTCATCGTGCGCCATCACCTTTTTGTGTTCGTGAATCACCTTACCATACAACGGATGTCGATAAGCGCGTTCAATTCGAATCACAACGGTTTTTTGCATTTTATCGCTGGTAACAACACCTTCTAAACGGCGGCGATTATTCATGCTTCACCTTCCATCTGTTCTGAGCGAGCACGTTCATTGAGAATAGTTAGCAAACGTGCAATGGTTCGACGGGTGAGTTTTATTTGTGATGTATCGGTCAATTCACCCGTCGCCTGCTGAAAACGCATGATCATCAACTCATGACGTGCATCGTCCAGACGGGCTTGAATTTCATCAACAGACATGGCACGAATCTCAGACGTTTTTAGATTCATGATTTACTCTCCCTGTTCCGGACGACCAATGATTTTGGTACGGATTCCCATTTTATAGGCAGCCAATTTCAAGGCCTCTAAGGCGACATCTTCAGAGACGCCACCAATCTCGAACATGACACGCCCAGGCTTAACAACTGCCGCCCAGTATTCCACGCTGCCTTTTCCTTTACCCATACGGGATTCAGCCGCACGTTGGGTAATCGGCTTATCCGGAAAGATGCGAATCCACACCTTGCCACGGCGTTTCATAGTACGAACTATCGCGCGGCGGGCAGCCTCAATTTGTCGGGCAGTTACCCAGCCTGGTTCAAGCGCTTGTAATCCATACTCACCAAAGTGCACTTCGGCACCTCGAAGCGCTTTACCACGCATGCGCCCACGCATTTGTTTGCGGTATTTGACACGTTTTGGCATCAACATAGCGGGTTACCTCTCAATCGTTCTGATAGTATCACCAGAACACTGTTATTGACTTACGTATACGCCTTCGGTCGAGGCAACCATTTCCTCCGTCTCCGGTAAAACGTCGCCCTTATAAACCCAAACCTTAATGCCAATCTTGCCGTAAGTGGTAGACGCTTCAGCGCGAGCGTAATCGATATCTGCACGCAACGTCTGGCGTGGCACACGACCTTCACGCACCGCAACGGTACGAGCCATTTCTGCACCACCTAAACGTCCAGCAACTTCTATGCGGATGCCCAGGGCACCCTGACGCATAGCCTGTTGAATGGCACGTTTCATAGCACGTTGAAAACTAATACGGCGCTCCAATTGCCCCGCAACATTTAGGGCAATTAAATAAGCATCTAGATCGGGGTTTTTAATCTCTTTGACATCTAGATCGACCTTTTTATCTGGGAACATTTCGCCCAGTTTTTGGCGCAGACCTTTGATATTCTCACCACGGCGCCCAATTAGCACACCGGGTTTTGCAGTATGCGCAATAACGCGGATCTTTCCAGGAAAACGTTCAATTTCAACATGAGAAACGCCCGCACGGTCCGTATAAGCACGTACCATGTCTCGAATCTCGAAATCCTGGTGCAACTGGGCAACATATTGATCACTTTCAGCAAACCAGCGGCCTTCCCATGTCTTGTTGATTTTCAAACGAAATCCAATTGGATGAACTTTGCGACCCATATAAACTCCTGACGTCTCATGGTCCTTGCTTGTACAGCAAGGAAACGATTATGCTTCCCGCTCCCGCAGGATAACGGTGATATGCGAACTACGGCGCAAAACCGGTTTGAAGCGCCCGCGCGCTCCAAATCGTCGCCATTTGCGAGTGGGTGCCTCGTCCGCAAAAATGCGGTAGACGTACAGATCATCACGGTTCAGGCCAAAATTTTCTTCCGCATTAGCAATTGCTGAAGCCAAGATCTTCGCCACCGGTTTGGCTGCCTTACGATTAACAAAGCGCAGAATATTCATAGCCTCCTGCGCATCTTTGCCACGCACCAAATCCACTACCAAACGCGCTTTCTGCGCTGATACGGGGATGTTGCGGGCAACGGCACGAACATCGGTTCCTTCCATGGTTTCTGTTACCTCTTCTTATCCGTAATATGACCGCGGAAGGTCCGGGTGGGAGCAAATTCACCCAGCCGGTGACCTACCATGTTTTCGGTGATATAAATCGGCACGTGGCGTCGTCCATCATGCACCGCAATGGTGTGTCCTACCATCTGGGGAAAGATAACGCTAGCACGGCTCCAGGTGCGAATGACTTTCTTCTCACCGCGTTCGTTCATTAACTCGATTTTCTTGAGCAATTTCGGGTCTACAAACGGCCCTTTTTTCAGAGAACGTCCCATAATCTCGTCTCCTGTTTCATTACACTACGACTCAGCCCAACAGGCCAATTAACGTCGCTTATTCTGACGGCGACGCACAATATACTTGCTCGTGCGCTTGTTGCGGCGTGTCTTGTACCCCAGCGTAGGTTTACCCCACGGACTCTTGGGGCCAGGCATGCCGATCGGTTGACGGCCTTCACCACCACCATGCGGATGGTCATTTGGGTTCATGGCCGAACCACGCACAGCTGGGCGAATCCCCATATGGCGTTTACGTCCCGCTTTGCCCAATTTAATATTGCTATGCTCCACATTGCCTACCTGACCAACGGTAGCATAGCAAGCCTGGCGAATCAAACGCACTTCTCCAGAAGGCAAACGTACTTGAGCGTAGTCACCTTCCTTAGCCATCAATTGAGCCGCGGCACCGGCCGAACGCACCAGTTGACCACCGCGCCCTTCGGCTAGCTCAATATTGTGGATCATTGTACCTACCGGAATGCTGCTGATAGGCAGGCTATTTCCAGGTCGAATTTCCGCATTGACACCGGCCATCACCGTGTCACCCACCCGCAAACCAATCGGCGCTAAGATATAACGCTTTTCGCCATCTGCATAGAACAACAAAGCCAGGCGAGCAGTGCGGTTGGGGTCATACTCAATAGCAGCCACGCGTGCCGGAATGTCACGCTTAGTTCGCTTAAAGTCAATCTTACGGATATGACGCCGTACACCGCCTCCGCGATGACGTACAGTCACACGACCATAAGCGTTACGCCCCGCGTGTTGTTTACGCACAACAATGAGAGAGCGCTCCGGTTTGGTCTTCGTAATTTCATCAAAGGTGTACCCGGTCATACCACGCTGACCAGGAGTCACCGGTTTAAATTTTTTGATACCCATTACTTCACCCCTTCAAATGCTTCAATAGAATCCCCGGGGGCCAGGGTTACAATTGCCTTCCGATATTCCGAGCGACGGGTGCGCATGCGACGGTTAACCCGGTTACGAGACCGTTTAGCCGCCATATTCATGACATTGACACTCGTCACTTTCACATCAAAAATGGTTTCCACAGCATCTTTAACCATCGTCTTCGTAGCCCCAGCGGCCACTTCAAAGACGTATTGGTTCAATTTGCCGCTCTGGAAATTTGATTTTTCAGTAATGATGGGACGTCGCAGGATATCATAAATCGTACTCATAGTAGCCTCCACTATCCCAGATAATCGGTAATAACATTCAGTGCGGAGAGCGGCATCACGAGGGTATCGTAACCCAACAAGTCGCGCACATTCAGGTAATTCGCCAACAAAATTTTCGCATATGGCAAATTTCGAGTTGAGCGAGACACATCATCATATTGTGCGCTGTTCTCCGGAATTAACACCAACGCAGTGCGGTCACCCACCAGGTGCTTCAACGCTTCAGCCATCAGGCGAGTCTTAGGGGCTTCCACGATCAAGTCATCCACGATTACCACGTTCTTTTCGTTGGCCTTAATGCTCAACGCCGATCGCAATGCCACACGACGCATTTTCTGCGGCATGCGCTTGCTGTAATCCCGCGGGCGAGGAGTGTGCACTTTGCCACCGCCTACCCATTGAGCAGCGCGGATTGATCCTTGCCGGGCGCGCCCAGTACCTTTTTGACGCCATGGTTTACGGCCACCACCTGAAACCTCACTGCGGGTCTTGGTCTTATGCGTACCCAGGCGAGCGTTTGCCATTTGGCGCACATAGGCCTGGTGCATCACATCGGTATTTACTGGGGCTTCAAAAATGCTAGCGGGCAATTCCACCGTTCGCACTTTTTCCCCTTTCATGTTCAGGACATCTACTTCCATAATTATTTTGCTCCCAATAGCCATCTGTTTGCACATGGCACGGTCAGGCCTTGCGTGCCTCCGTAATGGTCACCAAGCTACCTTTGGCCCCGGGTACGCCACCGCGGACACCAATCAGGTTGCGCTCTGGATCAAGGAAAACAACCTTCAAATGCGACACTGTGACCCGACGGTTTCCCATGTGACCGGGGCCGCGTGAACCTTTGAAAACACGCCCTGGGGTTGACCCCGAAGAACGCGCACCAGGAGCACGGTGTCGATCAGATTGACCATGTGTCTTGGGACCGCCACCAAAGCCATAGCGCTTCACACCACCCTGGAAGCCTTTTCCCTTGCTGATGCCAACAACATCCACGACATCACCTTCAGAAAAGACCTCAACGGTTAGTTTGTCACCAGGCTCCACATCGGGTTCTTTTACGCCAAATTCGCGCAAAAAACGCAGCGGGGGTAAATCGTTGCGTTTCAGATGCCCCAATTGACCACCTGTTAAGCGTTCTGGCTTTGTTTCACCAAAACCAAGTTGCACCGCTGCATAACCATCTTTGGCAACAGTACGCACCTGGGTAACATAGCAAGGCCCAGCCTCAATGATTGTCACCGGGGTAGCCACCCCATTCTCATCGAGAATCTGGGTCATGCCAACTTTCTTGCCAATCAGCCCTTTTAACATGTGTTCACGATCTCCTTTTTTTCGGATAAGATAACTTTTCGCCGCCTTCATCCAACTACAGACACACAGAACTCACAGACACAAACTCATGGTTTGTGCTGTGAGCCATCGGCCCGAAGTACTGATTTATGCGACAGTAAAGCATCAAGGGACTGTCAGTCTGGGCTTAGACTGCATCATCCCGAACGGCAACGCAGTTAATTTACCTGCCGCCGAGCATTAAAAGTTTTTTCGCTCGCGCACAAGATAAATTCTTACGTCACCTCACTACGTGCCATCAGAAAGCCAATAGACACGCAAGGTTAATTTTTACCACAAAACTGCTTTTTAAGCAAGCAATGTGCATAACTACATAATATTTTTCACCCTAGGGGCTGCTCTGTCTATCAAGTCCAGAGCAGCCCCTTTCATGGGCATCAGATTTTAATTTCGATATCCACACCCGCCGGAAGATTAAGGCGCATGAGCATATCAATGGTCTTGGAGTCCGGGTCTAACACGTCAATCAAACGGTTGTGGGTGCGGACTTCAAAATGTTCGTGGGAATCCTTGTCAATAAAAGTTGAACGGCGCACCGTGAAACGTTCAATGCGAGTGGGCAACGGCACCGGTCCAACAACACGAGCCCCGGTACGTTCAGCCGTATCCACAATACGCTTCGCCGATTGGTCCAGCACACGGTGGTCGTAGGCTTTCAAGCGAATACGAATTTTTTGCTTGGCCATAGTTTTATGCCTCATTCAATAATTTCGGTGATGATACCGGCACCAACTGTTAAGCCACCTTCGCGGATAGCGAACTTGGAACCCTGTTCCAAAGCCACCGGTACAATCAATTCGACAATCATGTTCACATTGTCTCCCGGCA
>DAOTZN010000022.1:0-8573 GCA_034434095.1 Anaerolineales bacterium
CTGGCGGTTCCGGCTCTGGAAAAACCACCGTGGCAAATGTGGTGCGCGAACGCGTCGGCGCGCAGCGTATTGCCTATCTACCCCATGACGCCTACTACAAAGACCTGGGTCACTTACCACCTGCCCAACGCAGCCAGGTAAACTTCGACCATCCCGATTCACTCGAAAACGAACTGCTCATCGAACACATCCAGTGCCTGAAGCGCGGCGAGAGCGTTGAACTTCCTATCTACGATTTCACAACCCACAGCCGCACGGAGAAAACGATACCGGTTGAACCCAAAGCGGTCATTCTGGTGGAAGGCATTCTAATTTTCGCCGAGCCGCGCTTGCGCCCGCTTTTCGATGTCAAGATTTTCGTGGATACCGATGCAGACATTCGCTTCATCCGCCGCTTGCAGCGCGACATCACCGAACGCGGCCGCACGACGGAATCGGTCATAGAGCAGTACCTGAAAACCGTGCGCCCAATGCACCTGGAGTTTGTGGAACCCTCCAAGCGGTACGCCGACGTCATCATTCCAGAAGGCGGCTTCAACACCGTGGCATTAGATATGGTGGTAGCCCGTATCCTCAGGCTGCTGGAATAAAACCATCCTGGTTTCGCCGATTTTTCTCCAAGCCGCGGCATCTGTGGATGAATTTCCTCAGCCCGGTCGTCAGTTACAAAATCTCTCAAAAATCAACCATTGCAACCTCTCACCCAACAGGAGTTTTTATGCCTAAACAATGGAATACCCCCCCGGCGATGCAAATCGACCCCCAAAAAAGTTACACGGCCACCTTGCACACCGATAAAGGTGACATCGTCATTGAATTGTATGCGGACAAAGTGCCTGACACGGTGAACAACTTCGTATTCCTGGCACGCCAGGGATTCTACGATAACACCATTTTCCATCGCGTGATTTCAGATTTCATGGCCCAGGGTGGCGACCCCACCGGTACCGGTCGCGGCGGCCCAGGATACCGCTTTGCGGACGAGTTTCATCCCGGTTTGAGACATGACAAACCCGGCGTGCTCTCGATGGCCAATGCCGGTCCCAACACCAATGGCTCACAATTCTTCATCACCCACGTTCCCACACCCTGGTTAGACGGCAAACACAGCGTTTTCGGGCAGGTCATTGAAGGCCTGGACGTACTATTCGCTATTCCCCCGCGAGACCCAATGCGCGTCAACGCCCCGGCCGTCAAATTGCAGCGCGTTACGATTGTAGAAGCATAAGCCCAGCAAATTTTCCCAACACCACACGCCGCCCATGTCACAATCTACCCGCACCCGAGTATTACGCATCCTGATCTTGTTGGCCGTCATTGCGTTGAGCATAGCCATTTACGCCTATCGGGATCAGGCAGTAAAACTGACCAATTACGGTTACATGGGCATCTTTCTACTTTCTTTTCTGGCAAACGCCACCATCATCTTGCCAGCCCCGGGGGTGATGGTGGTTTTTGTCATGGGTGGGGTTTTCTCCCCCTGGGGCATGGCACTGGCCGCGGGGATAGGTGCCGCGCTGGGCGAACTTTCCGGCTACGCAGCCGGTTATGGCGGACAGGCCATCATCGGGGACGCCCAACGCTACCGGCAAATTGTCGGCTGGATGCGACGCAAGCGCTCCCTGGCATACGCCTTGATTTTCTTGATGGCCCTCGTCCCTAACCCATTTTTCGATTTGGCCGGCATTGCCGCTGGCAGTTTGAAGATTCCACTCCTGCCGTTTCTATTCTGGTGTGGGAGCGGTAAAATTATCAAAATGCTGCTCTTCGCCTATGCCGGCAAATTCTCACTAGGCGGCCTGTAGGCCAGGGCCAGGCGTCAGGCCTCAACGGACAACCTGACAAGCGGGGGTAGCCCCTACGTGCTACGGACGAAAAATGCTTCGCCCCTACTACCTAACTAGCCAACTACCCAACTAAGCCCATGAACCCCCTCGACACGTACCTCACCCAGCACTTGGACGATAGTTTATCCGAACTGGCGGCCTTATGCGCTCAACCGAGCGTCGCCGCACAAAATCTCGGCATGCAGGAAACCGCTTCCCTGGTGGCAGAAATGCTGCGCAAGCGCGGCTTTCAAACACAAATTTTCCCCACCCAGGGCGCGCCCGTAGTTGTCGCTGAGCGTGAAGGGCGCAACCCCAATAAAACGCTGTTGATTTACAACCACTACGATGTGCAGCCCCCCGAACCACTTGACTTGTGGGAAAGCCCGCCCTTTGAGCCAACCATCCGTAACGGGCACATGTACGCTCGCGGCGTTAGCGACGACAAGGGGCACTTCGTCAGCCGCCTGTTCGCCATTGACGCGCTCCTGGCAAACGAAGGCGAATTGCCCTGCAACGTCAAGTTCATCGTTGAGGGCGAAGAAGAAATTGGCAGCGTGCACTTGCCGGAATTCATCCGCACCCATCGCGATTTGCTGGCCGCCGATGGCTGCTTGTGGGAATTCGGCGGCGTGGATCACACCGGTGCGCCCGTGCAATACCTGGGGCTGCGCGGCATCTGCTACGTAGAACTTTCAGTGCAGACCGCCACGCGAGACGTGCATTCCGGCCTGGGGGGCAGCATCTTCCCCAACGCCGCCTGGCGCCTGGTGTGGGCGCTCAACAGTCTCAAAGGGGCCGATGAGCGCATCCGCATCCCCGGCTTCTACGATAACATCGTCCCCCCTAGCGAGCGCGACCGGGAATTGATGGCCGCCCTGCCGCCGGTTGCCGACTTGTACAAAGAACGTTTCGGCATTACCGGCTTCTTGAACGATATTGAAGACGAAGTTGAACTCAAAATGGCCGAAGTCTTCCAACCCACCTGCACCATCTGCGGGTTGACCAGCGGCTATCAGGGTGCAGGCTCCAAAACCGTCCTGCCCGCAAAGGCCTCCGCCAAAGTGGATTTTCGTATGGTGCCCAATCAAACCACCGAACAAATCCTGGAGGGGCTGCGCGCCCACCTGGATGCCGAAGGCTTCTCGGACGTAGAGATCACCTACCTGGGTGGCGGGCCGGCCGCCCGCACCGACCCGGATGACCCGCTCGTCCACCTGGTCACAGAGACGGCCGCCGAAGTGTACGAGCAGCCCATGCGCATCGTCCCCATGAGCGGCGGCTCCGGCCCCAACCATGCCTTTGTGACCCACCTAGGCGTACCGATTGTCACCGCCGGCATCGGGCATCCCGATTCACGCGCCCATGCACCCAACGAAAATATCCGTATTGATCTGTATCTGAAGGGTGCGCAACACGTTGTGCGCATCCTAAAAGCCTTTGCCGCCTGAGAATATGTCCTCCTCCGCACGCACTCGCCCGCCACGTTATCAAGACCTCGGCCTGTACCTGATGGTGTACTACGCCCTGGTATTACTGCCGGTGCTTCTGATAGCCCTGGGCTTCGACCGCGT
Source organism: Anaerolineales bacterium (assembly GCA_034434095.1). GTDB lineage: Bacteria > Chloroflexota > Anaerolineae > Anaerolineales > DRKV01 > DRKV01. The sequence continues at coordinate 3,401 of DAOTZN010000022.1, forward strand.
GCTCTCACAACAACTGGAAAACCAGGCACGCGCCGCCGACATGGCACTGGCGCGCGCCGTGGCGCAGGAAACCGATAGCATCCTGCAAAACGCGTTACAAGCCGTGCGTCAACTGGCCTCCTACCCCGCCGTCCAGGAGGCTGACTCTCAGGGTATGGAAGCGCTTTTCCAGGCTGTTTTCACCACCCGCCCCGACCTCAACCTGATTTACCGACTGGGCTCCGACGGGCTGATGCTGTATCACTATCCCCCAGAGCCGCGCACTACGGTGGGTATCAATTTCTCCTTTCGTGCCTATTACCAGCAGGCACAGCATACCAACATACCTTTTATTTCGGAAGGTCGCATCTCGCCGACCACCCAACAACCGGTTGCCACGGCGGTTATGCCCATCTACGGGGAGGATGGCGCTTTCCACGGACTGGTGGCGACCAATATCAAATTACAATCCCTGAGTCATGCGCTCAACAACATCACCCGCCACTATCCCCCCGGCGAAGATTTTCAAATTATGATTTTAGATGGCGCCGGTCAGGTGATTGCCCACAACAACCCAAAGCGCTTGCTAGAGGACATGACCAAAAGCCTGCCCAATGTCGTTGCAAGCGTCCAAGCAGGAGCATCCGACTCTGTCATCACGCGCCTGCCAGATGGCGAAGAAGTGTTGGTCAGTTACCTGCCGCTGCCCAGCGTCGGGTGGGGAGTCCTGGTACAGCACCCCACCGCGGTGGCCTTTGCCACCCAACGCGCCCTGCACCGAGCCATCCTCATCAGCACGATAGGGTTTGCGGTTGTCGGCCTGCTATTCTGGCTGTACCTATCGCGCAATGTCATCCACCCCATCGAACATCTGGCCACACTTAGCCAAACCATCGGCGTAGGGGAAATGTCACCTGCTGACCGTCAGACGCTGAATGACATCGCCCAGCGTCCCGATCAAATCGGCTACCTGGTGCAAAGTATGCTGCGCATGGAGCAAAGCATCCAGGCACGCCTGAACGAACTCTCCACGCTGCTGGATACCAGCGCGGCGGTTGTTTCCAGCCTGAACCCCGAAACCGTACTGAAACGCATTCTGGAGCAGGTTGAGCGCCTGTTGCAAGTGGATAAAAGCGCCATCATCGCACTGGATGAAGAGCATGGCGTCTTCCGAGTACGCGCCAGCCGCAACCTGTCTCCACGCTACGCCGAACAACTCAGCATTAATCCCAGCGAGCCGGCTTCCGTGACCATGCGCGCCTTGCGCACCGGTGAACCGATTCAAATCAGCGATACCGAAAGTGACCCATCCTACACAGCGATTCGACCACGCGCCCGTGCAGAGGGCTATCGCGCCGTCATTGCCATCCCCTTACGCACCAATTACGCGCCACCCACCGCACTGGTGGTCTATCGCGCCACGCCACACGTCTTCTCGCAAAACGAAATCAACTTGCTCATTAATTTTGCCAACCACGCGGCAATGGCCATCGAAAACGCCACGCTGTACGAGCGCAGCGATGCCCGCTTGCAAACCCAGACCCGCCGCCTGCAAGCCGTCATTCAATCGCTCCAGGATGGGCTGGTATTCGAGGCCCTCAACGGCAAAATCGTGTATGCCAACCGGCGCATCAGCGTTATCAGCGGCATTCCTTTGGAAGACCTCCCCGGAACCCCCATCACAGCATTGTTCGAACACATCCTGGCACAAAGCCCGGCCTCCGAACGCAACCGTCAGGCCATAGAAAATGCCTTGGACAACCCCGACCAGTACGCTGAGATCACCCTGTCCCTGGATGGCCGCCCCACGCACTTGCGGCTGCACACCTTCAAGGTCACCACAGCCCAGGGCACGGCCATCGGACGCGGCCAATTGTGGCACGATGTCACCGCCGACCGTGAACTAGACAACCTGAAATCTAGTTTGATTTCCACCGTTTCTCACGAACTACGCACCCCGCTGGCCGCCATCAAGGGCTACGCCACCACCCTGCTGGCCGATGACGTGCAATGGGAGCCAGAAGCCCAACGCGAATTCCTGGAGATTATATCCTCGGAGACCGACCGTCTGACCGATTTAGTCAACGACCTGCTGGACTTATCGCGCATTGAAGCCGGCAGCCTGAAGATTGAGCCAACGGAAATTTCCCTGGAGCAACTGATAGAACAAGCCACCCGTAGGGCGCGTCCCAGCCCCGAGAGTCGCCTGCACCTGGAGATTGAGCCACAGGCCAACCACCTTGAGGCGGATCCTCGCCGCCTGGAGGTGGTGCTGCGCAACCTGGTGGAAAACGCCGCCAAATATACCCCCGAAGGAACGCCCATTACCGTGCGCGCCATGCGGTTGGAAGACGGCATTCAAATCGAAGTGCAAGACCAGGGGCCAGGCATCCCCCCCGAACACCGAGAACGCATCTTTGAGAGTTTTTACCGTGTGGAAAGCGGGCTAACCCGTTCAGCAGCCGGCGCCGGGCTGGGCCTGGCAATCTGTCAAGGGTTCATACGCGCCCACGGTGGACGTATCTGGATCAAAGATAGCCAGGAAGGGACTTTAGTTGCCCTGTTTATCCCTCAACCCTTGGCCACTCCTGAACATCCTCTGCTCTTTGCTGTAGGAACTAACGCATGACCCCACCCACTGTACTTGTTGTAGATGACGAACGCCCTCTGCGTGATTTTATTTGCCGCAACCTGGAAGCGCGCAAATTCACCGTAGTAAGCGCCAACAACGGCCTGGAAGCCCTGGCCCGTTTTCAAAGCCAGCCCATTGACCTGGTTATCCTGGACGTGATGATGCCCTACATGGACGGGCTGGAAACCATCCGCCGCATTCGCCAGAAATCCCTGGTGCCTATCATCGTGCTGTCTGCCTTGGGGGAGGAACAAGACAAAGTGAAGGCCCTCAACCTGGGCGCGGATGACTACCTGACCAAACCCTTCGGTGTAAGTGAGTTGATGGCCCGTGTACACGCCGTGCTGCGGCGTGCCGCCTGGCTCAACACCCCGCCCCCCCAGGAAACGCGCATCATCCAGGGTGATATCATCGCCGACCTGGAAAAGCACACCATCCTGGTGAACGGCAAGCCAATTGATTTCACCCCCACCGAATTTAACTTGCTGGTCTACCTGATGCAGAACGCCGGGAAGGTACTCTCTCACCGTATCATTTTACAACAAGTGTGGGGGCCGGAGTATGGCGCAGAAGCCGAATACCTGCGAGTGTACATTGGGCGTTTACGCCAAAAAATCGAGCAGGACCCGGCGAACCCAACGCACCTGCTCACAGAGCGTGGCGTAGGGTATACCTTCATCCCATAGCCTGCACCAGGGCAGGCAGAATTTCCCCCGCCGGGCCATAGAAGGCGTAATCTGCGTGCTCCGAAAGCGGCGTGCGCTCCAGGTTGATTTCCACCACCACGGCCCCCTGCGACTTAGCCAAAAAGGGCAAGGAGGCCGCCGGTTCTACCACCCCAGAAGTGCCAATGGAGAAGAAAACCTGACACGTCTCCGTGGCACGCAGGGCGGCTTTCAATGCCTCGCGCGGCAACGCCTCACCAAACCAAACCACATCCGGACGCAACAAACCGCCACAGTGTTCACACCGTGGCGGTTTTTCGTCTTCGCCCCAGGTTTTTGCAAAATCCCCGCACTCAAAGCAACGCACTTTCAGGATGTTGCCATGCAATTCAATGACGTTTTGGCTGCCGGCCTCACGATGCAAGTTGTCTATGTTTTGGGTGACGAGGGCGAAGGTGGGGAAGCGCGCTTCCAATGCTGCCAGCGCATAATGCGCCGGGTTGGGACGCGCCGCAGTGACCAGATGGCGGCGATAGGCATACCAATCCCACACCAGGGCAGGGTTGCGACGAAAGGCCTCCGGGGTGGCTAACTCCCGAGGGTCATAGTGCGCCCACAGGCCGCTTTGCGCATCTCGGAAGGTGGGTACGCCGCTTTCCGCGGATACCCCCGCGCCGGTAAGTACAGTCACCCGTTCGGCGGAGCGCAGGTAGGAAAGTAATTCTCGGGGGAACATGGTATCTCCTTCCATTGAACAGCCACTCGCCTTTCTACAGCGTGCCATCCAACGCGTCTTTTTCATCGGGGGAGGAACTCCCATTGGCCTGTGAAACCAGCATCCCCCCCAGCATCAGTGCGCTCCCCAACATCCCGCGCCCATTGAGCGGTTCGGAGAGCAGCATCACACCGCCCAATAAGGCAAATACGGCCTCCAGACTCAAGATAATGGAAGCGTGCGCAGGTGGGGCATACTGTTGCGCAACCAATTGCAACGTGTACCCCACCCCCACGGAAAGCAGACCGCCGTACAAGATGGCAAGCATGGCCTGCCACACACTGGACACAAGCAACGGTTCACGCCACACCGCCACACCGGCACTCAGCAACGCCACCATCCCAAATTGCAAGGCTGCCAGGCGCAGGCTATCAAACCGGGCCACCAAATGGTCTACCAACAGGACGTGCGCCGTCCAAAACAAAGCACCCAGAAAGACGAGAAAATCCCCCCAGGCCATGCGCCACGCGCCGGTCACACTGAGCAAGTACAGACCAGCCAGCGCCAGCAACGCCCCCAACCAAACGTGCAGGCCATGCCGCTCCCCTAACCAGGTACCCACCAGGGGCACCAGCACCACGTACAAGCCGGTGATGAACCCGGCTTTGCCCGCGGTGGTGTACACCAGTCCGGCTTGCTGCAAGGAGGCTCCGCCAAACAGCACTGCACCCAGCAGCAACCCCCAGCGCCACCAACCCTCCGGGCGGGAAGCAGGCGCAGCCCGCTGCACAGCCGGCAATTTCCCGGCATCTCGCAGACGAATGACGATGGAGAGCGCCGCGGCGCCCAATCCAAAGCGCAGGGCATTGAAGGTAAACGGCCCGATATAGTCCATCCCCACCCGCTGGGCGACGAAGGCCAGCCCCCATACGGCGGCGGTCAAGAGTAAAAGTGCGTTGGCTTGCCAGGTTTTCATGGTGTAATTCCTAACATAAACGTAACTGCCTACGTCATTGCGAGGGAGCGCAACGACCGAAGCAATCTCCGATTCGCGAGGTGGAGATTGCTTCGCCTTCGGCTCGCAATGACAAGCAAGTAGGGGTAACTCTGCAGAGTTGCCCTACGCGCTTGCGCATCCCCCTGCAGGAAGGTAGGCAGTTACGATTTTCTTTTTAGAGGTAG
>DAOTZN010000023.1:0-9574 GCA_034434095.1 Anaerolineales bacterium
TAGATGGGGGATTCGGGATGTTGCAGATGTCCCGCATCCAATGGGGACAGGCTGAAAGCCTGTCCTACACGCAAAGTGTCCACATATTTGGGACACCAAATGAACCATCCCTCCCTATTTTTTGTAAAATATGACCTATTACCTATTGCATTTGGAAACGGTTTCGGGTAAACTTTAGGCATCCTTACAGACTTGTAAGGCAATGTGCAACCGTGACACTTCCAAGGAGTAACCTAATGACTACGATTCAATTGATCATTATTGCAATGGTTATGTGGGGTTTGGCTTCTTTTATCTTGGTTGTATTTGCCAGTATGCTCTCTTCTCGAATTAGCCAGGAAGAGGAAATACGCTCTTTGAGTGAGCAATGGCGGGCATCACAGGATATGGAAGTGTCTGTATTGCGTACCTCCCACGAAATGGCCAAAACCCATTGATGGTGTATACCCCGTGTGTGTGAAGACACCCGCCAATTGGCGGGTGTCTTCATTTTGGGAGGGGATATCTGCGAGATATTTTCCTTAATCAACGTCCAACCGTTGCAAGATAGCCGGGGCCACATCTGTCAGGAGGCGTAACTGCGCTGCCATTTGGGCGGATTGTTTCCCGATAACCAGCACCGGCACATCAGACGCGGTGTGCCGTCGGGTGGAGATGTCTTCCAGATTGCCGTGATCTGAAGTAAGCAAGATCAAATCGTCTTCCAGATTCCAGTTATTTGTCAGCCCGGCCAACACCTCGTCGAGCGCAGCCAACTGATGCAGCGCCCAGTCCATATCCTGGCGGTGACCGGCATAGTCGCTTAGCCAGTATTCAAAGAAAGAAAAATCATACGCCTGAGCCAGGGTGGCCAGTCGTTGCCCGGCCTGATAGGGGGTGAGTATGGGCACATCCGGCAGGTGGAGCATCTCCCGCCATCCGGCACCGGTAAAATCTGCGGATAGCGCTCGTCCGGCCAGCAAATCATTTTGGGTAAACAACCGCAGGCCAGATTGTGTGACAGCCAGCGGGATTGCCGAATACAGCCGCCGTCCACTGGCGATCCCTTCGAAATAGCGCGGTGGGTAGGCATTGAGCAATGCCGCGCGTTTCCCTGCTGCCCGCAGACGAGAGAACAGCGTGTGGCCATTGCGCAAAAAAGCGGCTATCGCCGGGTTGGGTTTAGGACCGTAATGGTATCCGAGTTTGGCAGGGATATTTTCCCCCGTAAGTAATGCGGCCTGTCCGGTGGCCGATTGTGGCAGCCCATTTACGCCCAGGCGTGGGTCGAGCGCTCGCAGGGCGATCGCCTCCTGTATGAAAGGGGCCGTGCTTGCCGTCAGAGGCTGCCCACCGAGTAAGGCGCGCAGAACGGGCATGTCCGCTTTGGCAAAGGGATTGATTTGGGGGTCATCGCTGCCCAGTCCAACGCCATCCAGGAACAAAAATAAAATGCGCATGCGCTATTGTACCCCATCTGCATGCTCATGACATTCAGGCTGTCAGGCACGCACGGCTTTCAACAGCAGGTAACTCCCCAGGGCAAAAGCACTTTGTCCGGTTAGATTGATGCTTTGTGCCACCCACTGTGTAAAAATGCTCATTTCATCTCCACTGGCTATGCCCGACATGGCGAACAAGCACAGCACCGTAACGATGAATAGCCATCCTGCCAGGCGTAATCGCTTCCGAAAAGCATACCACGTCAGGATGCCGTTTGTGCCGATGCTGGAAATGGTCATTACAGCCAGAAAAGGTATCTTCCAGGCTGCCATAGCGGCTATCTGGGGAGACTGTGTTTGAGAACGTACCAACTTCAGCACTCCCAAGAACAGTAGCAGGAAATCAGGCGCTAACAGTACGAATTGTTGCTCTACAAAAAGGGGAATCTCGGCAATGTGCAGTGCGAGCAATAGTTTCGAGGTGGCTTTAACGCCCCCGCCGAAAAAATCAGCACCCCGCCAATGGTCAGCATTCTGGCACTAACCGTTTGCTCCTGGAGGCGCGCCAGTTTGACCAGGAAAAAAGCCCCCATCGCGAAAGCCACAGGGGGCAAGAAATCCATTAGAGCCAGGGGAATAGGTGGAGATGTGGGCATGGTATTTCCTTTCAGAAGTCTTTGGGCCTATGGGGCTAGATTTTATCATAAGCCCAGGCGCTGGCGGCTTCTTAATGTTCCTCGGGGCGCAGAATACGCAATTGTAAAGCCGCTAACGAAAGTGTACCGGGAGATGAGAGTGTCTCTGCCGACAAAGCATCTACAAAGTGGGTGGCCAGACCATAACGGCGCAATAAATCCCCATCCAACGTTTGGGGGTGTTCGCTGAAGTTGGCGAAAACTAACGCCCGCGCGCCCGCATTGTGACGGACAAAGCCCAGAACATGTGGATTATCCGTGGGGATGACTTGCAAATGGTTGCCAGCCAACGCGGCGGTTTCCCGGCGAACCCGAAGGAGGCGCTGCAACCCCTGGAACACGCGCCCTTCCAGGGTGTCCGCGTTGTGACGGCGGGTGAGGCGCTCCCAGGAAGTTTGCCCCCTGTGCACCCAACGTGAATCATCGGCTTTGGCGGGGTCATCGGCAAAGGTGTAGTCATTCAGGGTGGCGACTTCATCGCCCAGGTAAATCAAGGGAATGCCGCCAACCGTCAGAACGATGCCGTGAATCAGCAGAATGCGTCGGATGGCGAGTGTGACCTCCTGCGGGCCTTCTTCTTGCAGGGCTTTTTCCAGCCCGGCCAGTGAAGCGCACGTCCCGCTGATGCGACTGTCGCCGGTTTTTGGGTTCTCCTGAAAGGGCAGGCCGCGGGCAAAACTACCGGGGAAGCGGCCGGTGTAAAAAGCGTTCAGGAATTGGCGGTGGTCGTAGCCATTGATGCCCAAGCGGGCGGCGTCTTCATCGGAGAAAGTCCAGCCGATGTCATCGTGGCAGCGCACGTAATTGACCCAGGCTGTGCCGGGTGGTAAGGCATGGCGTTCTCGCAGCGCCTGTGCGAGCAGGTTCACCTCACGGGTAGCCAGTGTGTTCCACAGTAAGGCCATCAACAGGGGATTGTAGGAAAGTTGGCATTCTTCCGGCGCAATGTAACGCACCACTTCGTCAGGGTGGACAATGGCCTCGGAGAGAAAGAGCAGGCCAGGCGCAGCAATGCGTGCCACAGCGTTGAAAGCACGAATCAGGGTGTGTGCCTGCGGCAGGTTCTCGCAATTGGTGCCCATTTGTTTCCAGATGAAAGCCAGGGCGTCGAAACGCAACACGTCTGCTCCCAGGTTGGCGAGGAAGAGCATTTCGGCGCTCATCTGATTAAAGGTTGCCATGTGACTGTAGTTCAAATCCCACTGATAGGTGTGGAAAGTTGTCCATACCCAGCCTGGTTTGGCGGCACCTGCCGGTAGAGGGGAGAAAGCGCCGGGATGTTCTTCGGGAAAAATCTCGCGCAGGTGTCGTTCGTACTGGTTGGGGATAGTGCGATCGGGAAACAGCCAGTAATACTGACGACAAAGCGGGTCTCCGGCCAGTGCCTTTTTTGCCCAGGGATGGTCATCGGCGGTGTGGTTGAGCACAAAATCTAAAATCAGGTTGATATTGGCTTGCCGTAAATCTTCGGCCAGAGCACGCAAATCGTCGATGCTGCCCAGGCGAGGTTCTACCTGCCGGTAATTGCTCACCGCGTAGCCACCGTCGTTTTCGCCAGGGCGGGTTTTGAAGAGTGGCATGAGGTGCAAAAAGGTCAGGCCGAGTTCTTGAAAGTAAGGGATTTTCTCTCGCAGCGTATTCAGGTCACCGGCAAATAAATCCACATAACACACGCCCGCCACCATGCGTTGGGTTTGAAACCATGCTGGATTGGCCTCCCGTTCGGCATCCAGGTGGCGGAGCGCGCCTGGACGCTCGAACCAGGCTTGCGCCATGCTGACCAGAAGCTCTTCCAGGTAGTAGAAGAAATCGTATTGGTCACCATAGAGCGTGTGCAAGTTCCCAAACAGACGCGGAAAGTGTTGCTTCAAACGGGCGAGAAATACGGCCCAATGCTGTGGGTGGGCGTCGATTTGTGTTTGCAGACGGTATTCCAGGTGGGCGAGTAGCCGTTGTAGGCTGTAGGTGGCCTGGTCGAGTGGTGAGGTTTGAAAGTTCGGGGTCATCTGTGAGGTGGTTTGATGTGGTTTATTTGCCAGGTAAACACGAATTTGTGCACTGCATAGACGCTTGATGGACGGCTATTCTCTTAGGGTTTGTCTAAAATTTACTTTGGGGTATCATGCTGTTCTTTTGCATCGTCCAAATTTGGGGCAACCCCAAAACCTTAACGCAAAGTCGCCAAGGTGCAAAGGCTTCTCTGGAGGAAAATTCGTCCGGTTGTAGCACCAAAACGTGATTTTCTTGGCGACGCCGCGTCTTGGCGTTAACTCTTCAATACTGAAGAACCAACAGATCGAGAAGTTACTTATGGGCGAACCCTTAGCACGAAATCTTGGGTTAGTTTCCTTGTGCTATTTCTTGGTGTCTTCGTGCCTTGGTGGTGAATTTACACCGGGATAATTGAAGCAACCGTTGAAAGCAGTGTCTCGCGGTGGATGGCGTTAACCTATGGCGGCCTCTGCCAGGGCAATGGCGCCCAGCACACCGGCGCGTTGGCCCAATGCGGGGGGGACGATGTATTTGTCGATCTCGCTCAGAATGGCAGGGGATTGCACATAACCGTTGAGCGAACGCTGTACACGCTGACGGATGCGCGGGAAGAGATGGCGCTGGTTCATCACGCCGCCGCCCAGGATGATGCGCTGTGGCGAGAGCGTACAAATGAAGGTGTGCAACGCTTGCGCCAGGTAACCTGCTTCGACATCCCAGGCGGGGTGCTCCGGCGGCAGATTTTCGGCTTTTTCTCCCCAACGGTGCTCGATGGCCGGCCCGGCGGCCAGACCCTCCAGGCAGTTGCCGTGATAGGGGCAAATCCCGGCGAAGGAATCTTGCTGTACCATGCGGATATGACCCATCTCGGGGTGAATCAGGCCGTGTAGCAGGTGACCGCGCACCATGCCGCCCCCACCGATGCCGGTGCCGATAGTCAGGTAGATGAAGGTGTCCAGCCCCTGGGCGGCGCCCCAGCGCCACTCGCCCAAGGCAGCCCCGTTGACATCGGTATCAAAGGCGATGGGCAGGTCGAAGTGCTGACGCAGCGTGCCGACAAAGTCGGTTTGTGCCCAGCCGGGCTTCGGGGTGCTGGTGATGTACCCAAAGGTGGGCGAGGTTGTGTCGGGGTCGAGCGGGCCAAAGGCGGCCACGCCGATGGCGGTCAGCGGGCCATGCTGGCGCCGTACGCTATGCAGAAAATCCACTACGCGCGCCAGCGTTTCTTGTGGGGTAGTGGTTGGGAATTGCACTTCGGCGCGCAGGTCATCTGGCCCGCTGCCGGCTGCGCAGACAAATTTGGTGCCGCCGGCTTCGATACCGGCGAACAAGGGTTTTGTGGAGGGTTGGTGTGTTTTTTGCATCGCAGGGGTATTTCGTAAATAGCCATCTGTGTTACAGGCTCACGGGGACGATTTGCGCCCCCACCAGTAGCCGTAAGGGGGCAGTGTGATATGCCCTTGCACGGTGCGCTCGTCTAGCAGGCCGCTAAAGAGGCCGGTAGGCAGGGTGATGGTTTGAGGTTGTGCGCTCAGGTTGTGGATAGCCAGCAGCGTTTCTTCTGGGCAGGGGCGTAGGAAGGCGGCTACCGCTTTGGGGGTTTCCAGCCACGTTAAATCGGGTTCGCCAAAGGTGGGGTGCGCCTTTCGGATGGCAATCATGCGGCGGATGGTGTGCAGTAGGCTATTTGGGTTGTCCGTTTGGCTGGCGACGTTGATTTGCGCATAGCCGAATGTGGGGTCGGCGATGACCGGCGCGTAGGGTTGGGCCTCTGGGGATGTGAATCCACCATGGGGCGGCTCGGCAACCCACTGCATGGGCGTTCGGACCCCGTCACGGTCGGGGAGCCAGATGTTGTCTCCCATGCCGATTTCATCCCCGTAGTAAAGGGTAGGTGCGCCCGGCAGGCTGAACAATAGGGAATACAGTAATTCGATTTTGCGGCGGTCGTTGTCTAGCAGGGGGGCCAGGCGGCGGCGAATCCCCAGGTTGAGGCGCATACGTGACTCAGGGGCGTAAGTTTCCCACATGAATTGGCGCACTTCGGGAGAGACCATCTCCAGGGTGAGTTCGTCGTGGCAACGCAAGAAAGTTGCCCACTGGCAATTGGCGGGTAAAGGCGGTGTACGGCGCAGAATTTCCACAATGGGGGTGCGATCGGTTTGCGCCAGCGCCTGGTAGAGACGCGGCATGAGCGGGAAGTGGAAATTCATGTGCATTTCATCGCCCTCCCCAAAGTAAGGGCGCACGTCTTCCGGCCACTGGTTGGCTTCGCTGAGTAGCACCGCCTGCGGGTTGATTTGCTCTACGAAAGCGCGGAAACGTTTGAGGTAGGCGTGTGTTTCCGGAAGATTTTCGCAGTTTGTGCCCTCGCGCTCGAACAAATAAGGCGGCGCATCGACGCGAAAGCCGTCAATGCCCAGTTCCAGCCAAAAGCGTGCCACGTTGAGCATTTCTTCTTGCACGGCCGGGTTATCGAAATTGAGATCTGGCTGACTGCTGTAAAAACGGTGCCAGTAGTACTGCCCGGCCTGTTCGTCCCAGGTCCAATTGGAGGTTTCGGTGTCCAGGAAGATGATGCGGGCTTCTTTGTACTTCTGGTCGCTGTCACTCCACACGTAGTAGTCTCGGTAGGGGCTATGGCGATCAGCGCGGGCGGCCTGAAACCAGGGGTGCTGGTCGGAGGTGTGGTTGAGTACTAAATCCGTAATGACGCGTAACCCGCGGGCGTGCGCGGCGCTGATGAGCGCCTTGAAGTCCTCCAGGGTGCCGTAATCGGAGTGGATGTTGTAATAATCGGCGATGTCGTAGCCGTCATCCTTGAGCGGGGAGGGGTAAATCGGCAGTAACCACAGACAATCGACTCCCAAAAACTGAAGGTAATCGAGTTTTTCGATTACGCCGCGCAAATCGCCGTGTCCATCCGCGTTGCTATCGCGAAAAGCGCGTACGTAGAGTTCATAGAATATGGCGTTTTGGTACCAGGGATTTGCGTTCATAAGATGAAAGGGCGGGGCTATGGATGACCGGTTCTGTAACCGAGTAGGGCGCTCAGGTCTTGCTCCAGTTTTTGGAGTGCAGTAGTGCTCTGTTGTTTTTGAGTCAGAACATCGAATACCGTGCTGTAGAAGAGTTGCGAGACCTCAACGTAATGTGGTGCAGTGGCAGTGGATGGGCGCGGGACGGCATTGATGAAAACGTCGTACAACGTACTGAAATATGGTGTACTGTGCAATACATCCGCATCCTGGTACAGGCGCATGATGCTTGGATTGTAGCCGCCCTCAATGGCACGAATTTTTTGCTCTTCATAGGAAGATAGGAAAAAAACCACGTCTGCGGCAACCTGTGGGTTTCGCGAATAACGGGAGACGGCCAATCCCCAGCCTCCCAGGGTGGCGGCGGTTTGTCCGTCCGGCCCGGCGGGGAGCGGGGCGATTTTGAAGCGGGCGCGCATCTCGCTGCCGATTTCGTTCATCAAGGGGTAGGCATAAGGCCAGTTCCGCATAAAGGCGGCCTTGCCCTGCTGAAAAACGTGCCGGGCGTCTTCTTCGGTAAAACCGGTGACGCCAGGCGGGGAGATGGTCCCCACCCAGCCGGCCGCGCGCTCCAGGGCCTGCACGGCCTTTGGGTTGTTGATGGTGATGACTTTCTCCGGACTGACGATGGTGCCCCCGCCATTGGATGCGATCCACTCCAACGCGTCGCAGGTTAGCCCTTCGTAGGCGTAGCCCTGCCAGACGTAGCCCCAAAAGTCCGTATTGCCGTCGGCGCGTTCTCCCTCTTGAATACGCTGTGCCATGGCTTCCAATTCATCCCAGGTGGCCGGGGGGTGGTCATATTCGTACTTGGCAAACAAATCTGTGCGGTAATACAATAATCCGGCATCCACAAACCAGGGCATGGCGACCAGACGACCATTGACGGTGTTATTTTCAATGGTCGCCGGGAAGTATTCGTCGGTGTATTGTGCTGCGCCGTAGTCATACAAGTCAACGAAGTGCCCGGCTAAATCTCCCGGCCAGATGACATCAATCATGTAGATGTCAATATCGGACGAGCCGGCTTCCAGGTATTGTTTATAAAACTTTAGCCGTTCGTCCGTAAGTTCTGGCGTATCTACGATTTCAATGCGGACCTCGGGGTGTGCGGCCATGTAGCGCTGAGCACCCTGCGTTGCCATTTCACGATCCAGCCCGATGCTGCCGGCGGATAGGCGTATGGTGACGGTTCCTTCAGGAACCGCGGCCTCCGCTGTTGGTGTAGGTGGAGACGACTGGGGCGCGCTACAGGCGCCTAATAACAGGGCCGCAACAGCCCACCAGAGCAACCATTTCAGGAAACGCATGAGATGCCTCCGGGAATAAAGAAGCCTTCCCCCCTCAAGAGCCTGATGGGGGAAGGTGTAGAAGGATATGGGGAAGGTGCGTTTAGCCTTTGACCGAGCCGGCCAGCAGGCCGCGCACGAAATAACGCTGTAGGGAGAAGAACACTATCAGCGGCAGGGCCATCGAGACAAATGCCCCGGCGGTGAGTAGGTGCCAATCGTTGCCGCGTGAACCGACCATTTCGGCCAGGCGCATGGTGAGTACCTGCACATCCGGTTTGGCACCAATGAATACCAATGCTACCAGATAATCGTTCCATACCCAAAGAAATTGGAATATGGCGAAGGAGGCCAACGCGGGAACCGAAAGCGGAAGGATGAGACGGGTGAAGATGGTGAAATGTGAAGCCCCGTCAATAAAGGCCGATTCCAGAATGTCGCGCGGCAGGCCTTTGATGTAGTTGAACAGCAAGTAGGTCGCCAACGGCAGGCCAAATCCGGTGTGTGCCAGCCAGACTGCCAGGAAAGTGCCGTTCAGGTCGAGTTTGACGTAGTCCTGCAGGATGGGGACCAACGCGGTTTGCAAGGGGACAACCAGCAGCGCAACCACCAACACAAAGAGCAAGCGGCGTCCCGGAAAACGCATCCAGGCGAAGCCATAGGCTGCGAAGGCGGCGATCAGGATGGGGATGACCGTTGCCGGGATGGTAACCGTCAGGCTGTTTAGAAAGGCCCCTACGAAGTTGTCACCTTGGACGGTGGTTATGCTGCCGTCGGGATTTTTTAATTCGAAACTTTTGCCGTTGAGCACCTGCTTGTAGTTGTCGAGCGAAAAATTGGTGCGCATCGTCCAGCGCTGCTCTTGAACTTCGATGCGCCCCAGGCGCTTATTCCCTACCCAGGTGATTTGCTGTCCCTGGGCGTTGGTCACACCTTCCCGGAACTCATCGAAGGTGCCGGTAACCCCCAGGATTTCCATGTTGCCATTGGGGTCCAGGCCCTCAGGGATATCCATCTCGGAGACCTTAACCCATTCCTTGTGAGGGAAAATTGCCCACCAACCGGAGGTCTGGATGTCAAAGCGGCTGCGGAAGGAGGAAATCAGCACCCCTAGCGTAGGGATGGTCCACAGCGCCACA
>DAOTZN010000024.1:0-16777 GCA_034434095.1 Anaerolineales bacterium
CCGCGCCATTGACTCTCGTGCCCCGGCCAACCCAACACATTCGGCTGACCGCTATAGGTCGCCACACGCGCAAAGGCGGAGTAACTGCCCCCCACCGCCTCCGCGACAACCCCCAACGGCGCCTCGGCCAGATATTCGATGGCCGCCATATCATCGGGAGTAGATGCCCGCAAATGACCACCGCTATCCAGACTCCAGGTGGAAGGCCGAAAACGATTAGTTCTCTCCGCGAACCCCCCATAGGGATACAACAAACCGGCCCCGAGGGTGATTGCCAAGCCCAAAGAGACGGCTACCGCCCAGGGACGGCCGGCTCGCCGAAGGGTCGCGAACACCCCATAAGTGGCAGCCAACGAAAAGAGCAGCCAGGCCTGATAGTAGAACTTGAAAATGGTGTTCATCCGCCAGCCGAACTGGTCGCGCAAAAAAACAAATTCAGGAGCCACCACCAACAGCGTCCCCATGAGCACCAGCAGCAAGGGGAAACGGTCATTCGCAGGCGCGCCCTGCTCGCCATCGGTGCTCAACACCCCCAGGCTGACGCTCAACAGCACCCATAACGTCAACCAGCCGCCCGGCGCGCTCAACCGGCGCTGAAAGGCCGCCGTCAGCGCCGCACCCAGCGAAGGCGCATCTATCCCCGCCAGGAAAACATCCCGCGTGACAGGCAACAATCCGGCCAGCGCGCCCCCTACCAAAGCCACCCCAAAGCCGAGCAACAGCACGCCACCGCCCAGCAGCCATCCGCGCCACCAAGAGCGTCGTTGACGCGCGCTCAAGTAAATCAGCCAGGCGAAGAGCGGCACGAAAAGCGTGCCAAACATGACCCACAAGTGCGCGCCGCGCGTCACATACACCAGGTTAGGAATCAGTCCACCGGCCTGTGATGAAAAGCCGACGTAAAACGGCAGGTACAACAACCCGCCACTCAATCCCAGCGCCAGGCCCAGCAGGACAAAGTCAACGCCATGCATCCATGCCCAACGCCCAAAGCGCACCTGACGCAACACGTAGGCCGCAGCGAACAACGCAACGTAAATGGGGAAATCCCAGGTATTGAGGAAAGCCATCCCACCCAGCACCACGGCGGCCAACCCAAAGGTCGAGGGGGCGATATGCCACCGATACACCCATCCACGCGCCCCGCCGCGATACAGGTTGAGCGCCAACCCAATCACCAGCAAGGCAAAAGGCATTGCCAGCACGTGCGGGTGCAGGTCGCCCAACACGTAGGAAAAAGCCGGAAATTCGTCAATGATTTCCTTCGGCGCGCCACTCAGCGAGTAATCCTGCAGAACGCGTGAAGCCCGCCACCACCACCAAAAGCGCGTCGGCGCGCTGCCGAGCGCTTGCGGCGGTGCAACCAGGTCTCTGATATCCAACCAGGCCCAAAACGGGGAACTGCCATCTGACCGCCAGAACCAGCCGCGCACGTAGAAGGCTTCCAGCAGGGCCTCCGCATTGCCCATCAGGAGCAGGAAAACCGGCGCCAGGAGAGGGGCGAAAGTGTCCACAAGCCGTTCACGCGCCGATTGAAAGTCGCGCCCCCGCAACAGAGAATACGCCACCCCATACGCACCGCTGGCACTGAGGGCAAAGACCGTGCTCAAGCCCAGGTTGAAGGCCACCGTCGCCGGGGTGAAGGTCACTTGTGCCAACATCGCCACCAGCACATAGCCAAAGTAGTAGTACGAAATGGCATACCCGGCCAGCCAGGGGTCATGCGGCGGGAAAGTCGGTGAATGCAAAACGGCGTTGATGAAGGCCAGTTCCATGGGCTTCTCGGTGCCGACCGCATCGGGATTCGCCGCCCGCACCAGCGTCATAAAGGCAAACGCCAGCGCAAACAAAACTTCGGTGGTCAGCACCAGCCACACGTGGGAGCGCAGCCAATCCCACAATTTCCCGCTGCGCACTGCACGCCAGCCCAGCGCCAGGCTGAGCAGCGCCAGCGCAACCAGCACCAACAGCGCGCCGCCGGGCGTGTTGTAAAGGAGCCCCAGAGAAGCCAGGAACCAGAACAAATAGCCCCACAGCAACAACCCCAACGTGCGGCTAAGGGCATAGCCGCGGTCAGATAGACCGGGGAACAAACGAAAAGCCAGTGGGAAAGTCAGCCAACCCAACAGGGTAAGCAGGAGGTACCAGAGCAGGGGAGAAAGCATAGGGGGTAGTCGGGTAGTCGGATAGTCGGGTAGTCGGATAGTCGGGTAGTCGGGTAGTCAGGTGGTCGGGTGGTCGGGTAGTCGAGTAGTCAGGTAGTCTGCATTTTGCATTTTGCATTTTGCATTTTGCATTTTGCATTTTGCATTTCGCATTTTGCATTTCACATCACCGCACCTCATACACCACCGTATCGCCGGAGCGGTAAACTTCCTGCCACAGGCTACCTTCATAATCGGCAAATTTCTGCAAACCCAGTGCGGGATAGTAGGCCCGTTCCAGATTGCCAACCACAAAATAACGCACGTCGTATTTGCGCAAGAAATTATAGGCCGCCTGAGGGTCTTCGGTACTGTAGAAGGTGGTAATCTCGCCAATGCGGTTGGTGACCCAATCGGCCGGTACCACCCCACCGCGCTGTTGACGCTGGTGCCAGTTCCAACCCACCACGCCGGGCAGGCCGGTGTAAATCGTGAAGCGCGTCCCCCAGCGGTATTCTGGGGTATTGCCCTCCACGATGACGGGAGAACCGTCCACATTGTGCTGCATCCAACGGATGGCGTCATAATCCGAGCGCAAGGAGAACGGGCCGCCCTGATCGTAATACTCGGCATAGGGCATGTAGGCCATGCCGTCCAGGGTATGCGGTGCGGCGTCGGTCATACGGTCCTTGAACCTGGCCGTACCGGCCAGCACGGGGTACAGCAGCATGGAGGCCGCCAAAAGCGCCAACGTGGCCTGCCAGGCCAACGCGCCCCTGCCGCGCCAGCGTTCCAACGCCTGCTGGAAGAACCAATAACCGGCCGCCGCCGCACTCAAGGCAAGCATCGTCCAGGCCTGATAGTAAAACTTGAAAACCGTGTTCATACGCCCAATGTCGCCGCGCAACACGATCACTTCCACCAACAGCGTGAGCGCCAGCGCACTGCCCGTCAGGAAGAGCACCACCTTGCGGGAAACATCCAGATGGGGGTCAAAGAGCAGCGCCAACACCCACACCCCTAACGGGATGACCACCCAGGCAACGTGGACGGCATCCCGTAGCGGGGGCGTCTCCACCCCGGGCAGGGACAACCCAAGCAAAAGCATGAGGGCGCCAAAGGCCGCCAGCGTGCCGTAAATCAAATTGCGGTACGGGCGCAGTTTGCGCACTGCCGAGAGCGGCGTCAACGCCATCCAGCGGATACTTTCATACACCATCCAGGAGAGGATAACGAACAGAAACCCACCCCAGTGGACGAAATAGGCGGAGAGCGGCGTCTTAGGGCCAAACCACCAATCCACCTTGTTGTAGCCGGAGCCAAACCACAGATCATAAGGGCGGTAGAGCACAAAGACCAATATCAGGAAGGCCGCCGCCTTTGCCCAACGGTCCCGGTGGTGCACGGCAGCAACGGCGACAGGCGGTTCATCGGCCAGGGGAGCGGCGTTGCGGCCACGGAGAACCTCAACCAGCAGCGGAACCCCCAGCGCCAACACCGCCAGCGCCAGGTAGGTCGGCCAATCCCAGGTGTTGGTGGGTTTGAGCGCCCCCACGGCCAGCGCCCCCACAAAAACCGCCGTCCATGGCAGCGATTGCCCCTTACGCCAGGCGTACACCGCGGCCAGCCCAAAGGCCAGCGCCAGCAGCGTAATCGGTAACGCAATCAGATGGGCGTGCAGGTCGGCGTAGATTACCGTGAAGGCGGGGAATTCGGTAATCGGCTCGACATCGCCCAAGGGTGGGATAGCGCGGCTGGGCAACCAGTACCAATCGGCGACACCGTAGGGCAGCGAAGCCCCCGTCAGACTGCGCAAGAAACCTTGCACGCCCCACAACAGGCGGGTAAAAATGCCCAGGTTCTGGATGGCCTCGTTAGTGGGGGACGGTGCGGCCAGCATCTGGTAACCGCGCCAAATCATGCGCACCGTCCCCAGGTTGCCCATCACGGCCACGCTCAGGGCGGCAATCACCCCACCGGTGACCGTCCCGCGGCGGTTGTGGATACCGCTCATCAGGGCGTTCCCTACCGAAAACGCGCCCAGCACAATCAACATGAACAGCGTGGGAATCAGCAAATTGTAGGCAAAGGCCGGCACCAACCCCAAAAACTTAACCAGCACGCCGGTAATCACAAAGCCGTAGTAGTAATAGTTGATGTACCCACCGGCGTACCACGGGTCGTAGGGCGGGAAAGTGGTGCTTTTCAACACGGCGTTGAAATACGAAAAGTCCATCGGCTTCTCGCCGCCCTTCCAGGGGTGCCACAGGTCGGGGTTGCCCCAGCGCAGGAAGAGCACCAGCAGGAAAGCCGCCAGGGCCATCCCTTCTACGCTCAGGAAAAAAGCGCGCTTCTCGCGCCACTCGGCGCGCAGGTCTGCGCGTTGCAGCCACCCCACCATCGCACCGCCAAGGAGGATGAGCGCCAACAGCGCACCAATCAAGGGACGCTCGAAGGGCACATTGTAGGAACCCGCCAGCCACACACTCCAGGATAGCAACAGCAGACCGGTTAGACGCGCCAGCGGATAGCCTCGATCCGGCAGGGCACGCAAGGCCAACCGCAACCAGGGGTAGACCGTCAACCCCAGGAGGAAGATGACCAGGTACCAGACCGCGACCCCCAGGGGGTGCCAGCGATTGAGGGGGGAACCTTCGTTGAAGAGCAAGCGCCAGGTGCCCCCGGCCCGTTGGACAGCCAACCGCGCCGCGGGGAGCATCAAATCCATCGGGTGCGGGGCCGCCTTTTTGGGGGTCACGCGAATCACCTTGGAGAGGTCTACCCCCTCCAGGATAGCGCGTACCCGCTGCGGGTCGTAGTCTGCCTGTTTGCGGAAGAGGAACACTTTGGGGTGGTCGTACACCGTAAAGGCTTCTTCGGCAAATTGATCGTTGAGGCGCCAGTTTCCCAAACGCGGCGGACTCTCCTCCACGTGGACCAGTTCAAAGCCCAAATCGCCCTGAAAATCGCCCACCTGCGCCACGTTGTAGCAATACTCGATGGTCATGCTCTCCGGGCAACCCAACAAGTGACGGTAATAGACCGTCGTCATCGGGAAGCGCTCCGGCAGACGCGGCAGAGTGGCCCACTGACGGCTGGAGGAGATGGCGATGTAATCGGCCTGATCCAGGATGCGCTCAAAGCGGGCGCGCTTCTCGGCGTTGTCGTCCCAGTACATGTTGAAATTCAGGTCGAGCGGGTAGATGCCGCCAAAACCATCGTAGCCGTCCATGCGCAGCGGCAGGCCGTCATCCCAATCGCCTTCGTTTGCCAGCGCCGCGCCGCGCAGTTCCAATGAGGCATTTTCGCCCTGCACTGCCAAGAACAGGTAGTAGGTCGTGCCTTCGGTGAGCGAAACCGGATGCTCAAAGGGGAAGGCAAACGCGCTGCCATCGGCGGCCACCGGCTGCTCAAAGGTATTCTGCAACGAGGCCACGGCTAACGGCTGGCTGCCATCGGGAGCAGCGGAAAGCGTCAGGAGCAGGGTCTTGGAGGTCGGCGGCGGTGTAGGAGGCAGCGTGGCATCCAGCGTAGCGGTTTGCAAGGTGCCATCTAACGTAAACGTGACCGGTAAGAAGCGCCCATCAGCCTGCAAAAAAGCGCCAATATCCAGTGGTACGCTCACCAAATCCCCCGTCACCGTCTCGATTTGCAAATCCAGGCGGCCTTGCAAGCGGCTGTCTGCGCCGTTGCTTGACAACATCGCCACGTACAACGTCTCATTGCTGTTGACCGGCAGCGGACGGTCGAGCATCAACACGGACGGCTCATCGCCAGATTGCGTCAAGGCCACTTCCCCCAAAGCCAGCACCTGCGAGCCATCTTCCGTCAACGAAATGAGCAGCCGCAAGCCCGTTTCGCCGGAGGTTTGTTGGCTGTTGAAAACGCGTCCCAGCGTGATGGCAGAGAGCGTGCCCGATTTGCGGGCCACAAAAGATTGGTTCAACGGCAAATCGGGAGTCAGGCGCAGGTTGTAGGGCACACTCAGGGGTTGATGGTATGTTTCCTCGGCAGTGTCAATATCCAGATTAATCGGCGCGGGAATGTTCTGGTAAATCCAGCGCGAGGCGTTAGCGCGCGTGAAGCCTTGCACGTACACGTTGCGGAAAGCCAGGGCGTACACTGCGGTTGCCAATAAGACAAAAACACCCAACACCCAGCCCCATTTGCGTCCCCAGACCGACAAACGGCGCGCCAACGGCACCGAAAGCGTCTCTTCCTCCCCTCCGGAGGAGAACGGCGCAAACACAATCGCCGCCCCGAAAATTACCAGCAAGGGATACAGCGGCAGGAAATAGCGCATGGTGGGGTTAAACTGCACCGATTGCCACAGGAAGTAGAAAGCCGCCCAGCCCCAGATGGGCAAGTGCTCGTATTCCCGATACCGCGCCATACGCCACAACGCCCACGCGAAGCCGGCCCAGGCCAACAAGCCCAGCGGCCAGCCCAGCCCCCAGGCGTTCATGTTAAGCCAACCGAACAGGTGCGAGCGGCGCGCCCACTGTAAGGCCGGTGGAAAGTCCACATCGCCGGCGGCCTGATTGCGCTGCTCGATGATGTTATCCACCCAGGCCTTGTTGGGCTGGATGCCAAAGAAGCCCGGCCCCTGAAAAGCATACGGCTGCGCCAGGCGAAAAACCAGCATACTGGTGAGCGCCGCCACCACCAGGTAGCCCACCAAGGGCAACTCCATGCGCCGACGGTGCGCTTCGGGCAGACGCAGCCACACCACCAGCAGCGCCAGCGGCAGCACCATGGCAACAGGCACGGCGTTCAACTTGCTGGCCGCGGCCAATCCCAGCGCGACACCAAAACCCACCGCCAGCCCCCAGGCCGAGGCGCTCAAGGCGTTTTCCTCACCGGCAGGGGAGGCGGCCTCCGCCGCCTGTAATTGCTTCAGCAACCGAACGGCAAAATACACCGCCAGCATGGCAAAGAAATTCAGGAAGGTGTCTTCTTTGTAAAAGTGCGAAAGTTGGATAGGCAGCACCGCAAAAGCGTAAAAAGCAGCCGCCAACAGCGCCGTGCGCCTTCGATAAAGCAGCGCCGCCGTCAAAAAGACCAGCATCACCGTCCCCAAATCAAAAAACGCCGACAAGGCGCGCCCCGTCAATGCGATTTCTTGCCAACCGGGCGGCACGTCAAAGAGGGCATCCGCCAGGTAGCGCGTCACAAACAGGGGGAAGGTGCCATACACGAAAAAGGTGTGCCCAACGTTGTGCGGGTTGAGCGTTGAGTTTGCGGTATCGAAAAAGGCCCCCAGGCTCTCCACCGGGCGCATATCCGCCGTAACCCAGATGAGAAAACGCTCATCGGGGTGCATGTAGGTGAATTCATCCCAGCGCAGATACGAGAAACGCAAAAAAGCACCCGCTGCCAAAATGACCAGCAGTGTTAGAGCCGTGAGGAGGGATTTCAAACGAGAAGACATAGGCAATGGTTATGGGGCGCAGCGAGACCTGCGCTCGCCACTACGGTTCTGGGGGATAGGTAGGCGTGGGGTAAGGCGGGAAATTTTCTTCGGTAGCACCCGGCGCGGCGGGCGGTGCGACAGGCTCCGCCGGGGTATCGGGCACCCAATAAATCAGAAAATCCTTGCCTTCTACCTGACTGACATACATTTGCCACACCCCTTCAGGGTAAACCTGTTCCAGGGCGGTTTGTCCATCCACATCGTCCAGTTTAACCAGGAAAATCTTGTTACCGGGCGTGGGGCGCGTCCCCGCAATCTGTTCAGGCCAGATTTGGGTATCCCGGAAAGGCAATCCGGCATTGATGCCCACCAGGCGGGTATCCACCCAATACGGATAGGCCACCGTCCAGGCATTTTCGGGCTTTCCACCGCTCTCAATGAAACCGCGCACCACCTTGCCCATCTCAAACGTATTCCAGGAAGACTGGCGATACAGGGCATTGTATTCTACAAAGACGATTCCGTAATTCTGGAGGGCGGAAATCCCAAGGAGCAGCGCAAGCACCCCAAAGGTCAGCCTGTTCCCCATTTTTGGGGACCAACGGGACTCGAGGGTGGTCAGCAGCGCATCCAAAGTTAATCCCACCACCACAAAGACAGGAATCAGCGCGGCGCCCGTGCGGTTGAGGGAGGGGTTTTCCGCCGGGAAGGCTAACGACAAAATCGAGGGCATCATCAGCAGCGGGATGGCAACCAGCAGGGACAGGTCTTCCCAGTGACGCTGGCGCACGTAGCGGGCTACCAACAGCACCACGCCCAAATGGAAGAGTGCCGCGGCGATAAAACCCAGCGCCGGACGACCCGGCAGCGAGTGCACCCAAACGTTGCCGTTATCCCAGGCGAACATGGCGAGCGCCTTGCCCAAATTGGAGAAGAAAATTTGTAGCGGCGGCCCAGGGAGCGGGTGCTCCAGACTGGTCAGGCGCGTCATGGCACGATAGGAAACCATCTGTGGGTTTTCCAGCATGTAGCGCAGCAGCGGCAGGAAGACCGCAAACGAGAAGATGCCCGTCAAGGCAAAGCCCCACAGTGCCCCTTTGCGCCAGTTTTGGGCGGCACGGTGCAACAGGTAAATGCCAACCACTGCCGCCACCACAAAGGGGACAATGCGCATGGGGCTGTAGCCATGCAGTCCCAGCCCCAACCACAGGCCGGAGAGGATGAAATCGTTGCGCCGCCGGCGCCGCAAGCCGCGCACCAGGTAAAAAAGTGCCGGGGCAGTGAAGGCCGGGTAGAGCGTGAAGCGCAGGGCGGCCCGCGCGATGACGTTCGGCCAGTAGGCGATGCCCGCGAAAAGCATGGCCAGCAGTCCGGCCCGCCGGTTAGCCAATTCTTTACCCAGGGCGTAAATCCACGGCAACGTGAACAGCCCCATGAGGGCGGTGCCGATTTTCAAACTCAGGAAGGTGTAGCCGGTGCGGAAGAGCAAGATGACCGCCGCGGTCAGGTACATCTGGAAGAACTCGCGCCCGGTGTTGCGCGGGAAGAAGATGTGGGTCTTGCCATGCAGCACGTCCCACACGTCCCACAGTTTTTCGGCGTGGTCGCTGACCATTTCGGGGGGCACGCTGTTCAGGTGGTAGAAGCGGAACCAGGCCGCCAGGGTGAAGGCCAGCAACCACCACAAATGTTCGCGCCGCAAGCGGATTTCCCACTCCCCACGGTGTAACGTTTGCCAAAGACGCCGCCACCATACCGGCCTTCCCTCTTCGCGCTCCCAAAAGGCGGTCACCAGCGCAGCCAGCCCCAATAGCCAGGCGTACAGGTTGAAGGCCGTGAATTTGTTCCCGCCAAAAAACACAAAGGCCACCAGCAGCAGCCCCAACGCCAGGTACAGGGGACGCCTGCGCACACGCCACGGTTGATACGCTGCCTCGGCAGCAGGCGGCAATGCCGGGAGTTGCCACTCTCCCCGCCAACGCGCCAGCGTCAACAACGCCAATGCGGCGACATAAAAAGCCAAACCGCCTTTCCAGGCGCGGTCGGGCGGCTCGAAGGCCAATTGTCCCAAAACAGCAAATAAAAACGCCAGCAGGCTGTACCACGGCAGGGGACGTGCCCTCTCAACCACATCCGTGGCAGGTGGCGGGGTTTGTGCCGCTTCGTCGGTGGGCGTTTCCGGCAAAGGGATGCTCTCTTCACGCCAGAAGAAAAGTTTAGATTTGAGGTAATCGAGAACGGTCGGTTCTTCCATAAGGCCAAATTATACCGAAGTAGTCGCGTAGTCGGGTAGTCGGGTGGTCGGGTAGTCGGGTGGTCGGGTAATCAGGTGGCCGGGTAGTCGGGTGGTCGGGTAGTCAGGTGGTCGGGTAATCAGGTGGCCGGGTGGTCGGGTGGTCGGGTGGTTCGTAGGGGCGCAACATGTTGCGCCCGTAGCACGTAGGGGCGAAAGGTTTTTTGCCCGTGGTACGTAGGGGCGAAAATAGTTAGGTAGTTCGATAGTTTGGTAGTTGGGTGGGCGGCTAGTTGGATGACAATTGCTGATAGGAAAGCACTTTTGGCTATGCGCAGTGGGTAGCCGCGTAGTCGGGTGGTCGGGTAGTTCGATAGTTTGGTAGTTAGGTAGTTGGGTGGTTGGGTGGCAATAGCTGATAGAAAAGCACTTTTGGCTATGCGCAGTGGGTAGCCGCGTAGTCGGGTATCTTGCACTTTGCATTTTGCACTCTGCATTTCGCATTTTTTATTCTGCATTTTGCATGCTGTCATTGCTCATGCGCCGCGCCACGTAGAAGGTGTACACTCCCTGCTCGCTGACGGGGTTCTCATAATGCGGGCGGGTGAGACGCTCGGCCAGCACCAGGTTCCAATGGGTAGGCAGCGCAATCCAACGGCGGGTCAGGGCGTGCAACACCAATGAGGGCAAGCCGAAATAGTGCCCCCACTCCACCACATGAAAAGCAGAAGGCGGAATGTAATGCCACCAGCGTTCTACCTCAAAGCCTGCCCGCGCCAGACGTTCCGTCCACACTTCCGGCGAATCGCAATGGTAATGGCGCGAAATGCGGTTGAAAAACGCCCGGTAAGCATCCCCCAGTGGATGCAGGCCAATCCGGTCGAGGGCATTACTCAGCGACAGAGAGGGCAAGAAGTTGTGGTTGGGCACACACAACAAAAAGGGTGCCCCAGGGCGTAAGAGACGTCCCGTTTCGGTCAGCACCGCCTCCACGTGCGGGATGTGTTCCAACACCGAGTTGCTGATGGCGCTGGCAAAATGACCATCCGGGAAGGGCGAACGGGCCGCGTCGGCCTGTACGACCAAATGGTAAGCCCCACTGCGGGCCGCCTTGCGCAACGGCCCCGTCCAGGGGTCAACCCCCACATCCAGGGGAGCATCAAACGTGACGGAGGCAAAATGTCCATCTCCACAACCCACATCCAAGATGGGGCGCGGCAGGTCAAAATCCTGATAAAAACGCGCTTCCACAGCACGCACCAGAGAACGAAAGTAAGGGAGTTCGCGAAGATGTAGCCAGAGATAATCGGTCATAGGACGTTGAGGTAGGTCGTAAGGAGGCAGGGGAAAATGCCTCCTACCGTTCGTATTTGTCATTGGGGGCGGGCTCAAGACCTGTCTCCCTACCATGGGAATTTGCGGTCGATTGCCGTAGGCGCTCAAAGAGCGCCTCGTATTGTGCGGCGATGGTGTCGGGCGAAAAGCGCAGGCGCACTTGCGCCGGATTACCACGGTAATCCTGGGGGTGGGACAATACGTCGATGATGGCTTGCGCTAACGCGGGCGCATCCGCCACCGGCACCGTGCGTCCCATGCCGGTCATGGCAACCGGTTGGCGCACGCCCGGCAGGTCGGAGGCCACCACCGGCGTGCCACAGGTCATGGATTCCACCTGCACCATGCCAAAAGACTCGGTGCTGTTCAAACTGGGCAACACGGTGACATCACAAACCCGAAAGAAGGCCGCCACTTCTTCATCTGGCAAAACCCCCAGAAAAGACCAGTGCTCGCCCAACGCGGCAATCATGGGGGCCAACTTGCGGGCATAGGCCTCCTCCCCCAGGACGTTTTCGTGTTGGCCTACGTACAACACGCGCGCATTGGGGAAGCGTTTCAGAATGTGTGGCATGGCCTGCACCAGATATTCAACGCCTTTTTCGGTCGCCAGGCGCGCCAACATACCGATCACCAACTGATCGGGTTGCAGACCGTATTTTTGGCGGAAGGCCTGCAAGGCGGCTTCATCCACCTGGGCAACTTCCACCGCAGGCGGGATAACGGCGATTTTATCCAGATAGCGCCGCAAGAAGGGTGAGTTTTCGGCGTAGTCGCGCGTGTTGGTGACAATGCTCGTGGCGGCGCGGGCAGTGATGTGATTGGCCCATTGCGAAACTTGACCGGCCAGGAAGTGCACCGGACCACGCGGTAGACGCAGGTCGCAATGATAAGTCATCACAACCGGCTTGCCCAACATGCGCCCCAGGAGGGCCAGCGGGGCGGCATCCAGTTGGGGCACATGCACGTTGACCAGGTCGGCCTGGCGCATCAGGCGCAGTGCCCAGGGCAACATCGTGGGCATGATGACGCCCTTGCTAACACGCATCAGCACCCAGGGACGAATTACCCGCACGCCGTGGCACATTTCTTCGGCCGGCAGGGCCGGGTCAAAGCGCGAGGTCAACACCGTGACGTCATGGCCACGCCGCGCCAGGGCGCGCGCCATGCGCTCAACGTAAATCGTCAAACCGGAGTAGTGCGGACGGTAGTAGGTGAGGGCAATGAGCAGTTTCATATCAAGAAGTAGCGACACCACGCACCATTTTCCACAGGCCGAGCAGGGTTTGGCCTTCGCGGCTTAGGGCATACGCGCCTATCAGAGTGGTGGTGAGAAAGTGCAACGCATGTACCAGCACGGCATAGGCCAATGCAGGCTCGTAGTCCACGCCTAGCAAGGTTAGTGCACCAACCACTGCGGCTTCAAATACGCCCAGTGCGGCCGGGGCAGAAGGGACGGCAACACCCAGCGCAGCCGCACCCAACACAAAAGCCCCCCACCACCAGGCCGTCTGCGGCGCAAAAAAGCGCAGCAGGAAAGTGTACTCCACCACGGCCAGTGCCCAGGTCAACGCCATGCCCCCCAGCGCCAACCAAAATTGAGCGGGGTTGGTGAGCAGGGCAAACCCATCCAGGATGGCTTCAAGCCGCGCCCACAGCAGTTTCTTCAGGGAGGGCCAACGCTCCAGGAAACGGGCAGCCTTCGGGGTCCAGCGGGAACGGTACCGAGCCGCGAGGTAGAGTCCACTCAGGGCTGCGGCAACCACCAGTAAGGTCGTCAGTACCCCCGGTAAGGTCCAATCGGCCGAGAGCACCAAGGGGAGGGTCATCAGCAAAACGGCCGCGGCCAGCGCCAGATCAAAGGCGCGTTCCATCACGATGGTGGATAACACGAAAAAAGTGCCCAGGCCACTGCGTTCTCCTAACAACATGGCGCGTCCGAGTTCCCCGGCGCGCAGCGGGAAAACGTTGTTGAGCAGATAGCCTTCATTGAGCGCAAACAAGGCCTGACGTGCATTTACCCGCACGCCCAGCATAACCCGCCAGGCGAAAACGCGAGTGAACATCGAAATCACAAACAGCGACCACCCGGCCGGGAAAACCCACCACGGCACTCGCCGCCAGGCAACCCCCACCTGGTGCCAATCGGCCAGGTGCGCCAAAGAAATCAGCGCCAACGCGCTGATTAGTAAACCCGGCAAAATACCAGCCCATTGCAGCGCACGCGACTTGCTCAATCGTCCCCCAACCGTAAAACCGCCAGGAAGGCTTCCTGGGGAATTTCTACCTGCCCGACCTTCTTCATGCGTTTCTTGCCTTTTTTCTGTTTTTCGAGCAGTTTGCGCTTACGGGTTACATCGCCACCATAGCACTTGGCGAGCACGTCCTTGCGCAGCGCCTTGACGTTGGCGCGGCTAATCACCCGTCCGGCGGCCGCGGCCTGGATGGGCACCACAAATAACTGTCGCGGGATGAGTTCCTTGAGCGTGGAAACCAGTCTTTGCCCTTTGTGGTAGGCGTCATCGCGATGAACGATGGCGGCCAGCGCATCCACCGGCTCACCGTTGACCAGGATATTGAGGCGCACCAGGTCATCGGGGCGATATTCGGCAAACTGGTAATCCAGGGAGGCATAGCCACGCGTGCGAGATTTCAACTGGTCGAAGAAATCCACGATGATTTCAGAGAGCGGAATCTCAAATTGCAGTTGGACGCGATTTTCGGTGGGGTATTCCTGCCCCACAAAGACGCCACGCCGCTTGGTTACCAGGTCCATCACAGCCCCGTAGTAGTCGGTGGGCGTGAAAATCTGGATTTTCATCCACGGTTCGCGAATTTCTTCAATTTCGGCTTCATCCGGCAGTTCGGCGGGCGAATCAATGCGGATGAGTTCGCCGTTGCGCTTGAGGACTTCGTACTCCACCGAGGGTGCGGTGATGATGATGTCCAGGTCGTACTCGCGCTCCAGGCGCTCTTGCACGATTTCCATGTGGAACATCCCCAAAAAGCCACAGCGGAAGCCAAAGTTGAGCGCCTGGGAAGTCTCCGGCTCGAAGACCAGGGCGGCATCGTTGAGTTGCAGTTTTTCAAGCGCTTCTTTCAAGTCTTCGTAGTCTTCGCCCTCCACGGGGTAAATGCCGGCAAAGACCATCGGCTTGGGGTGACGGTAACCGGGCAGCGGCGTTGTAGCCGGACGGTTGGCGTGGGTGATGGTATCACCCACACGGCATTCGTGCACGGTTTTGAGGCCGGTGGCTACGTAGCCCACTTCCCCGGCGGTCAATTGTTTGGTGGGGTACATGGCCGGAGAGAAGACGCCGATTTCCACCGGTCGCAGGTCGGTACCTCCCACCATCAGGTGCAGGGTGTCCGAGGCAGCAATTTGTCCATCGAAGACGCGCACATAGGCCACCACGCCTTTGTACGAATCGTAGTGGGTATCGAAAATCAGGGCGCGCAGCGGTTTATCAACGGAGACCTGGGGCGGGGGCACTTGCCGGACGATGGCTTCCAACACCGCGTCTATGTTACGGCCTTCCTTAGCCGAGATGCGCAGGATGTCTTCTGCCGGGGTGCCGAGCAAGCTTTCAATCTCCTGGGCAACCTCGTCCGGCTGGGCAGCCGGCAGGTCAATCTTGTTGATGACGGGGATAATCTCCAGGTCGGCTTCCAGCGCCAGGTACAAGTTGGCCAGCGTTTGGGCTTCGATGCCCTGGGTCGCGTCCACCACCAGCAACGCGCCTTCGCAGGCGTACAACGCGCGGCTGACCTCATAGCCAAAGTCCACGTGACCGGGGGTGTCAATCAAGTTGAGTTCGTAAGATTGTCCATCGTTGGCGGTATACGTCATGCGCACAGCCGAGGCCTTGATGGTGACACCCTTTTCCCGCTCCAATTCCATATCGTCGAGCACCTGTTCGGCCATCTCGCGGTCGGAAAGCGTACCGGTAAGTTGCAGCAGGCGGTCGGCCAGGGTGGATTTCCCGTGGTCAATATGTGCAATGATACAGAAATTGCGGATTTGATTTACACTCATAGCGCCGCAAGTATAACATTTTCTGATAGATTCGCCATAGTTTGGGAGGGGACAGACCGTCTTTCGGGGGGGAGGTGCACCCATGAGGTACCTCCCACCCTGGGCCGCCGATGGCGGCCTCTGCTCCCAAAACGCTCCCGGGGCCGCGCGCCCGGAGGGCGTCCCCGCCTGCCCCTTGAAATGTACCGCCAAGTCGCGGCGTACGCGGAAAAGATCTGTTTGAGAGCGCAAATGACGCCCATCCCAAGGCTGCAATCCACCGCCTTCGCTTGGGCAAGAACGCTCACTGCGCCCTTTGCCCTCTACATGGCAATAAATTCGGTCAAAAAAATTGCACCAGACGCACGTTTACAGGTACAATAAAATTACAAACCCTTTCGAAATGAGGTGATTTGAGATGCAAGATTTGAAGTCTATCCCCTGGCAAAAATTGCTCAAACCCTACCAACGCTCAGATTGGCGCAAAGCCTGGATTCAGGTGGTCAACACCATCCCCCCGTTTCTGGCGCTATGGGTGCTCGCCCTGTGGAGTGTCTCAGTCTCTCTGTGGTTGACCCTCCCGCTAAGTATCTTAACCGCCGGCTTCATGGTGCGCACGTTCATCCTATTCCACGATGCCGGACACGGCTCGTTCTTCCCCTCCAAGCGCGCCAACGAGATTTTCGGCTTCATCGCCGGTGTGCTGGTCTTCACACCCAATCATCGCTGGTGGCACGAACACGCCATTCACCACGCCACAGCCGGCGACTTAAACCGGCGCGGCACCGGCGATGTGCTCACCCTGACGGTGGAGGAGTACCTTGCACTACCCTGGCATCGCAAGGTGGGCTACCGCATTATGCGTAACCCTTTCATTTTGTTCACCATCGGCTCCTTCCTGCTCTTTGCCATCTTCCACCGCTTTTTTAAATCCTCCGATGGACGGCGGGAAAAGTGGAGCGTAATCTGGACAAACCTGGCGCTCGTCCTCTGGGCGGTACTGTGGAGCGTGCTGTTCGGCTGGCAGGCTTATCTCATCGCGCAAGTACTGGTGTTAGCGTTTGCATCATCGGTCGGGGTATGGCTATTCTACGTGCAACACAACTTCCCCGGTTCCTACTGGGTCCGCCACGAAGAATGGGATTTCTTCCGCGCCGCCATACAAGGCAGTTCCTTCTATAAACTACCGTCCGTGTTACAGTGGATTAGCGGGAACATCGGCTTCCACCACATTCACCATTTAAGCCCCAAAGTCCCCAACTACTTGCTGGAAGCATGCTACAAAAGCCAGGAAGTCTTCCAGGTAACACCGCTAACCCTCAAAAAGAGCCTGGCCTGCCTGAAACTGCGCTTGTGGGATGAACGCAGCCGGCACATGGTGGGCTGGGAAGCAATAAAGCGCTATCGACTTAAAACGGCCTGAGCAGCAATGTAAGGTCGCCAAGATTGTGTATTTCGCTTGTTCTTTGCATCTTGGCGACTTTACGTTACGGTATTGCGTTTTTGTGCGTAACTACCTGGTCTTCCAAATCATTCGCAGGTGTTGCTAAACACGAGCGCTTTTATAGCAAACGTATCGCCAGGCTTTGCCTGGCAAGGCCGACCATACCACTGCGTACCATTACATACCATTACAT
>DAOTZN010000025.1:0-1923 GCA_034434095.1 Anaerolineales bacterium
CTACTTTGGCAGCGGCGCAGAACCCAGCCTCGAAAACTACCACAATTGGAATTTGACCACCACGGGCTTGCAAATCACTTTTGACCCCTACAAGGTAGCCCCCTACGCAGCCGGTCCTCAGACCGTTACCATCCCCTACTCTGATTTGATGGTTTTCCTGCGCCCGGAAATCGCGGCACAGATCCCCATACCCTAGCCTTAGGGTTCGTCTATAAACAACTTCCCGATTTGGTATGTTGGTTCTTCAGCGTTGAAAAGTTAACGCAAAGCGTCGCAAAGAAAATCTCGTTTTAGCGCAAACACCGACGTGTATCCAGAAGAACCTTTGCGCCCTGGCGCCTTTGCGTTAAAGACTGCCCCAACGTGCCTACCTGGGGGTCGGCACCCCCACTTTGCCGACCTGCCTATGCCACCTGTGCCACCTGTGCCATGTAATGGTATGTAATGGTACGCAGTGGTATGGTCGGTATTACCAGGCGGAGCCCGGCGGTACGATTGCTGCGAGGTTCGTTCAAAAGAAGCGACACAGGAAAGCAAACAACTCAGCGATACAATCCCCATTTTTCCACCAGCGTCCACACCGCAGGCGGCAAGAAGTAGCGAAAGGGGCGCCCTTGCGCCACGCGGGCACGAATGTCGCGCGAGGCAATTTCCAGCAAGGGCGCATCTACAAAGCGCACCTTGTCCTTCAACCCTGGCAATCTAGCCAATGTTCCGCCGAGAGAAATATCGCTGCCTGGGCGACGCACTACGCCGAGCAGGTCGCAGGCCGCAACAAAAGCATCGGGGGTATGCCAGGTGGGTAAATCGTGCAGAGCATCGCCCCCCATCAGGTAAACAATCTCCGCTTCGGGGTGCGTCTGTCTTAACAAACGCACCGTATCCACAGCGTAGTGCGGTGCAGGGCGGTCAATATCCACGCGCGAGAGCACGAAACGTGGTTCGTCGGCAATCGCGGCGGCCAACATCGCCAAACGCTTCTCCAGCGGGGTAATCTCTTGGCCACGCTTGTGGGGCGGTACGGCTGTGAGCACCCACAGCACCTTTGTCAAGCCCAATTGATGCAAGGCCTCGGCCGCTAAAATTAGGTGCCCGACATGCGGCGGGTCAAAAGTGCCGCCCAAAACGCCCAAACGCGGCATCAATTCTCCCAGGTCAGCGCGAACTTTCCAATCCAGACGGTATCTCCCTCTTGAACGCCGGCATTCTTCAGGGCCGCCTCCACCCCCAGGGTCTCGAGAATCCGCTGAAAGCGTCGGACTGCCTGTGGATACTCCCAATAAGTCATCGCGGCCGCGCGTTCGATGGCTTTCCCATGCACGTGCCAGCCATCTTCTTCCTGCAAAATTTCAAAGGCTTGTGGATCATCTTCAGGGCGATACACCGGCACGGCCAGGGTTTCTTCCTCCGGCGGCAAGGCTTGCAATTGTTGCCAGGCATGGAAGAGTAGCGGACGTACGCCTTCCCCGCTGACAGCGGAAATCGCCATCACTTCGTAACCGCGCCCTGCCAGGGCGGCGCGCACTTCGGGCCAACGCGCCTGCGCATCCGGCAAATCCATCTTGTTGAGTGCCACAACCTGGGGCTTTTGTGCTAAATGTTCATCAAAGAGCGCCAATTCGGCGTTGATTTGCTGAAAATCGAGCAGCGGATCGGCGGACATGCCATCCAGCAGATGGATGAGAACACGCGTGCGCTGAATGTGCCGTAAAAATTGGTCACCCAGACCATGCCCCTGGTGGGCGCCTTCAATCAGACCGGGAATGTCGGCCAGCACCAGCGAAACATCCTCTTCTAATTCGGCCACTCCTAAGTTGGGCTCCAGGGTGGTAAAGGGATAGGAGGCAATCTTGGGACGAGCATTCGTAACCGCTGCGAGAAAGGTGGATTTGCCCGCGTTGGGCACGCCAACAATGCCGACAT
>DAOTZN010000026.1:0-4904 GCA_034434095.1 Anaerolineales bacterium
GGGTAAAGTCGAATTCTATCGGGCGGGTAAACGCGCGTGCCCGTTCTTGCATCTCCTCAGCCCGCAGCACGCTACCCGTCAACAGGACGGCAAAGAGCAGCAGGTATCCGGCCAAAGTGTTGAAACGTTTTCGCATTGCACGCATTGTACCAGATGGGCTATAATGGCAACATGAAAGTTTTATAAGGTACAGGTACAATGTGCATATCTCCCTAACCCCAGGATAATTAGGAACACATTATGATTTATTTGATTACCGGCGCAGCCGGTTTTTTAGGTTCAGCACTTGCAAATACCCTGGTGCGCGAAGCCCATGAGGTGCGCGGGCTGGACGACCTTTCCACCGGAGACCCGTCCTCGCTGCACGATGAGGTGCTCTTTACGCGTGGCGATGTTAACGACCGCCCCAAATTGTGGACCCTGTTACAGGGCGTGGATTGCGTTTATCATCTGGCGGCGCGCGTTTCGGTGCCCGAATCCATCTTGTATCCGCGCGAATACAACGCCGTCAACGTGGGTGGTACGGTCAGCCTGATGGAAGCCATGCGCGATGTGGGTGTCAAGCGGGTAGTGTACGTCTCTTCGGGTGCCGTATACGGAGACCAAAAAGAACAGCCCTTGCGGGAAAATATGCGTCCCAAACCGCGCTCGCCTTACGCAGTCTCGAAATTAGCCGGAGAGTTTTACGTGCGCACGATTGGTATGTTATGGGGCATAGAAACGGTCGTGCTGCGGGTGTTCAACGCTTACGGCCCTGGACAGCATTTGCCGGCCTCGCACCCGCCGGTTATCCCCAATTTTCTGCGGCAAGCGCTGCGTGGTGGCACGCTCGTTACCCATGGAGATGGTTCCCAAACGCGCGATTACGTCTTTGTGGATGATGTCATCCATGCCCTGGTGGCCGCTAGCACTGCACCTCAGGCGGTTAATGAGATTATCAACGTGGGCAGCGGCACCGAAACCAGTGTGCGCACGCTGGTAGACATGGTGATGCACTTGACGAAATCCAAAGCCACAGTGGTAGAAAATGCACAGACCAGCGGTGGCGTGGCGCGTATGTGCGCCGATATTCAACGTGCACGCAAGTTGCTTGGGTATTCCCCGCGTGTTTCTTTGGAAGAGGGGCTGCGTCTGACCTTAGCACGGGACGCACGCTTTAGCCCCATCCCGACGCGCCCGGTTCACAAGGTTTGATGGCACTCCCCCGCACTTTTTTTGACCGTCCTACGTTGCAAGTGGCGCGTGACCTGCTTGGCGCACGCCTGGTGCGTCTGGAGCCGGATGGCACACGCACCGCCGGCATCATCGTGGAAACCGAAGCCTACATTGGTCAGGAAGACCTGGGCTGCCACGCCCGCGCCGGGTTGACGCCCCGCACCCATGTCATGTTTGGTCCGCCAGGACATGCCTACGTGTACTTCACGTATGGAATGCACTGGCTGTTCAATTGCGTCACCGATAGCGAAGGCTTCCCCGCGGCGGTGCTGATTCGTGCTCTGTTGCCGCTGGAAGGGCTGACGAACATCGAGCGGCGCCGTGCCGGACGTCCCCGCCGTGAATGGGCCAATGGCCCGGCCAAACTGTGCCAGGCGCTGGGCATTACCGGTGAATACAATGGCCTGGATTTGTGCGCCCCTGGCGCACCACTTTTCATTGAAAGTGGTCAGAGAATTTCAGATGAACGCGTCACTACCGGGCCGCGTGTGGGGTTATACTCTGTGCCGGAACCCTGGAAGAGCATCCCATGGCGTTTTCGTGCCATGTTGGACGGGTGAGCAAATGCGCACCTGACGTGAAGAAACGCGCGGCCGGCCGCGCATTAATCTGGAGGATGGTATGAATTTATTAGAAGGCAAAAACGCACTTGTTTTTGGGGTAGCCAACAATCGCTCAATTGCCTGGGGCATCGCTGAAGCGCTGCATCAGTACGGTGCACAGGTGGGGCTGAGTTATGCCGGTGAGGTGCTGGAGCGCCGTGTCCGCCCGCTGGCGGCGCAAATCCATGCCGATTTCGTTGAGCCCTGCGATGTGACTTCAGATGAGCAGATCGCCGAGATTGTTCGCAAGGCACAGGCTCATTTTGGGCAAATTGACATCCTGGTACACGCCATTGCTTTTGCCAATCGAGATGAATTGCAAGGCCCGTACTACCGCACCAGTCGGGAAGGCTTTCGCATGGCGCTGGAAATTAGTGCCTACTCCTTTACGGCGCTGGCCGGTGCTTTTCAACCTTTGCTGCGCCGCGGCGGGGCAATGGTGACCTTGAGTTACTACGGTGCCGAAAAAGTCGCACCCAATTACAACGTGATGGGGGTTGCCAAAGCGGCGCTGGAAGCCTCGGTGCGCTACCTGGCCTATGATTTTGGGCCGCAAGGCGTGCGCGTCAATGCCATTTCGGCCGG
This sequence comes from Anaerolineales bacterium, assembly GCA_034434095.1. Lineage (GTDB taxonomy): Bacteria > Chloroflexota > Anaerolineae > Anaerolineales > DRKV01 > DRKV01. Next base: position 2,403 of record DAOTZN010000026.1, read on the forward strand.
GCCTATCCGTACGTTGGCTGCGGCGGGCGTTTCCGGCTTCAAGGACTTATATCGTCACTTTGCCGAAGTAACCCCGACGCGGCAGAACGTTACCACTGAGGATGTCGGCAAAACCGCCGTTTATCTGTGCTCTGACCTGTCTTCTCAGGTAACGGGGCAGGTCATTTACGTTGATGGCGGGTATAATATCCTGGCAACGACAAATTTACCTGAAAATGAGGTCTGATGTTTCGTAGAAAAAATGCATCTTCTGCTCCCCCCGTGACCCCCTCTGTGCCGGCGGCCGTGACGCGCGTCAGCACCATTTTGGGGCCGGGCGTTTACTGGCAAGGCGATTTGAAAGGCGAAGGCGGGGTACGCATCGAAGGCACCGTGGATGGTGATGTGGATTTGCGCGGCCTGTTGGTAGTGGGTGAGAGTGGTCGTTTGAACAGTTCTCAGATCCGCGCCAACACGGTGGTGGTTGCCGGGGCAGTACGGGGTGACATTACCGCCGAGAAAGTTGAAATTCGCAGTACCGGGCGCGTGTGGGGCAATGTGACCGCGGCCGCCTTTGCCACCGAAGAAGGCGCCTTCCTGCGCGGACAGATTCAAATGGAAGAGCATATCGCGTTAGGTCCTGCACCCGCTCCACCGCCTCCTGCCGGGGACGAGACGCAGTCTTAAAGCACGAACCTGCCTCCCTTATTTGCGGAGGCAGGTTTTTTATGCCAACTTGGGCAACGCCGTTCGTTCGTCCCAGGCACTCAGGAGCCGGCCTGCCCCTCGCGTCATTGATTTACCATCCCTCCAGGTCGGTCAAGTACCGGGAGCGCCTGGGAGCGCCGACCCCCAGGTCGGCAAAGTCCTTGAGAGCGCCGACCTCCAGGTTGGCATGGGGGGCTGTTCTTTCGCTTCCCTCAATTTGGGGATACCCCAAAACCTTAACGCGAAGTCACCAGGACGCAAAGGTGTTTCTGGATACAGACCGGTGTTTGCGCTAAAACGTGATTTTCTGTGCAACGTCGCGCCTTAACGTCCTCTCATGGCGGGGGCGGCTCCCACAACGTCGGATAAGCCGGACATGGAAATCATCTGGGTTACTAACCTGGCTTTGGAAATTCGTCCACAGATATCGCAGATGACGCCGATTGGAGCGAAAAAATCGGCATCATCTTTATGTTGTGAGTGTTTCTTTATTCTTCGTGCCTTGGTGGTGAATGCAAGCATAGCGGGCGCGGCTTTCAAAAATGTTGCCGCCGAAGGCGGTAGTTGGTGCGCACGCTCTGTTCAATCTGGTCTGATTTGTGCTCGTTTGCGCTCAACGGAGATGGTAAAATAATCTCATTTCTACATACAAACAACCTGGGAGAAAACGAGGAACCGCCATGAACGTATCCGTATTGCAAAAAAATCTGGCCTATGGTCTAAGCGTGGTTTCACGCGCCGTTGCATCACGCAGCACGCTGCCTGTTTTGGGCAACATCTTGATTGCCAGCGATGAGGGGCGCTTGCGTCTCTCGGCTACAAACTTGGAGATGGGCATCACTTGCTGGGTGGGGGCAAAAATTCAAACCGAGGGTGCTACCACCGTCCCGGCACGCACCTTTAGCGACCTGGTAAACACCTTGCCGGATCAATCTGTGGCGTTATCCCTAAACGAAGAGACCCAGGCGCTGAGCGTAGAATGTGGCGCATCGCACACGCATGTCAAATGCATCAGCGCCGAGGAATTTCCCCCCATGCCGGTTGCGGAACTCTCCAGTGGCATCGCGATTAACGTCGGCGATTTCAAAGAAATAGTCCAGCAGGTGGCCTTTGCGGCTTCTACAGACGAAGCCCGCCCGATTTTGACCGGTGTGCTGGTGCAAGTTAACGAGGATGAAATCACCCTTTCGGCGACGGATGGCTTCCGGCTTTCGGTGCGCACGTCCAAATTAGCGACACCGGCAGGAAATTCTTTGCGGGTAGTGGTACCGGCACGGGCGCTAAGCGAAGTGGCCCGGATCGCCGGCGATGGGGATGAAGCGCTGACCATCCTGTACCTGGAAAAGCGCAATCAAATCGTCTTTCGTATGAAAAACATTGAAGTAGTTTCTCAAGTCATCGAGGGCTCCTATCCGGATGTCTCCAAAATCATCCCACTGAGTTACCAAACCCGCACAGTACTCTCCACGCAAGCCTTTCTCAAGGGGTGCAAGCAAGCGGAAATCTTTGCCCGCGAGGGCTCGCAGATTGCGCGTCTGAACATCGTTCCTGGGGGCGAGATGCAGCCTGGGTCGGTGGAAATTTCGGGGCAATCGGAAGAAATTGGCTCCAGTCGCAACCTGATCGATGCCTCCATCGAGGGGGAGCCGATCGTCATTGCCTTCAACGTCCGCTTCCTGCGGGAAGTACTGGAAGTCATAAAAACCCCCAACGTGGCACTGGAAACCACCAGAGACAACGCGCCCGGTGTGCTACGTCCCATCAACGATGAGCAATTCCTGCACGTAATTATGCCGATGCACCTGTAGCGCCAAT
>DAOTZN010000027.1:0-15118 GCA_034434095.1 Anaerolineales bacterium
GCCCCCAAGGGCTTCTGTGAACTGGATGGGAGGCTTCGTAACGTCGTATTTGTAAACATCCTTTAGGGTTCGCTCCGCTCAACGCCGCTCGCGTCCGCCTCCTAACGGGCAGCCACAAATGTCTACAAGTTTCTGAACCATTCCATAAGCGGGTATAATAACCCCTATGAGCGACGAAACCCAAGACCGCCCCCTTAATCCAGAGCAAAAGGCAGAAGATCGCCTGGATTATGCACTGCGTCCAACGCGCCTGGATGAGTTAATCGGCCAGGAAAGTCTGCGCGATAACCTGAAAATCTTGATTGCCGCTGCCAAACAACGTGGGGAAGCCTTAGACCATGTGCTGTTTTACGGTCCGCCTGGTTTGGGGAAGACCACGTTTTCGCATATTCTGGCAAACGAAATGGGTGTCAACCTCAAGGTGACGGCCGGCCCGGCCATTGAGCGTGCCGGTGACCTGGCGGCTATTCTGACGAATTTACGCGCCGGTGATATGCTCTTCATTGACGAGGTGCATCGCCTGGGGCGTGCGGTGGAAGAAGTGCTTTATCCGGCCATGGAGGATTTTGCCCTGGATATCGTGATTGGCAAAGGCCCGTCGGCGCGTTCCATCCGGCTGAAGTTGCCGCGCTTTACGGTCATTGGCGCTACAACGCGTCTGGCAATGGTTACAGCACCATTACGGGCACGTTTTGGCGCAGTGTATCGCCTGGATTATTACGAATTGCCGGCAATGCAAAAAATTCTGGCGCGCGCGGCTCAAAAGTTGGATGTGCCATTTGATGAGGATGGTATCCTAGAGTTGGCCCGGCGGGCACGCGGTACCCCGCGAGTGGCGTTGCGCCTGTTACGGCGGGCACGCGATTATGCTCAAGTACGTGGTGCAGGGGTTATCACCCAGGAAACCGCCAACCAGGCGATGGACTTGTTGAATGTCGATTCGCTTGGCCTGGATGATATGGATCGGCGTGTGTTGCGTACCATCATCAAGAATTACAACGGTGGGCCGGTGGGCCTGAATACCATCGCAGCATCCATCAGCGAAGAACAAGACACGATTATGGATGTTGTTGAGCCGTATTTGTTGCAATTGGGTTTTCTGGAGCGCACCCCCCAGGGGCGTGTGGCTACTCGTAAAGCCTACGAACACCTGCAAATCCCCTATACCCGCGGGGAGCAGGCTTCGCTGTTTTGAAGATTGTCTGGTTGTATAGCCCAGAACGCGAGGATAGCGTAAGAGGAACCTTCGCAAGTCCTGCGTAGGGCAGGCTGGAAAGCCCGTCTTAGGCATCACGCGGGGTCATTGTGTGCCGCTCACGGAGTGTAGCGTGGAGATGCCAGGCAGGAGGCTACTGCCCTCTACGGGGCGCGGTGTCTACGTCTCGACTGTTTTTATGTGCTTGGAGAGAGAAAATGAGCCCTAACCCCATGTACTCCTTCGGAAAGATACTTCTCTCTTTTGGTATTTTGTTCATCCTAGGCGGTGGAGTATTGATGTTGTTGTCACGCTTCAACCTGCCGTTGGGCCGTCTGCCGGGTGATATACGCATTGAAAGGGAAAATTTTACCTGCCTTTTCCCCCTGGCTTCCTCGATACTCATCTCGGTGTTGTTGACGTTGTTGCTCAACCTGGCGCTGCGCTTTTGGCGGCGCTAAGCCTTTTCCTTTATGAAAACTTCTGATTTTGATTATCTCCTGCCCCAAGAATGTATTGCCCAGCATCCTGCAGAACCACGTGATGCGGCGCGCTTGCTGGTGCTCTCCCGAGAGGATGACAGGATAGCCCATCGCCACTTTTCAGAGATTGGAGATTACCTGCGTGCTGGCGATTTATTGGTGTTGAACCAGACGCGTGTTATTCCTGCACGTTTGTATGCCCGTAAAATCCCCACTGGAGGCAAGGTTGAATTGCTGTTGTTGCGGCGGGAAGATGACCTGACCTGGGAAGTGATGACGGGGGGCAAGCACGTTGTTGCCGGTAGGCGTTTACAAGTAGTGGATGGGCCGGTGGCGGAAGTGATTGCCGTCTTGGAAGGTGCACGTCGTCGAGTGCGCTTTAGTGAACCCGTGGAAACGCATTTTTCTCAGGCCGGGCACGTTCCACTGCCGCCTTATATCACCGCTCCATTGGATGATCCTGAACGCTATCAGACCGTGTACGCCCGCCTGCCGGGGTCGGTGGCGGCACCTACTGCCGGGTTGCACTTTACGCCGCAACTTTTGGAACGTTTGCGGGAAAAAGGTGTGGAAACGGCTTTTGTAACGTTACACGTTGGCCTGGATACGTTTGCACCGGTGACTGAAGATGTGCCCATGGAGCACAAAATCCATACGGAGTGGTGTCAGGTGTCTCCTGAGAGTGCGGCCCGTATCAATGCCGCCCGGCGCAATGGTGGACGCATCATCGCGGTAGGTACGACCAGTGTGCGCACGCTGGAAAGCGCTGCCCGGCAGGCTGCACCGGGGGACATCGTAGCGCCCTTTGAAGGAGCGACAGATTTGTTCATCCTGCCAGGGTACACGTTCAAGGTTGTGGATATGATGATTACGAATTTCCACCTGCCGAAATCCACTTTGTTGATGTTGGTCAGTGCCTTTGCCGGGCGTGAGCGTATTTTAGAAACGTACCAACTCGCGATTCAAGAGGGGTATCGCTTTTACTCGTTTGGCGATGCGATGTTGATTTTGTAACTGGAAGCTGGCGTTTTTTGCTTGACCGCTATCGATTTTTGCCAAGCGCCATCTTGTAATTCAGGCTGCAAACCCTTGCTTTAGTATCTTTTTGAACGTTGCAACGACTTGTGGGTCAAAATGAGAGCCGGCGCAACGCTCGATTTCTTTTATGGCTTCCTGATGTGTGCGCCCTTTGCGATATACACGCTCATCGGTGATTGCACTATAAGAATCCACTACAGCCAGGATACGCGCGCCCAGAGGAATCTCTTCGCCTTTGAGCCCGCGTGGATAGCCGCTGCCGTCGAATTTTTCCTGATGAGCGCGCACGATGGGGATAACCCTAGAGAGTCGCCGCACCGGTGAGATAATTTCTGCACCGATATCCGGGTGTCGGCGCATAATTTCCCACTCACCGTCATCGAGAGTACCCGGTTTGAGTAGGATGTGATCTGGAACACCGATCTTGCCGATATCGTGCAGTAGTGCTGCCCATTCGATGGCCTGGATTTCGTCTGTGTCGCAATTTAACTCACGCGCAATGACACTGGACATTGCGGCTAGGCGTTGGCTATGGTCAGCAGTGTAGGAATCGCGGGCATCCATCGCGCGTGCCAGTGCCAATACAGTTTGTAGATAGGATGTTTCTAATTCGTTATACAGGCGCGCGTTCTCTAGGGCTAACGCGGTCTGATGAGCAAAGGCCAAGGCCAATTGGATGGATTGCTGGTCATAAAAATCAGGTTCTTCTTTGTCGAGGTTTAACCAACCGATGACCTTTTCCTTTGCTATCAGCGGAACGCCCATCCAACAGCGAGCGTATTCCGTGCCGGGAATTTCCAGCCAGGTATCGTGTAAACGGGTATCGCTAATCAGCACGGGCTGTTGTTCTTCTAATAGCGTGCGGATATGTGGTAGGGATGTAATCTCTGAGGGAGGAGAAAGATGGACATCCTCTAGATATCCGCTTTGGGCCATGACTTGGGGAATACCTTTTTCGACATCAAGCATGATAATTGAGGCGCTATCGTAAGGGAGTACGCGATGCAGCAAGACGAGACTGTTGTGCAGTACGGTTTCCAGGTTGAGTGAGGTGGTCAATGCCGCACTGACTTCTTGCAATGTTTCGGCCTGCTGGCGCTGTTTGCGTTCTATAGTTAATAGCCGCAATCGCATTAGTGCCGTACCTAAATTGTCAGCCAGAGTAGCGAGCAGACGCTCGTCGCTTTCATCGAAAGCATCCGGTTCATTGTTTTCAGCATTCAGTACACCAAGGATTTCTAGCCCACTTTTAATGGGTACGCAAATCTCGCTTTTGGATTCTGGATTCAGGTTAATGTAATGTGCCTCAAGTTCTATGTTGCCAGAGCGGTAGGCTTTGCCGTTTTGGGCTACATAACCTGTAATGCCTTGGCCTAGCGGTATGGAGACATTTTCCAGGGTTGGGCCTGGTTGTTCGGGGCTATAAGAACAACGGATGGCTAAGGTACGTGTTCGGTGGTCAATAAGTAGCACAGAGATGTCATCGTTATAAAAGGCCTCCCCAACGATCTCGATGAACTGTTGCAACATGGTTTCTTCATCAAGTGCCTGGGCAACTGTTGCACTTACGCGTTGCAAGGTCGATAATTCTTCTAACTGACGTTGTGTGGTTTGGAACAACTGTATTCTACCTAATGCCAGTGAAATTTGCTGCACGGCTTGTTCGGCTAATGAGCGTGCTTCGGTGTCAATAATATGGTGTTCCTGGTAAAAGGCGAGCATTACCGCCCCCAATCGTCGTTGACCTGCCAGCATAGGAATCGCGAAAGCACTGTGGATTTTAGTGTTAAATACCCAGCGCGGATTGATTTGTGTACATTCCTGAACATTTTCGATGAATATTGCATGCCCAATCTCTAAAACGTATTCTGTGAGTGTTCCCGTACCTTGCTGAATCCGCAAGCGGGGATAGATTTCCTCCATATCCCCATAGGCGACCATGGGGACAGGGACTTGCTTCTGTTCATCCCATAAGGAAACATAGCAGGCATTTGCCTCTAACCACGCGCTTAGTTCACGGGCTAGGTGAAAAAGCGTTTCCCTCATAGGCGTGTCGCTGAGCGCTGTCGAGGTGATTTCATTGAGTATGCGTAAAGAAGTTTGTCGTTTTCGTAGGCGCTGTTCGGTTTCTTGGCGTTGAATTGCGCTACCAAGCATATCTGCAATGGTTTGTAGGCCTTCGATATCGCTCTGGCGCCAATCTCTTGCATGTTGGCAGTCTTGTGCTGCCAGAAATCCCCACCAATGTTCTCCAACAAAAATTGGCAGTACGCTCAGACTCTGTATGCGCCTTTGCAGTAAGAAGGGTTGTTCCTGGACAGGGAAGGCTGAAACGTCCCCATACAACGCAATGCGTTGAGACAGGGTATGTTGCCAGCGTTGCAACCCCATGCTTACATAGGTGAGAATGGTGTTGTCGCACTTTCCATCCACCTCGGGTGCATTTGGTGCGTACCAATGAAATACCCCGGTTGCGGATTCTGGCAAAGTATCAGAGAAACTTTGGACGTTGCGGAACACACATACTCGTGTAACACCCAAGCGTACACCCAGGTAGGCCAGTAGGGATGGCATTTCATTTTCCCAGGTCGTTGTGCTCAGTAAGTGGCTGGCGATATGTCGGGTGCCATCTAGCAATCCTTGGCGTTCCTCAAATCGCCTTTCCGCATTGGCCCGCTCGCTAACATCCTGGATATAAGCCAACAATAAATTCCGTTCATCGGTATTGTAAGCATGCAGGACAATCTCTGCCTGGAAGGCCGTGCCGCGCATAGATTGCATGGATGTGTGCAATGTAACGTTGCCCAGTGTTAATTCTGTCTCTAATACATCTTGATAAGTATTGGCATGTTGATTGGGGAACAAAATGTAAATATTACTTTCTCGTAGTTCTTGCAGGGAGCAGCCGAACAATTGACAAGCCGCCGGGTTCCCATCCAGGATGCGCCCGTCCCTTGTCAGCACCAGGATGGCTTGTGGCGTGTGGAGAAAGGCAGCCGTATAAAAATCAGGATTTGTCTTGGGCGGCAATTTGTGGGTTTGTATAGAAATTTGCCGGCGAGAAAAAGGGAATTCCATATACTTTATAGATGTTCAAAATGGTACAGGGTTACGTACAAATTTGTATTTTGCGCAGGTATCATGACCGCAAAGGCTGTGCTGCTACTGATTAGATGCCGCTTTCCTTCTCTGTTGAATAGGCCGCTATGAAAATATTCGAACGGCGGACAGCGGCTACTTGAGTGTGCAATGCCTTGTGTTTGTTGCTTGCCAGGGAGGTAATGGTTGCATCGTACACCGCTAAGTAGGGTTCCTTGGCAGCCTCCAGCATTTGCGTGATATTGGAGTGGGTAGAAATACGCATCTTCCCGTCCATGCGGAAGGTGCCCATCAGCACTGTGACGGGTTCCATTTTGCGGTTTGCTTCCTTGGTGTCATAGTCGTAAGGCTCCTGGTTTGGCGGCATGGGGTGGATGCCCAGTATGTCTGCTGTAGAAATGTGAAACACCGGAAAAGCCATGGGCTGCAGGGCTCCAGACACCAAAATTTTGGCTTGATACAACACAACATAGGCCGGACACATGGGCGTACGCACCAATTTTAGAAAGCGGATAGTTTTCTTGGTAATGGCTTCTCCCCAGGCAATGTATTGCGCACTGTAAATCATCAAAGGGAAGATCTCATCATCGGGACCTAGTTGGTAGAGTTTCTCATTTGTCATTTCTGCCTCACTTGTAGGATTAAAGCCTTTCCCAAGAAATGGAGCCTGGTGTGTCTTGTCTTTGTTCGCACAGGCAGCCATTCTGCTGACTTTTGTAACACGACATTCGTGTTAGCGTATCCTTATCCTACCAGAAATTTTGCGATAGAATGGCACTAATCCTGAAAAAAGCATTAATTGTTTGTGATGGGCCAGGCCAACCATACCGCCCGACCATGAAGTGGCAAGTGCAATGTGTGATTGCTGGCCAAACCGCTCAACTCTTCGATTATTGATAAAGGAAAAGATATGCGAGCCGTAGATATCATTATCAAGAAGCGCGATGGAAACGAACTCAGCCAAGACGAGATAGCATTCTTCATTCAAGGTTATACGCGTGGTGAAATCCCCGATTACCAGGCCGCGGCCTGGGCAATGGCCGTTTTACTGCGTGGAATGACGCCTCGCGAAACCACCGACCTAACCCTGGCAATGGCGGCTTCGGGCGAAACGCTTGACCTGTCAGATGTGGTTCCCATTGCCGTAGACAAGCATTCCACCGGTGGCGTAGGCGATAAAACCAGTCTGGTGGTTGAGCCGGTCGTGGCTGCCTGTGGGTTGGCCGTTGGCAAGATGTCCGGGCGTGGCCTTGGCTTTACCGGTGGCACATTGGATAAACTTGAATCCATCCCCGGCTACCGTACTGATTTGAGCACAGCCGAGTTTCTGCGCCAACTCAAAGAAACCGGCCTGGTGCTCACCGGCCAATCTGCTGACCTGGCACCCGCCGATGGCAAACTGTATGCATTGCGGGATGTCACCGGTACGGTGCAATCCATCCCTTTGATTGCCTCCTCCATTATGAGCAAAAAAATCGCCGCCGGGGCACAGGCTATCGTGCTGGATGTGAAAGTGGGGTTGGGCGCCTTTATGCAAACGCTGCCCGAGGCCCGCCAATTGGCCAAGTTGATGGTGCAGATCGCCAATCTGGCCGGGCGGAAGGCGGTAGCGTTGCTTTCCGACATGAACCAACCCTTGGGTCAGGCGGTTGGCAATGCGCTTGAAGTGCGCGAAGCCATTGATACCTTGCATGGCAATGGCCCAGAAGATTTTAAAGAACACTGCCTCGTCGTAGCCGCACATATGCTGCATCTGGGTGGCAAGGCAAATACCCTGGAAGAAGCCTGTGTCATGGCCGAACAGGTGCTGGCGGATGGCCGCGCCTGGCAGAAATTCCGTGCCCTGGTTTCCGCCCAGAGCGGTAACTTGACCTACGTTGATGAGCCGGAGCGCTTGCCGCGTGCCGCCATCATCGAGCCGTTACTTGCCCCGCGGGATGGCTACCTCGCCCGCGTGCATGCCCGCATAGTGGGAGAGACGGCGGTTATCCTGGGGGCTGGGCGCGCGAAAAAGGGCGACCCGGTAGACCATGCTGTTGGCATCGAGGTACACCACAAAGTTGGCGATTACCTGTCCGTCGGTGAACCGGTTTTCACGATTCACGCTGCCGATGCAGAGCGTCTCGCAGAAGCCCGTCGGCGATTGTTGGCTGCCCTGGGGTGGAGCGATGGCCCCGTTGAACCCTTGCCATTGTTTTACGGACAGCCGATTCGTTAACCGACAATGAGGTGTCTTGGTACCCAAGACACTCCATAAATTTTAGGTGGAAGGCACCCTTTACGTGTGCCCTGTTGATGGATATCCGCCCCCCAATTTATTCCTGCTCTTTTGGGGGGACATCAGGTGCAGACGCCCCCTCAGGTGGCGCGGCACCCTGGAACTTTAATTTCCCTTCCAGGCTGCCGGTTTCCCCGCTCCGCACCCAGAAAGATTGCAACGCATCCAAATCCCCATCCCGACTCAGAACGGTGACTCTGTCCTCTGCTTCCAGGCGGGTATTGCCGTGTGGCAGGATTGTTTTTCCATCACGATTCAGATGGATAATCAAGAAAGTTTCCGGTAGGTGTAGTTCTTGTAATGTCTTTCCCACAAATGGCGAATTAGGAGCAATGAAAAATTCGCCGGTCACCGTACCAGGCGGAGAGCCGGGCAGCGTCCCTAAGGCAAAACCGCGCCGCACCACGCCGATTTCGTACGCGCGAATGATGTGATGCCGCCGAATCAGTCCCACAAGTTTGTGGTTGGCACGACTGATGACCGGCACGCGCGATAAATCACGCGGGGCCATGCGCAGCAACACATCGCTCAGACGCTCATCCGGGTAGGCGGTAATGACGTTCTTTGTCGCGATATCCATCACTTTCAAATCGGCTTGTTTTTCCGACATCTTACGCACATCGCTAAGCGAGACAATGCCCGCCAAATACCCTTCTTTATCTACCACCGGAAAGCCGTGGCTGCGTGTCTTGGCCAGCAAGTCTACCAATGTTGAAACGGGAGTATCCGGCGAGATGGTTGTTGGGTTCGTTTCCATAACCTCGCCAACGTTGACTGCGTTCATGATGTCAATATCGCGCCCACGGAACAGGTGAATGCCCTGACGTACTAATTTGAGTGTGTAGATTGATTCGGGGTGTATGTGCTGGGCTATCAGTATGCTTACGACCACCGCGCTCATCAACGGCAGTAAAATACGATAGTCATCGGTCATCTCAAAAACAATCAAAATGGCTGTTAGGGGGGCGCGCGCCGCGGCGGCAAAGACGGCTGCCATCCCCACCATCGCGTATGATCCCGGTGTGGCGACTAGGTTGGGGAGTAAACGGTCCAGTACCCACCCAAAAACACCACCGGTCATCGCCCCCATCAAAAGCGCCGGTGCAAATACGCCGCCGGAGTTCCCGGAACCCAGTGTCAGCGAAGTCGCTGCAATTTTGAGAAAAATCAGTGCCAGGAGCAGACCAAAGGAAAGCTTACCCAGCAGGGCATCTTCGATGACCGGAAATCCAGCCCCAAAGACGTGCGGGACAGTGCTGCGCGAGACCAACCCTAACTTCAATTCAACCTCTGGCACGAACCCGATGCCCAAAATATGAGGATACAGATAACCCATCAAACCTAGTGCCAGGCCCCCTACCGCAGGTTTCAGGGCATTGGGAAATTGCCACGTATCAAAAGTCTCTTCTAGAAAATACAAACTACGGATAAACCATACCCCAATCAATGCCGATGGGATACCCAACAACAGGTAGAGGAGAATTTCCCACGGACTTTTCACGCTGTACAGGGGGATGACAAAAGCAGGGGAATTGCCGAGCACGGCGCGTGCCACGGTGCTGGCGGTTATGGCTGAGAGCACCACGCTGGTAAGGTCACTGATAGCCAACTCGCCCAGGATAATCTCCAATGCGAAAACTACCCCTGCAATGGGGGCATTGAAAGTTGCCGCAATCCCGGCTGCCGCCCCGCAAGCCACCAGGTTGCGAATGCGCGCTTCGGAAAAATGTAGTATTTGGGCAATGGTCGAACCGAGCGCCGCACCGACCTGCACAATGGGGCCTTCACGTCCCGCTGAGCCACCAGAGCCGATACAGGCCGCTGATGCAGCCACCTTGGCAACCACTACCTGTGGCCGAATGCGTCCACCACGCAGCGCAATGGCTGCCATGACCTCGGGTACCCCGTGCCCCTTGGCTTCCCTGGCCATAAATTCAATAATCGGCCCGGCAATCATGCCGCCTAACGCCGGAATCAGAACCAGCCAGACACGCCCCAGACCGGGAAGCACCTGGGGAATTTTCTCAAAAAAGAAAATTTCTGCAAGCGCAATCAGTTTGATAAAAAGAATGGCTCCAATACCGGTTCCAAACCCGACTACGACAGACGCACCTAACAGTACGGTCGGAATATCTGGGGGAAATAAGCGTTGAAATTTTTCTATCCAATCTGATTTTATAGATGATGTCAAATTCGTATCTCTCCTCGTGATGTTGGGACATGCATTCTTACAGTACGGTGCCATTTTTTATACCAGCCCGTGCCCGCTTTCAAGAAACATGCCTGGAATGGATACCTTTTCCCTGGTGTGGGTATTTGGCGTACTAGATAGATAAAATGTATTGATGTATTGTATGTGGGATTATAATACTAGACCGTTGCTTTCTGAATGGATTTCTTGGCAAGGGGTTGGCCTTTCCCATTTATTTGGCGGCATGGGAGCCATCTCTACTGGCAGATTAACGTAAACTGGAGTCTGGTGAAAACCGGCCGATAGCCGAAATACTATGCCATTAATCCACAGATGGACACAGATTTTCAAATCATTCTCGGGCGCAAGCCCATGTCAATCTGCGGTCAAATAAAAACGCCAGGGTCCAGTGCAGTATTATTGCTCAATATTTGCTTTGGCGCGCAATTGTCTCTTAGCATCAGACGCTGCCTGGCAGCGCTGAATATGTCACTTTATACCATTGGATAGCGCCAGTAGTGTAGGCAAGTTGGTAAAACCTTTCACCGCCTCCACGTCCGACTATCCGGTCGCCAGGCGGTGGATTATGGGTGGTATCCGTATATGGTGTCAACCGCCCAATTACTCAACCAACAAACTATCTTACCTACCCATGAGTGGATTTTTTGAATGGTCGCTATTGGAGGTTGTTTGTGAGTCAAATGTACAAAAATCTTTGGCTGCGATTGCAAAGCGGTATTTTTTCTGAGCGTTCGCGGCATGTTGCCAGCGCATTGAGCGTCGGTGTGCTAACCAGTTTATTTGTACTGCTGTTCAAAAATATGATTAAGTGGACGGCTAACGGATTGGAAATTGCCGGCGAGCGCACGTTGGCAGCGTACGTTTCGTGGTGGCCGTTGTTATTACCGGTTTTGGGCGGGTTAGTCGTGGGTTTTATGAAGCAGCGGCTTATCAAGCACGAAAAGCATCACGGCGTGGCCGGGATCATGCAGGCCGTCTCTTTTGCCGGTGGGCGTCTTCCATACCGGCGCACTCCCCTCAAGGTGCTGGCGGCTGCCATTTCTATTGGTTCAGGGGCTTCGGTCGGGCCAGAAGATCCCAGTGTGCAGATTGGTGCTGGCATCGGTTCGATGATTGGGCAGATTTTTCATATGTCGGAAGACCGCCTGCGGGTGCTGGTTGCGACTGGTGCAGCATCCGGCATTGCTACCGCCTTTAACGCCCCCATTGCAGGTGTGTTCTTTGCGATGGAACTGGTACTGGGGGAGTATGAAAGCGGTGCATTTGGCATGTTGGTGTTGGGAGCAGTGACATCTGCTGTATTGACGCGTGGCTTGGTGGGACCAAATCCGGCTTTTCCCATTCCGCAGTATGCTTTTCATGGCGCACATGAATTGCCGTTTTACCTGATACTTGGGTTGCTGGCGGCCTTTGTTTCGTTGGGGTATATCCGGGCGCTTTATCTGTCTCACGATTGGTTTCAGGAAAGCCGGCTGCCCGTGTGGGTTCGTCCGGTCTTAATTGGCCTGCTGTTGGGGGTGATTGGCCTGTATATCCCTCAAATTTTGGGAGATGGTCACGAGACGACCGGTGAAATTCTGAGAGGGCTGGATATGCTGCCCAGGTTTCTACTGCTGGTTTTGGTGCTAAAACTGGTCTTGACGGCGCTTAGTTTGGGCAGTGGCTTTGTTGGTGGCGTGTTCGCGCCCTCATTGATGTTGGGTGCGGCGCTGGGAGATGCTTTTGGCATAGTGATTGCCCATCTGTTTCCCGGCATGACGTTACAACCCTCCGCTTTTGCTCTGGTGGGTATGGCGGCTGTCCTGGCTGGCGCGGTACGTGCTCCCGGTACAGCCGTAATGCTGCTGTTTGAGATGACCAACGATTACCGCATTTTCTTGCCGTTGATGTTCTCAGTTGTCGTCAGTATGTTTGTTTCGGAACTTCTGGAGCCGGAATCGGTGTACACCCTCAGTTTGGCACGCGCCGGTATCCGCTTGCAGCGTGGGCGGGATGTGGACGTGATGCAGGCCTTAAGCGTGGGTAGTGTAATGGAACAGGTGCCGGGAGAGGTACACGAAGATGCTCCCTTGCGAGAGGCCTGGGAAATTTTGCAACACACACATGTTCACGGCATTCCGGTGTTGAATAAGTATGACGAATTAGTAGGCATAATTTCAATCTCAGATATTGAGCGGGCGTTGATGCAAGAAGGCGTTGGTTTAGATGCCCCCGTAGGACGGTTTTGTTCGCGTCGCTTATTGGTGACCTACAAAGATGAAACCATCCAGCAGGCCCTTCAGCGTATGGGAGCCTACGATATTGGACGCTTGCCGGTGGTGCAACGCAACAACCCGCGTCGATTGATTGGTTGGATCAGTCGTAGTGCTGTTGTACGTGCCTATAAATTAGCACTTATCCAGCGTGCCAGCCAACATCATCGCGTTGGACAGGTGCGCATGGAAGCCATGTCCGGTGCAGATGTGGTTGAGATAGATATTCCCAAAGACTCGCCCCTGGTAGGGCGTCGGTTGTGTGATGTCCCCTGGCCACATGATAGTTTGGTTGCCAGTTTGCAGCGCGGTTTTCAATTGTTCATTCCGCATGGGGATACCGTTTTGCAGGCTGGTGACCGTCTGGCGATTGTCGTTCATCCGTCCGATGAAGCGCAGGTTTACCGTCTTGTGACCTCACAGGTGGATAGTTGAGTCATTGGGTAGTTTCGAGTGTCCACGCTCCCATAGCCCAACATGTCCACCTACGCGACGGCTCGACGAATGGGCTACGTGACTGGAGTTTGGCGAAACCGCCGGGCAGCCAACCCGCAGGTGGACACGGATTACGAAGATTTTTGAATCATTCTTCGGTAGCGTATCCCCCCCTGGAGGGGCCTGGGAGCGCCGACCTCTGGGAGCGCCGACCTCCAGGTCGGCACGTTGGAGTAGCCCCAAAACCTTAACGCAAAGTTGCCAAAGCGCAAAGGTTTTTCTGGATATACGCCGGTTTTGGCGCTAAAACGTGGTTTTCTTTGCGGCTCTGCGGCTTGGCGTTGAAATTTTGAGGCTGAAGAACCAACAAATCGGGAAGTTATGGAATCCAAAGACACGAAGTTTTTAACCTTTCCTTCGTGCCTTTGGGACTTCGTGGTGAGATTTTTGTTGCGCCCTATGGTCTCCCCTATTTTTTTGAGGAGATGCCGTTCAAATAAAAAAATCTAGTACGTGACTAACCGATGACCTTGAGCAATTTCTCCGGCTGGTGCGCATAGTCACTTATGGCGTAGCGCCCTTCGGTCAAGCCAAGCAGGATATCGGTCAGTTGCTGGTTGATGGGTGTGGGAATGCCAAGGCGTTCGCCAAAGCGCACTACTGCCCCGTTCAGGTAGGTCACCTCGCTTTTGCCACGTCCGCTGTGCAAGTCAATGTGAAAGGAGGGCATCTTACTGCCGCGCCCTTTGCCTACCGCGCGTTGCAGCAATGGCCGCGAGATGATTGTCGGCAGGCGCACCCCTAGCGCCAGCAGGCGTACCGGCGTACCGGGCAGGTCGGTGACGGGGATGCCCTGGGCGTGCATCACGGCCAGCGCTTCGCGCAGTTGGCGTACCTCCAAGGTGCACAGTCCCGGGTGGGCAAAAATGTCCGCCGGGGTCATGTCCAAAATGGCGGAGGTGGCATTTGCCAGCAGGTTGGTGAGCATTTTAGACCACTTCATGCTGGCTGCATTGGGGTACAAACGGCCTTGCAAGCCGGCCTGGGTGCAGGCCTGTACCAACCGCTCTGAGAGCGGATGTCCGCTGGCAATGCCCAGCCCGCGTAAGCGCTCCACCCGAACTTCTCCTGTTTGGCCGCGCCCAATAGCGGTGGTCACGGTGGCGGGGATGACGTTCTCACTGCCCCAGGCCTTGGCGAGCATCGTCTCGTTTTCCACTCCATTGGAGAGGCACACTACCGGTGGCAGGTCGGCCGCAAAGGGGGCGATTTGTTCTACAAAGGCCGGGGTATCGAAGGATTTGAGCGCGAACAGTGCCGCATCGAAGGGGCCAGCCGCCAGGGCATCTTCCGGGGATGTGACCACGTGTAGTGGCGCAACCTGGCGTGGCACGCCATCGTTCAGCACCAGGTGGACGCCGCGCGCCCGTAATGCTTCGGCCACTCGTGGGCGTTCCAGGAAGACTACTCGTTGCCCTTGCAGAGCCAGACTGCCACCGACGTAAGTGCCAATGGCACCGGCGCCGAAAACCAGTAGGGAAAGCGATTCGTTGTTCATGCCGTTTCTTGTGTTTCGAAATTCCAATGGGGATGTTGGTTAATGCCGTAAACGTGCCACTGATGTCTGAGAGGATAATATCTCAATGTGGCGAAGGCGGTATTGCGGAATCGGAAGCGCGGCCCATGAAAGTTGGCCTGTAGCGGAATGCTCAGCATGGCGTATATGGCCAGGTTGAGAATGCCACCATGGGCGACCACTAAATAGCGCCCGGGGGGGCGGTTCATCAGGTTGTGCAGAGCCTGTCCGGCGCGCAGGTAGAGTTCCCATTGGCTTTCTCCGGTGTCCCCGATGGGTTCGTAGGGGGGCATGAAGTCTGGCTGGGGATAAAGGGTACGGGCTTCTTCACCGCGCATGCCGGCAAATTTGCCGTTGTCCCGCTCTTTCCAGATATCTGCTAGAGTGACGGATAGGTTCAAGTGCTGTGCGATGATTTCGGCAGTTTGGCG
This sequence comes from Anaerolineales bacterium, assembly GCA_034434095.1. GTDB lineage: Bacteria > Chloroflexota > Anaerolineae > Anaerolineales > DRKV01 > DRKV01. The sequence goes on from DAOTZN010000027.1 coordinate 14,999, forward strand.
GGCGCGGCTGAGCGGGCTGGCGATGATTTCATCGAAGGTTTGGCCGTGTTGCTGCCAGTATTCCCCCAGGGCATGGGCTTGTTTTTCTCCCATTTCGGTAAGGGGAAAATCGCTTTGCCC
>DAOTZN010000028.1:0-6354 GCA_034434095.1 Anaerolineales bacterium
GCGTGTAGGCTGGGCGCTTCCTGCGCGCCGATGCGCGTTCGCAGGCGGTTGTACGTGCCGGGGGGCGTGTTGGCAGGCAGGGACACGTGGACCGTAATTTGGGCGCTTTCTCCCGGCCCCAGGGTGAGCGTCGAGGGAGATGCTGCCAGTGTCCAACCCAGGTCATCGCTTAGGGCGAAGGTGAAGGTCAGCGTGAAGGCGCTGGTGTTGGTGAAGGTGTGCGTAAAGGTGAGTGCCGTGCCGTTGGCGTATACCGGATTGTGCCGGATGAGGTAACCGCTATCGCCGAGCGTCACGCCCAGCGCCCCGACCTGCGCGCTTACTGTGCCGCTGAGCGGCGTGGTTTGACCGCTTTCGGCGGTGTAGGTCAGGGGCAGGCTGCCCGTCAAGGGGCTGCTGACCGTCACCTGTGGGTGCCACACGCTGCCGGGCGCCAGCGAAGCCTTCCCGAAGACGACGGTTTGCCCGCTGTGCGTGTAGGGTGTGCTGGCGTCTATCAGCACGGCGTGGGCCGGCAAGGCGACCGTCAGGGTGAGCGGGGAGAGCGCCGCAAAGGCATGGGGATTGGTGAGCGCGAAGGTGTAGGTTAACGGGGAATTTAGGGGGGCGTATTCTCTATCCACCGCCGCGCCCGCCTGAAGGGCGTAGGGTTCCACCGCTACATCCACCGGGGAGGCGGTCACTTTTCCGGTTTCGGCGCTAAAAGCGGCGTAGTCCGCATTCTGAATCGTGCTTTGTCCGGCGGTCAGGGGAACTCGCACGCTCAGTTGTACTTGCCACGCAGCACGCGCTCCCAGGGCGGCTTTTCCCCAGGTGAAGGTGTCTCCACTGCGGGTGAAGGGCTGCGTGGCGGTGATGAATTGCGTGCCGCTCGGCAGCGTATCGCTGATGGTCAACGCGCTGAGTGGGGCGAAGTCGTGCGTGTTGCGTACCCGCAGGGTGTAGGTGAGCACTTGCCCGGGCACGGCCTGCATGGCGGAGACGGATTTGGTGAGCGCCAGGCTGTAGGGCATCACGCTCACGCTGACCGGTGCGCCGCTGACGCCGGTGGGCACCTCGTCGCTGGCCGCGCCGTACTGCGCATTGACGATTTGTCCGGCCGGCGCATCGCCGGCTACCTGCACCACCAGGGTTTCGCTGAGGACGGCATGGGGCGCTAGCATGGGGTACGTCCAGCGGATGGTGCTGCCATCCCAGGTGTACGTGCCGCTGGCCGAGACGAAGGACAGATGAGCGGGCAGGGTGTCGCTCAGCACTACGTTGTGGGTGTCGGTGGTGCCCTGGGTGTGGGTGAGCGTCAGGGTGTAGGAGAAGGTTTCGCCCGGCAGCAGGGTATCGGCGGTGGTGTGTTTGCTGACCGCCAGGGCGTGCATGTTGAGCGCCTGGTAGGCAGCCCAGGCGTCGATGCGCCCCCAGCCGTAGACGTTGTTGGGGCGTGAGGTGGAGGTATCGCCGCCGCACCCCTGGGTGGTGTAGAGCGGCAGGGCGCTCTGGCTGATGATGTTTTCGATGGCGTCCACCTGCCCGGCCAGGGATGGGTTGGCGCTGATGAGCAGCGCAACCAGCCCGGCGACGTGTGGCCCGGCCATGCTCGTGCCACTCCAGCCGCCCTGATAACTGCCGCCCGGCACACTGGAGCGGATGCTCACGCCCGGCGCGCTGATATCCGGCTTCATGCGGTTGCTGCCGTCCACGGTCACCGGGCCGCGGCTGCTGAAACTGGCAATCGTATTGCTGCTGTTGGTGGCGCCCACGCTGAAGGAGGCGTCGTAGATGGCGGCCGGGTCTTCCACCGTGCTGCACGCGGAGCCGCTGTTGCCGGCCGAGACCACAACCACGATTCCGGCGGCGCGCGTGTTTTCTACTACCGTTTGCAGCACGGTCGGGTCGGTGCAGCCTTCGGATGGCGGGCAGCCCCACGAGTTGTTGATTACATCCGGTGCCAGGGCAGGGTTGGGATTGTTGCCGTTCAGGTCGGTGGGGGCGATAAACCACTGGAAGCATTCGGCGTAGGTGGTGGGCGTGCCGACGCCCTGATTCATGTTGCGGCAGCCAATCCACCGGGCGCCGGGGGCCATGCCGATTTGGTTTGTGCCCCCGTCATCGCCCACCATCGTGCCCATGGTATGCGTGCCGTGGGCGTCGTCATCGCAGGGTTCGGGAGAATCTGCCCCGCACACCCCGCCGCCACTGTGGATGGCGTCATGCCAGTTGTAGTTGTGGTCGGCGCTGCTGCCGTTCCAGCCGCGGTAATGGGGCTTGAGCGCCGGATGCGTCCAGTCGTAACCGGTATCCTGCCCGGCGACCACCGCGCCTTGTCCGGTGAAACCTTGCGCCCATACCTGCGGCGCGTTCACCTGGCTAATATTCCACTCGATACCGTCCGGTGCTTCAGCCTGATAGGGAGCATTGGCCGCCGGTTCTTGCAGACGCACGGCCGGATTGGCGAAGATGTGCGCCACATCCGCTCGCTGTGCCAGGGATTGCACTACGGATTGGTCACCGCGCACCCAGACCATATTTGCGATCCAGTAGGCGCGGTATGGGACGCCCAGGCTGGTCAGGGCACGCAGCAGCGGGCCTTGTGTGCGTTCGGCGGTGCGCGTCAGTTGCTCGAAGACGTATTCGGATTTTGCTTGTTTGGTAGGGAGATGTGCGGCCCCGCTGAGGTCGGCCTGCTCCCGAAGGTAAACGAGGAATTCCGACGCGCCCTTTTGGGTGGCCTGCAAGACCCAAGGGTCAACTTTACTCTCCCAGGGTGTAGTCGGGGCGGCCTGCGAAGCGGCGGGGAGTATGCCGGCCAGCAGCGCCAGGCCGAGCAGGAGGGAAAAAACAAGGGGGATGGGGCGAGTTTTCAAGGTCGGTTCTCCTTAAGAATCTGCCAGCGCAGTGCGTAACTCACGGCAAAACGCCGGGATATCGGCGACCACCCGTCCCCATACCAGGTTGCCGTCCCGAAGGGCGGGGGCGTCCACCCAGGTTGCTCCGGCATTGCGCAGGTCATCTCGAATGCCGGTAGAGCCGGTGGCCTTGTGCCCTTGCAAAATGCCGGCTGAGGCCAACACCCAGCCGCCGTGACAGATGGCGCCTACGATTTTGCCTTGCTCATAAAAGGCGCGCACCAGGCCGGTGATTTCGGGGTAGCGGCGTAACTTGTCGGGCGCCCAGCCGCCGGGGACCACCAGCCCATCGAACTCATCAACCGAAATTTCTGAGGGCAAGGCTTCGGCCGTGGCTTCCAGGCAGTGTTTGCCGCGAAAAGTGGTCTTTTGGTAACTCACGATGGTTACTTGTGCCCCTTCGGCCTGTAAAAACATCAGCGGCACCCAGAATTCCAGGTCTTCAAATCCTGGGCCTACCAGGTAAACAATTTGTTTTTTAGAAAGCATGGTTTTCCTCCAATGGGTCTATGCCAGGGGATAGCGTTCCAGGTTGACGATTTCGCCGCGCACTGTGCCATTGTCAATGTGCAGCAACCCAACGGTGCGCGGCTGATGGGCGTACAGCGGGGTGCTGGTCGTGCCGGGGTTGAAGAGCAGCCGTCCGGCCACGCGCCGGTTGACCGGAGTGTGAATGTGCCCAAAGACGACCACATCCACCTCGTCGGCGGCGAAGGTTTGCAGGGCGCGCTGCTCAAAGGCCGAGATGCCGATACCGCGGGTGTAGAAAATCCACTTGTCTTTCAGGTAATCCCAGAATGAGCCGTGCCCGTGTACCATGCCGATGCGCACGCCGCCGAAGGCGAACACTTGCGTGCGGGGCAGATGGCGCATGACCCAGATATCACGGTTGCCGCGTACTGCGTACAGCGGGGCGATGCGGTTGAGTTGCTCGAAAACAACGCTCGAAGAAAAATCGCCGGCGTGCAAGATGGCTTGCACCTGCTGACGAGAGAAAATCTCCAGCACGGCGGGGGGTAAAGTGGAACTGCGGTCGGGAACGTGGGTATCGGCGAGAACACCTAGCGTGATGATGGATGACATTCTAAAAATTATACCCGCAAATGGGGGCCTGCCCACTGCACCGCCGGACTAATAGCTGCGCACCCCTCTAAACCCTGCGTTAGCAAATGTGTACCACTCTTGGGGAACGAATTGCCAAAGAGGATCGGCGCGTGGCTCAAAGCACCGCGCCAGCGCAAAGCAGCAAAGCCGGGTATCGTGGCGCAGCAAACGCAAAGCGAACTTCACAGAACTAGAGAAAGACATTGTAGCGCGTCACCATTGCCGGTAAATTGTGGAGAAAAACCAAAGCCAGCAACCCAACTGTCAGCCACCACGCGCGCGCCGAGCGGCGACGCAAGATTTCGAGCAAATCAGCAGCAAACAACGGTAAAACTATCAATGCGTGCAAAACATAGGTTGGTTTAATAGTCGCACCGCGCGGCGGGTCGGGATAAGCAATTACAAAATAACCATACATCAACCCCGCGCTGACGAGAAAAATCCACATTAGCATAAACTTGGCATTGGTTTTTTCTATACGCAAACGCACAACATGATGCAGCCCAAGCAGTAGCCCCAAAGCCATCAAAAATGTAGGGTACAACGAAACCAAATTCACGCGCCCTAAATACGGTGCAATTTGTGCACCATTCTCATAACCTTTTTCACCCAAATACGACTTATCGCGAATAAACACAAAGTAACCCCAATAATCGCCCTAGGTATCCGAATACATAATTGGTATGAACTCGTTAGCAAAATTTTCGCGTATTGGTACGCGAAACAGAACCCAATCTTCTAAACCGGTATGCCGATAAAATTTATACGGTTGATTTGCAAACGAAAACCCGGGCGTTTCCAAATTAAAAGCAGTGAGCGTATTATAGCGAATCAACAACCACACATAAAACCAGCCGCCAACCAATGCCGCTGTTAGCGCACCAAGCACCAACGTCCGCAGCAAACCCCAATCAAGCCGCCGCCGCAACCAAAACATCATCAGCGGAAAAAGCAGTAAAGCTGGAACCAGCATTGCCCCCCATTGCCGACTCAGCATCAACAACCCAACCAGCACACCCAAACCAGTTCCCTGTTGCCAGCGCGCAACCGACAATGGCGCGTCTACCCAGGCAAACAGCACATCCAAAATCCACACGGTAAAAAAGACCACATACGGCTCACCGCGCACCTGCGCAAACGTTTTGTAGTACACCGTTAGCAGAGCAAGCAACAGCAGCACACTAACTTTAAAGTGCCATGAACCCGGGTGCAAACGTTGCGCCAAGCTCAACATTAAAATTCCTGTGCCAAACGACAAGAGAACATTCAACCCCTGAGCGGTGTTTCCCCCCAAATCGCGGCAATACTCAAACACCCAATTGGGGTCACGCGCTGCAAAAATGCGCGTACACACCTCATCTACAATACCGGGAATAAAATAAGGCAACGGCGCAGAGAAAAATTCGCGCGTATCTTGCGGGGAAGGCAATCGCTCCGGTAAGACCTGCATGTAGGATAAATGGTCCTCAGCATCATAACCCATTTCGGGGTTGTGCAGCACTGCATTAAGCATAACCAATGCCTGCATCAGCACAAACAACCCAATTACCCATGGCTGCCAACGACCTTCGTCGCGAAATAATAATTTCCAACTGCGAAACGTATCAAACATTTAGCTACTATCCTTGACTCCACTGCAAAAACGGCCGGAGATATTTTACCCGAATACTCTCCTCAAAATGGCAAAAATTTAATATAACCTGAGTTCAGGATAAGGGGCTCACTATAGTAAACTTGGATTTAAAAACAAATATTCCAAGGCGCCTCTCATGGAGAGTCTAATCGAATTGTTTTGCGATGTCGATGATTTTTGCCAAACCTTTGTACCGGTGTGGCAAAAACGGTTGCTTTCAGCAGGTGAAATCCGACGGCGACGTGATGGGAACCTGCATAGGTATTTCCTTCATAGATTCCACAGCACTGGCGGTATGCAAAAACTCAAGAATCCATTCCCATAAGGTGTTTGCAGAATTGGCTCAGCGCGGCAAAACCTCCACCGGCTGGTTCTTTGGCTTCAAATTGCACTTGATTTTCAATGACCGTGGCGAATTGCTCAATGTGCTGCTCACCCCTGGCAATGTGGACGACCGCAAGCCGGTTTCCAAGATGGTTCGAAAACTCTTTGGCAAATGATTTGCCGATAAGGGTTATCTCTCCAAGGCGCTTCAAGATGAACTCCTGCGAAGTGTGCTGATGCCTTTGATGGACAAACGCTTGCTTCGCAAGCGAGCGATTGTCGAGACAATGATTGACCAGCTCAAGAATATCTCGCAAATCGAGCATTCGCGCCACCGCAGTCCAATCAATTTCCTGGTCAATTTGCTTTGTGGTTTGATTGCCTATTGCCGAC
>DAOTZN010000029.1:0-16948 GCA_034434095.1 Anaerolineales bacterium
GGGCAACGCCCTCGGTGGAAGCGTGCGCCCGATGAGCAGAGCCAAAGGCATCGTTGACGTACAAATCCGCCAAAGCAGCCATCTGACGGGCGACTTCCAGGTCATTTTTGGTTTCGCCGGGCACAAAACGCGTGTTTTCCAGCAGCAGTACTTCGCCCGGCTTGAGCGCTTCGGCTGCGCTTTCGGCCGCCGGGCCAATGCAAGATTCGGCAAAGGCGACCGGGCGCTCCAGCAGGGCGCTGAGGGGCGAAACCACAGGACGGAGGGAAAACTGGGGGTCCGGCTGCCCCTTAGGGCGTCCCAGATGAGACATCAGGAGGACCGCAGCCCCTTGTTCTAGCAGGTACTGGATGGTGGGCAGCGCACCCCGAATGCGGGTATCATCGGCCACCTTCCCATCCTTGAGCGGCACGTTGAAATCCACGCGCACCAAGACGCGTTTGCCGCGCACATCGACATCACGAACTGTCTTTTTATTGAACATGGGAATCTCCTGTCTCCCCAACCCCGCAGCGCGAAAAGCGCCACAGGGCCGGGGAAGGAAACCTTCGATTACAGACTTTTCGCCATCAGAGCAGCCAGGTCGGCCGTGCGGCACGAGTAACCCCATTCGTTATCGTACCAGGTGACCACCTTGACCATATTGTCGCCTATCACCATCAGGGAATCGGCGTCAATGATAGAGGAGCGCTCATCGCCCTTGAAATCCATCGAAACCAGTGGTTCGTCAGAGTAGCCCAGGATACCTTTCATCGGGCCATCGGCAGCCTCTTTGAAGGCCGCTTTCAGGGCCTCCAGGCTGACCGGTTTTTCGGTCTCGGCCACAAAGTCCACGATGGAAACCGTGGGCGTAGGTACGCGCAGCGCGTAGCCGTCAAATTTGCCCTTCAGTTCAGGGATGACCAGCGCCACAGCCTTGGCTGCCCCCGTGGTGGTCGGGATGATGTTCAGGGCTGCAGCACGCGCCCGGCGCGGGTCTTTATGCGCCAGGTCGAGAATGCGCTGGTCGTTGGTGTAAGAGTGGACGGTGGTCATCAGCCCCTTGACGATACCAAAGGCATCAAAGACCACTTTGGCGGCCGGTGCCAGGCAGTTGGTGGTGCAGGAAGCATTCGAGACGATGTGATGTTTGGCCGGATCGTATCGCTCTTCGTTCACGCCCAAAACAACGGTCAAATCTTCATTTTTCGCCGGTGCGGAGATGATGACTTTTTTCGCACCACCGCGTTGGATGTGTGCCTGCGGGCCGGGCTCTTTGCCCGCATCGCGGAACACACCGGTTGATTCAATCACAATGTCAACACCCAGATCTGCCCAGGGCAAATTGCCGGGGTCGCGCTCGGCAAAGACCTTAATGCGCTCGCCGTCAATGACCAAATCCCCATCAACCACTTCCACGCTGCCGGGGTAAATGCCATAATTTGAGTCGTACTTAAAAAGATGTGCGTTGGTGTTTGCGTCAAACAAATCATTGATGGCCACAACTTGTAATTCATCGCCGTGGCGCTCTTTGATTGCCTTCAAGACTTGTCGGCCAATGCGGCCAAAGCCGTTAATACCGATTTTTACTGTCATTTCAAAACCTCCGTAAATGTATCTTTTGACAAGCCGGCACCGTGCCGACTAAAGACTTGGGATAGGTGTGTTTCTCCCAAAACACAACGGTAATTGTACCGCCTTTGCGCAAAACATGCACGTGAAAGATGTCACAAGCGATGGGTGATGGACGGTAGGCCGCCCACGGTGTCCACGATCAAATTATTCCGCCATCAACGGCCCGGTGCGCTCGGCGAGCAGCGCCATCAGCGTATCTGCCAATTTGACGGAATCGTGCTGCCAAGGACGGGCTTCATTGACCAAATCAGCATAGTGTGCTGGCCATTGGATAAGGTCACCGATCTCCACCCAAACAACTTTATTGGGCGTGTGCGTCGGAAAAGCATTGTTCGCCAGTACCAAATCCACCAACCCCGGGCCGGTATGTGCCTCAATGGCCTGCATGTAATCACTGCAAGTATAGCCATCGGTTTCCCCCGGCTGATTGGCGATATTGCAGACAAAGATTTTAAGCGCCCTGCTGGAGCGAATAGCGTGTACGATATCCGGCACTAACAGGTTAGGGAGAATGCTGGTGTACAAACTCCCCGGCCCGATGACAATCAGGTCCGCAGCCAGAATGGCCTGCACCACTTTGGGATAGGCTGGCGGGTCGTTAGGCTCTAACCAAACCCGCTGCACCCGCCCGTTGGCCTCCGGGATACGGCTTTCGCCGTGTATCCGCACCGCCGAAGCGGTATGCCGCAGATGTACATCGGCCACCAGACGTACGTTATGCAGCGTAGCCGGTAAAACGCGTCCATGCACCGATAGCACCCGCCCGGATTCAGCCACCGCGTCTTCAAAACTACCCATGATTTCGCTCAACGCACTGATAAACAGATTGCCGAACGAGTGTCCTTCCAAACCGTCTACATCGTCCCCAAAACGATACTGAAAGAGTTGGGTCAGCAGAGCCTCATCATTGGAGAGCGCAGCCAAACAGTTGCGGATATCACCGGGCGGCAGGATGCCGAGCGCCTCGCGCAGCCGTCCGGACGAACCACCGTCATCGGCCACCGTGACCACGGCGGTGATGTTGTGGGAGTAAGCCTTCAGGCCACGCAACAGGTTCGATAGACCATGCCCGCCGCCAATCGCAACGATGCGCGGGCCGCGCTCCCGGCGGCGATGGGTGGTGACGGCATCCAACACCGAAGCCCCCGAGGGCACAAAGGGCGCCAACAACGCACGGTTCATCCCCCAAATGCCCAGTCCCATCAAGAGCGCGCCCAGCGTCCCAAAAATCAGGACGCGCAAGGGACGGGCCAGGAAGCGCAACGCGAGATACGACAAGGCCGGCAACCACCATGTTTCCGGCGCAGTGCGGTACACCTCCAACACCCACACACCAAAACCAATCCCCAGCAGTGTTGTGCCAGCCAGCAACACGCCCAGCCAACGTTTGATTCCCAGGCCAGGCCGCAGCCAGCCCAAGATGTTTTTGAGGGAATTCACAAGTTTACGCATAAGATGGCTCACCACGAAGCACAAAGGCATTGGTGGCTACCCGCAGACGCACGTGGGTTTTCACCAGGCTTCAAGTGGTCAATTTGAACACAACCGGGGTTGCACCAACACAAGTACTTTTGTCCTATGGCGCTTTCATCTTACCCCGTGATGCCCAATTCGGCAAGTCTTTGCGTTTTTGCCTTGCACACTTGCCCACTCTTTTGTATACTTGCCCCCATGGATACCTACCTTGCCCTCGACATTGGGGGGACGAGTATGCGAGCGGCGCGCTTTGCCGTGGGGGAATACACCCCTCAAGAAGTCCGCAAAGTAGCCACCCAAGACCCTCGTCGCACCCCATCAGAAGTGATGTATGCCCTGGTGGAAAGTATTTGGCCACAAACGGGCAGCGTGCGCGCCATTGGCGCAGCACTCCCCGGGCCGGTGGACTGGGAAAACCAGACCCTGCTGACCGCCCCTAACATTCCGCAATGGCGCCATGAACCGCTTAGCCACCGGCTGACAGAACGCTTCGGCACGCCGGCCGTGATAGACAACGACGCCAACCTCGCCGCGTTGGGGGAATGGCGCTTTGGTGCCGGACAAGGACATCATCATTTGCTCTATCTGACGGTCAGCACCGGCATCGGCGGCGGCGTGATTATCGCAGACCATTTGCTGCACGGCGCCCACGGTCTGGCCGGGGAACTCGGTCACCTGACCATCGTGCCAGACGGGCCATTGTGCGGCTGCGGACAACGCGGTCACCTGGAAGCCGTGGCCTCGGGCACGGCAATCGCCCGTCGGGTGCGCACCACCCTAGAAAACGGCAACCACTCATCGAGTCTGCGTTTGGATCCCCCGCCCTCCACCAAAGAAATCGCACAGGCCGCCCTGGCCGGAGACACCCTGGCGCAAGAAGCCCTGGCCGAAGCCGGACACTATCTGGGCGTTGCGCTGGCCGACTTCCTGCACATCTTCAACCCCACCGCCCTGATTATCGGTGGCGGTGTCTCCCAAAGCGGTGAGGTGCTGCTGGCCCCATTGCGCCGGGCGCTGGAAAGTCACGTCATGTCCAAGGAATATCTGAAAGACCTGCATATCTCGCGCGCTGCGCTGGGGGATAACGCCGGCCTGATGGGTGCTCTGGCCCTGGCAGAACAGACCATCCGCCCCCGCGGGGGGGAGGCATGATCAAAGGCTTAACCAAACGTTGGGAGATTCAGCCTCTCCGCCCACCCGAAGTGGATCGCGCGTTGGATAAAGCCGCCCCTCTCCTGAGGCAGTTGCTCTACAACCGCGGCTATGCCACCCCGGAAAGCGCCGGGGCGTACTTGCGCGCAACACCTCCCGCCGACACGCAACCCACCAACCTGCTGGGGATGACAGCCGCCGTTGAGCGCCTGCGCTATGCCCTGAAACGCCACGAACAAATCGCGGTCTACGGCGATTACGATGCCGACGGCGTGACATCCACTGCCCTACTGACCCACGCCCTGCGCACCCTGGGGGCAGAAGTGCGCCCCTACATTCCCAACCGCTTCGACGAAGGGTACGGTCTGAACATCGAGGCCATCGACGCTCTGCACGCCGAGGGGGTGCAGTTAGTGGTCACCGTGGATTGTGGCATTCGTTCTATCGAAGAAGTGGCCCACGCCCAATCGCTGGGCATGGATGTCATCGTCAGCGACCACCATCACCCCGGCGAGCAACTGCCCCCTGCCCGAGCCGTCATCAATCCCAAACAAGCAGGCGACACCTATCCCGATAAGATGCTGGCCGGGGTAGGGTTGGCCTACAAACTGGTGAGCGCGCTGGCCGAATATTTCCCCACCTTGCACCCCCAAGATTACCTCGACCTGGTGGCGCTGGGCACCGTCGCCGATTTAGCGCCCCTGGTGTTGGAAAACCGCGCCTTGGTGCGTGCCGGTCTGGAGAGATTGCGCGCCCCTACCCGCCAGGGGCTGTACGCGCTGATGCAGGTTGCCGGGGTAAAACCGCAAAACGTAACCGCCGGGGATATCGGTTTCCGCCTGGGGCCACGCTTGAACGCCGCCGGGCGGCTGGATACCGCCTTGGCCGCGCTTGACCTGCTCTTAACCGATGACCTTTTCTTGGCCGGACAACTGGCACAGCAATTGCAGGTCCAAAACAGCGAACGTCAGCGCCTGACGCGCACAATTCAACAGGCCGCAGAGCAAATTGCACTGGCCAATACCCCGGATGCCCCCTTGCTTTTTGCCGCTCACCCCGATTTCAACCAGGGCGTTGTTGGGCTGGCCGCCTCCCGCCTGGTGGAGCAGCACTATCGCCCGGCCATCGTGGGGCATCAGGACGAAACCTACACCGTGGCTTCCTGCCGCAGCATCCCGGAATTTCACATCACCGAGGCGCTGGACGCCTGCGCTGACCTCCTGGTACGCTATGGCGGACATGCCGCGGCCGCCGGTTTCACCGTGCGCAACGAAAATCTCCCCGCACTGATTGCCCGCCTGCAAGAGATTGCCACGGCGCAATTATCGGGATACGACTTGCGCCCCAGCCTGGTGGCCGATATGGAAATTCCCCTCAGTGACCTGACCCCCGAGGTGCTGCGCTACCTGGATTGGATGCAGCCGACCGGTTACGGCAACCCGGCAGCGGTCTTCATATCACGTGATGTACGCGTCACCTATCGAACAGCGGTGGGCAACGATGGGGCACACTTGCGCTTCAAGGTGACTGACGGGCGCATAACGTATGACGCCATCGCCTTCCGCCAGGGGCACCGGGCCGAGGACATGCCGGAACACGTGGACATTCTGTACACCTTCGAGCGCAACGAGTACAACGGCCGCACTTCTCTGCAATTGAACGTGCGTGATTTAAAGCCTACCGGCACGCCGGATTCGTAGAAGGGGCTGCCTGGGAACGCTGACCCCCAGGTCGGCAGCACATTCCGCCTGGGAACGCCGACCCCCAGGTCGGCGGCACATACCCACCGGGAACGCCGACATCCAGGTCGGCGGTACATTCCGCCGGGGACAGGCTGAAAGCCCGTCCTACTCCCGCTCACCAGGGACAGGTTCGAAGCCCCGTCTTACACCCGCCCAGCGGTACAGCAAAAAGCCTACCAGCGCCGGTATCCCGGCCACCAGCAGAAAGGCATCCCGCCAGAAGCGCTCCGGGAATAAGCGGATGAGGGTATCGGAATAGTAAAACATCCAGGTGCCACTAGCGAAGAAAATCTCGTGGAAGGCCACGAAAATCACCCCAAAACCCACCAACACAAAAATAATGATAAAACCACTAAAACCGGTGGTCCACAATCCACCACGTGCCACCGCTCGCCGGAAATCGTCCCACCGACCGCTGCGCCAGTACCACACACCCAGCACCAGCAGCATCAGTAAACTCACCTGCCAGACCGCCAAGGCCTGACGCACCACATGCTTGACATCCACCATGTGCTGTAATTCGCGTTCGTTGTACAGACGGGCGCAGTCGTCCATTTGCACACAGGACTGCGGCGGGACTTGCTGTCCATCCGGGAAACGCAAATCGGCCAGGTAAGAGATATCGGCATCATTGCGCAAGTAGTCTACGGCATAACGTGCCCAATACAAACGCTCGGCTTTGGTAAATCCGTAGGAGTCTTCAGGAAAACCAGGGGTGTTGTATTCCAGAATCAGAAAGGCCGGGTGCAACATAGCCCACACGGTGGTGAGAATCAGCACCGGCATAACGAGTAGGGAGGTGAGGTAATGGAGGAGTTTCATGTAGTAGTTAGATAGTCAGATAGTCGGGTAGTTAAGGTAGTCGGGTGGGCGGGGAGTCTACGGTCCACCGTCCACCGTCAGGTGGTCAGCGCCCGCCGTGGGCAACGTAGCCAAAAATCAGGGCGTTAGTGAGCCATTCGATGGGGGCGTGGTCATCGGTGAAGACTTGCGCTACCGGCGGCGTGGGCTGTTGATAAGCCCAGGCGCGTTCGATGCTCTCCAGCAGCACCGGATGAGCACCGTTGGCTTTCAGCCCCAGGTAGTTGGCGGCCAGGTTATCCCACGAGGCGGGTCGTACGGTGGCGTACACGATGGTGTTGAAGGATTGAGGCACATCCATGACGAACACCGAGGGGAAGACGGCTTGCATGGTGCTCGCCAGCACCTCAATCAGGCGCCGGTCGTTGGGGGCACGCCCCACGTTGATCGCCACAACCCCATCGGGTTTGAGGTGCGCCCGCACAATCTCGAAGAACTCACGCGTTGTCAAGTGCCAGGGAATGTAGGGCGGACGATAGGCGTCAATGGCAATCAGCGCATACTTCTTTTGGCTATGCGCAAGTCCAACGCGGCCATCCTGCGTAATGGGCTGCAAATTCGGCTCGTTCATGTCGAAATAAACCTGCCCCACACGGATAATCTGCGGGTCAATCTCATAGCCATCAATCGGAATAGGGCCAAACACCGCCGTGGCCTGCCGGGCGCTGGTACCGGCCGCCAGGCCGATGATTGCCATGCTATCCACTTGACGGGCCTCAAAGGGCGGCGGGTTGAAAAAAGGCGCTGCCAGAAATTGCTGCCAGGTGCCCCCAAAAGCGATGCGCTGCGGATGATAGATCGAATGAATGCCTTGCCCTTCATTCAAACGCAGGTAACGCGTGCCCTCGGCATCTTCCAACACCTGGATGTAGTTGTAACTCGATTCGGTCTCGAAGATTTGACCGGGGGTGTTTTTGATGGGTAGGCGCAAGGCAACCAATAGCAAGACCACCCACACGAGCGGCATCCAAACCAGGGGGAGCAGTCCCCGGGGGCCGGCAACCCGCCACAAACCCAGAAAAGCCACCAGGAGCAGCAACCCACCAAAAAGCAGGAAAGTTGCCCGCGTCCCTATCAGGGGCACGAAAATCAAATCGGGCAGAAAAGTCCCCACAAAGGAACCAATCGTCGACAGGGCGTAGATATTCCCGGCAACCGTACCGGCGCGGCGGGCATCCTGCAACGCCAGGCGAATGGCAAAGGGCGAAACCATCCCCAACAAGGTGAGCGGCAGGCTGAACAAAATCAACACCGCAACAAAAGCGGCCGGCAATACCCCGATGTCCATTTGGTCAAAGGCGGCCGCGACCCTGAGCAACACCGGATGCGCCACAAAGGGGATTACGCTGCCCAGGAACGCACCCCACGCCAGAATGCGGTACAGGGTGACCTGGTGAGGAGCACGGTCGGCCCAACGCCCGCCCAGGCGGTAGCCCAGGGTCAAATAGAGTAAAATTAGGCCGATGACTGCGGCCCACACCAGGTTGCTGGTGCCAAAATAGGGTGCCAGCAAGCGTGAGGCCAGCAATTCAAGCGCCAGCGTGGTTAAACCTGAAAAAAAGACGGTGACGTAGAGCATAATAGACGGTATTTTAACACACCGCTGGTATAATCGTGTTTCATATACGGGGTAGTGGGTGGCGTGATGTACGCTCTACATCACATGCAACACTCCCCCTGAAAACATGCAAAAAACCATTCAGGAGAGCCTAATGACCCAGAAGACCGGATCGCAAATTCGTCAGGAATTCATTGATTTTTTCATTCAAAAACACGGCCATACCTTTGTGCCTTCCTCCTCGCTGGTGCCCGGCGGGGATGCCACGCTGCTGTTTACCAACGCCGGCATGGTGCAATTCAAGGACGTTTTCCTGGGCACCGACAAACGTCCCTACAGCCGCGCCGTCAACTCCCAAAAGTGTATGCGCGTGGCCGGAAAACACAACGACCTGGATGACGTAGGCCGGGACGACACGCACCATACCTTCTTTGAAATGCTCGGCAACTGGTCGTTCGGCGACTACTACAAAAAAGAAGCCATCGCCTGGGCCTGGGAATTGCTCACCGAGGTCTGGGGGCTGGATAAAACACGCCTATGGGCCACGGTTTTCAAGGACGAAAAGGGAGAAATTCCCTCCGATGAAGAAGCCGCAACCCACTGGCTGAAGCAACCCGGCTTTGCCCCCGAACATTTGCTGTACTTTGGCCGCAAGGATAATTTCTGGGAGATGGCCGACACCGGCCCCTGCGGTCCGTGCTCCGAAATTCACATTGACCGCGGCCCCGAATTCTGCGATATGCAGGATGTCCCCGGGCACGTTTGCCAGGTCAACGGTGATTGCGCCCGCTTCCTGGAACTGTGGAACCTGGTTTTCATCCAGTACAACCGCCTGGATGCCAGTCACCTGGAGCCGTTGCCCGCCACCCACGTGGATACCGGCATGGGTTTCGAGCGCATTGTATCCATCATGCAAGACAAGGCATCCAATTATCGCACCGATTTGCTGTGGCCGCTCATCGAGACCACCCAACGTCTGACCGGTCACCGGGACGCCGAACGGGAGACCAACTTCACGCCCTACCGCGTGATTGCCGACCACGCCCGCGCGGCCGCCTTCCTGATTGCCGATGGCGTTGTGCCCGGCAACACCGGACGCAACTACGTCTGCCGCATGATTATTCGCCGCGCCGCCCGCTTCGGCAGCAAAATCGGCCTGCACGAGCCTTTCTTGGCACAGGTGGCCGATGTGGTCGTTGAAAATTATGGCGATTTCTACCCCGAACTGCACCAGAACCGTAGCGCCATCTTAGACGCCATCACCCGTGAAGAAGAACGCTTCCAGCGCACCGTCGAAAACGGCCTCAACCGCCTGCAAGCCTTGCTGGATGACCTGCAAACGCGCGGCGAGAACATGCTGCCCGGCGAACAGGCCTTTGACCTGTACGCCACCTATGGTCTGCCGCTGGAAATCAGCCGGGATGTGGCGCGTGAACAAGGCCTGGACGTGGAAGAAGACGGCTTCCGCCAGGCAATGGAATCCCATCGACTGGCCTCCGGCGCAGGGGAAGCCTTTGGTCCCCTGGGTGGGGAGGACGCCGAACTCTACCGCGGGATTTTCGAGGAGTTGCGCTCCCAGGGAAAACTGCCCCCCGAGGGAGTAGCCTACGACCCCTACCACACCCTGGAAGTGGAAGGCCCCATCCTGGCGCTGGTGCGCAATGGACAGGCTGTTCAGCAAGCCCAGGCTGGTGAGCAGGTCGAAGTGGTGCTGCCCCAGACGTGCTTTTACGTCGCCGCCGGTGGACAGGTGAGCGACACCGGCAGCATCGTCACCCCCGACCATCAGGCGGAATTGCAGGTGCTCGATATGCGCAAACCGGCCGCCGGTATTGTGACGCACGTCTGCCGGGTGACGCGCGGCACGCTGCACGTAGGCGATACCGTCATTGCCGCGGTAGATGCCGCCCGGCGCTCCGACATCATGCGTAACCACACCGCCACTCACCTGCTGCACGCTGCGTTGCACGAAGTGCTGGGCGAACACGCCCGCCAGGCCGGTTCTCTGGTGGCGCCCGACCGCCTGCGCTTTGACTTCACACACCCCGAAGCGGTTACCCAGGCGCAATTGGCCGAAATTGAGCACATCGTCAACATGAACATCTTGGGCAACTATCCGTTGCGCATCACCTGGAAAGCACTGCAAGAAGCCAAAGCGGAAGGCGCTATGGCGCTTTTCGGCGAAAAATACGGCGAGCGGGTGCGCACCATTGCCATCGGCGAGCCGGAAACCTTCTCCTACGAATTGTGCGGCGGCACGCACGTGCGCGAAACCGGTGACATCGGCCTGTTTTTGATTGTCAGCGAGGGCAGTGCAGCCGCCGGCGTGCGCCGCATCGAGGCCATCACCGGGCGCGGCGCGTATCAGTACGCCCGTCAACGCATCAACCTGCTGGATGAAGTGGCCGCCCACCTGCACACCCACCCCGACGAAAGTGTGGCGCGCCTGAAATCTGTGCTGGCAGAAGTCCAGGAGACACAAAAAGAACTGGCGCAAACCCGCACCCGCCTGCTGGCCGCCGAATTGGATCAGCACATCAGCGCAGCACAGGAAATCAAAGGGGCGCGCGTGCTCACGTTGCAACTCAGCGAAGGCGATGCCCAAGCCCTGCGTCTGCTGGCCGACCGTTTCCGCGAGCGGCAGCCCGAAAACGGCGTGGCCGTCTTCGGTACGATCAACGACGGCCGCCCGCTGGTCATTGCAGCAGTCACCGCAGACCTGACCAAGCGCGGTGTACACGCCGGGAAGCTGGTGCAATTTGTGGCGCAGCAACTCGGCGGTGGCGGCGGCGGCAAACCCACCCTGGCCCAGGCCGGCGGCAAGGAGGCCTCCAGACTGGCAGAGGCCATCGCCAGCGTCCCCGCGTGGGTGGAACAGAACCTGGGCTAGACGGGCGAAATGTTACGGGCGAAATATATTTCGCATCTGGGTTACGGGCGAAACATGTTTCGCCCCTACGCGACTGCGAAATGCAAAATGCTGACTACCCGACTATCCGACTACCTGACTACGCGACTACCCGACTATCCGACTACCTGACTACGCGACTACTCGACTACGCGACTACCTGACTAATCCTTGAAAACTCAAATTCTGCGGCTGGAACCTCACGATGACTATATTTCCGTGCGCGACAAACTCGGTTGGATGCAAACCGGGCGCATCGTGCTGGTCTGGCCGCGCAAGGCGCGCATCTTACGACGAGAACTGGACCTGGTGCTTTTACAGCGCCAGGCCAGCGCTTTCGGAGGGCAGCTCGCCCTGGTGACGCGCGACCGCGAAGTGCGCTTCCACGCCAAAAACCTGGGCATTCCCGTTTTCGACACCCCAGAACAAGCGCAACGCGAACCCTGGCGGCGCGGACGGCGACGGCTGCGTCCCCGTCAGCAGCATCCCCGCCCCGACCTGGAGGCCCTAAAAGCGGAGGCGCGACCACCGTTACCGGCCTGGTACAACCACACCGCCACCCGACTGAGTGCCCTGCTGCTCGGCGTGCTAGCCGTGCTCAGCCTGGCAGCCGTTTTCTTGCCAAGTGCTCGCATCTCCCTCACCCCTTTGCAACGCAATGACAACCTGGCGCTGGTGGTGCAGGCCAACCCGCAAATCGGCGCGCCAGAAGTCAGCGGCCTGTTGCCCCTGCGCACCCGCACCGTGAGCGTCGAAGCGCGCGGCGAGTCGCCGGTCCACAGCAGTTTACCAATTCCAGACCAACCGGCTCAGGGGACGGTACGTTTCACCAATCTGACACAACACGCCGTTCAAATCGCGGCGCAGACACCGATTTTTGCTCCCGATAACCCAGAAATCGACTTCGTAACCCGCAGCGGCGGCAGCGTCCCGGCCGGCATCGGCGAAACGCTGCTCTTGCCGGTCGTGGCGCGTCAAGGTGGGGAGGCCGGTAACCTACCCCCCGATAGCCTGACTGCCCTCAGCGGCGGGCTGGCTGCCCAGGTGCAGGTCACCAACCCCTTCACGTTGACCGGCGGCACGGATGTCATCCTGCCGGCCCCCTCCGCATCCGACCGGCAAGCGCTGCGCCAAAAACTACTCAACACACTATCACAAACTGCGTTGGAAGAATTCCGGCGCACAGCAGAACCCGGCGACATCTTGTTTGCCGCCAGTTTGCAACTGCATGAAATCACGGCCGATGAGTACACCCCGCCACCCGGCCAGGCCGGTCAAACGCTGCAACTCACCTTACGCGCCGACTTTGAAATCCAGGTCATCAGCGGTGCAGACCTGCACGCCCTGGCATTAGGCGTAGCCCAAACGCAGCGCCGCCCCGGTTACCATTTAAATGAAGACAGCGTGCGCATTGCTTCTCAAAACGTCCCCACGCTCACGCCCGAGGGGGAGGCCCGCTGGCGGGTACTGATTTCCTGGGCACAGCAGGCCGCATTGGACATCGAACAGGCACGCACGCTGGTGCTGGGGCAATCCGTTGAGGCGGCGCGCAACCGTCTGCGCACGCACCTGCCGCTGGCCGCCCCACCCCAGATTGAATGCTCCCCCTCGTGGTGGCCGCGCCTGCCCCTGCTGCCCTTCCGTATCGAAATCAGCGGGCAGTAGTCAGTGGGCAGCGGGTCACTGTTACCTGACCGCCTATCACCTGTCATCTATCATGCGTATTTTAGCCGTTGACCCCGGGATGAAAAATATCGGTATTGCCATCAGCGACCCGACCGCCACCATCGCCGGGCCATTGACTACCCTGAAACACGTCCAACGCGTCGAAGATGCCCGCAACATCGCGGCGCTGGCCGAGGCCCATCAGGTCGGGTGTATCGTGGTCGGACAATCGCTGGATGAAGACGGCCTCCCCACCCTGGAGGAACGTCAGGCGGCGCACCTGGCGGAGGCCATTCAAGCCTACACCAGCGTGCCGGTCGTGTTGTGGGATGAGTACGGCACAACCCAGGCTGCCCGCCAGGCCTATATCAAAATGAACGTACCTCGCAAAAAACGCCGCGGTCATCTGGACGCGATTGCCGCCACGGTAATTCTACAATCCTACCTGGATAGCCACCCCAAAAAAGGGGAAACCCCATGAACGAAATTGCCATCTTCAGACGCCGCCTGCTGCTGGGCCTGCTCTTCTTCAACCTGATGTGTCTCTTGAGCGCGCTGGTTATCGGGGTTTACATCCCCACACAGGTGCGCGAGGTGTACGGCCCACCGATAGCCGGTTTATCGTGGCAGGAGCGCTTCACCTATGCCGCGCTGCTGTACACTCGCCAAGATGCCCTGTTCAAACCCGCAAATCCACAAGGGGCAGAGCAGGTCTTCGAGATTTTACCCGGCGAAAGTGCCACCGGCATCATCGGACGGCTGTGGGAGGCCAACTTGATTAATGACAGCGCCGCCTTCCAGGCCTACTTGCAATATCGCGGGCTGGATACCGGCATTCAGGCCGGAACGTACCGCCTCAGCCCGGCCATGTCCCCCATCGAGATTGCGCAAGCGCTGCAAGATGCTACCCCGCAGGAGATTCACTTCACCCTACTGGCCGGTTGGCGACTTGAGGAAGTGGTGGAGGCGTTGCGTCTCTCCGGATTGCAGGTGGATGCCGACGCCCTCTTGAGGGGCGCGCGTTCCCCTGGGTTCCCACACCCCCTGGAAGGGCGGTTGTCCCCTGGGGCTTCCCTCGAGGGGTTCCTGTTCCCCGGGGAGTACGTCATTTCTCGGGAGGAGACTTCCCCGGCGGTCATCCTGACAATCTTCCTGCAACAATTTGAGGCCCAGGTGAACACGGAAATCCGGCAGGGACTGGAAAATCAAGGCCTGAGCCTGTATCAGGGAGTGATTTTGGCTTCCATCGTGCAGCGTGAGGCGGTGGTGGATGACGAAATGCCGCTCATCGCCTCGGTGTTTTTCAACCGCCTGGCTCAGGGGATGCGCCTGGAGAGCGACCCAACGGTGCAATATGCGCTGGGGTACGATGCGGCGCGCGGCGGCTGGTGGCCGACACCGTTGAGACGTGCCGATTTTCAGGTGGATTCCCCTTTCAACACCTATCAAAACCCCGGCTTGCCTCCGGCTCCTATCGACAGCCCCAGCCTGACGGCGCTGCGGGCGGTGGCTTTTCCGGCGCAAACTCCGTACCTGTATTTTCGGGCAGCCTGCGATGGCTCTGGGCGTCATGCCTTCGCCACCACTTACGATGAACACCTGGCAAACGCCTGCCCCTAAACCCACCACACCACAAGGATTATGCTCTACGCAATCAACTACTCCCCTCAGGCCGCCGACTTGCTGCGGAAAGGCCAAATTGAACTCGACCGTTTCAAATGCCCGCCCTGGCCGGATATGATTGCCGAGGCAGAAAGTCTGCGTCCGGTTGCGGTGCACTTTGGGTTGCGCGCCGGCCCCGGAAACCTGGAAACAACCGTCAACTGGGACGAAATCGAGCATTTTTTGAAGACTACCGAGACGGCCTATGTCAATATTCACCTGGCCGTACGCGCCGGCGAGATGCCACATCTGCCGTACAATCATCCGTTGCAGGGCAGTGAAAAGCAACAGGTTATCGAACGCCTGCTCACGGATGTGGAGGCCGTTACACGACGCTTCGGTGCGCAACGCGTGATTGCCGAGAATGTGCCCTGGCATCGCGGCTACAGCCCCAACCTGTGTGCCACCGCCCAACCAGAGGTTATCCGCAAGGTCATCGAGCAGAGCGGTTGCGGCCTGCTGCTGGACATCTCCCACGCCCGCATCTCAGCGCACAGCCTGAACATGGAGCCCTGGGAATACCTGCAAGCCTTACCGGTAGCGCGACTGCGCGAACTGCACTTCACCGGCTTGCACGATTGGGGTTTCATGCAAATGGATCATCTTTCGGTGCTGGACAGCGATTGGCCCTGGTTGGATGGCGTGCTGGAGAAAATCCGCTTGGATGGCTGGGGGCAGGCCGACATGCTGGCCTTCGAGTACGGCGGTATCGGCGGCTTCTTTGCCGATCACACCGACCAGGACGCCATCGCCCGCGACGTGCCGCCCATGTATGCCCGGGTGAAGGCACTCCCCGTGCCCGTCAAGCCTTGAAGGGGCACAATGCGAAGCCGACGTGCAGCCGACGTGCAGCTGACGTGCAGCCGGTTTCTAGCCGGCTACCTGCCAACGCTTAACTGCTGACTCAAATAGTTCCCTGGTGAAAACCATGAGCGATCTCGATAAAGTAAGGACCTATCTGGTTCAAAAACTGCAAGAGCGCCTGACACACGCCCCATTGGTAGAGGGCAATCCCAAAGAACAGCGGGACACGCTGCACCAATGGTTGCAAGACCTGTATGCCCAAACTCGCCTGGCTTTCTCTGCCGAAGTGAGGGAAAAACTCTTCGAAGAGGTACTCAATGCCCTGATAGGCTACGGGCCGCTAGAACCCCTGCTAAACGATCCCGAAATCAGCGAGATTATGGTGTGCGGCCCCAAGCAGGTGTATGTGGAAAAAAACGGCCAATTGCTGGATGTCCCCATCATGTTTGAGAACGACATGGAAGTGTACCGCATCATCGACCGCATCATCCGCCCACTGGGGCTACGCGTTGACCGGCAACATTGCACAGTGGATGCCCGCTTGCCAGATGGTTCACGCGTCAACATCGTGATACCACCGGTGGCGGTGGATGGCCCAAATATCACCATCCGCAAGTTTTTGCCCTCCAAACTCTCACTGGATGATTTGTTAGCCCTTGGCTCGTTTACACCGCAAGCGGCCGAGTTTTTGCGTGCCTGTGTGATGACCCGCCTTAATCTAATCATCACCGGCAACACCAGTTCGGGCAAGACCACCTTGCTCAACGTGCTGAGCGACTACATCCCCTACACCGAACGCATCATCACCATTGAAGACGCCGTTGAGTTGAATTTGAAGCAGAAATACGTTGTGCGTTTGGAGACACGCCCTACCACCCCAGATGGCGGGCCGCCGGTGCTCATGCGCGATCTGGTGCGCAATGCCCTGCGTATGCGTCCAGACCGCATTATCGTAGGGGAGGTACGTGGTGGTGAGGCAATGGATATGCTGCAGGCCATGAACACCGGCCACATGGGATCACTCACCACCCTGCATGCCAACAGTCCACGGGATGCCATTGCCCGGCTGGAAACTATGGCCATGATGGCCGGGCTAGATATGCCCTTGATTGCCATCCGGCGGCAAATCGCTTCGGCCGTTGACCTGATTGTCCACATGGCACGCCTGGAAGATGGCACGCGCAAGATCACGCACATCACCGAAATAAGCGGCATGGAGGGGGAGATCGTCACACTAAGCGATATCTTTCGTTTTCAACGTTCCGGCATAGGCGCCGACGGCAAGGTACTGGGGAGTCTGGACCCCACACGCTTGCGGCCACTTTTTACGCCGCGGTTGGAAGCAGCCGGCTTCAAGTTAGGCGGGGAAATCTTTGGGGCAGGGATGTTTTAGAGGACTTTGAGGTCGGTACTACCAGGCGGAGCCTGGCGGTACGATTGCGTTGAAGCGTTAACGCCGTGAGCGGGCGTAGGACGGGCTTTCAGCGCAAATTCGCGAAGCAGGCG
>DAOTZN010000030.1:0-2116 GCA_034434095.1 Anaerolineales bacterium
AGATTGCCCCTGGTGGCCGGATATTGTCAATCCGGCCGAACTGCTGGCAGATTTCATTCCCCCCTTGCGCGGCCGGCTGAACAAGGCAGAATCGCCTCGACGCGCTGCGGTTGTTTTTTGATCTCGGTCACCAGGCAGCGCGATACATTCTCCAGATGCGTTTGCCGATGAAGGCGTTTGCATTCCGCCAGAGAAGGAAGCGGCTGCTTTGGGCGATAGGCGAGCATGGCAGTATATTGCAGGTAATTGATCGAATGGCTTCGAAGGATTGCAAACGGAAGTCGCCGAGACCCAGGAGTTCTTTGAGATTCAAGTTATCGACCTCGACCGGCCAACGCTTCTGGTAGAGTTTCAAGGCTTCCTCGGCCGTCAGGCGGGTGTCAGTACAGAGGCAGTACTTGGGGCGGGGGTCCCCGGGGCGTTTTTTGGAGAGAATGACGTAGACTTCCTGCCGCACCTTTTCGAGGCGTCCGCTCACCGTGCGGACGTAGTAGGTGGGTGCGCGGCGGTTGCCTACAGTCTCCAGCGTGATCTTCTGGTAAGGCTTGTGCTTGAGCGTTTGGTGGTAGCGGTCGATACGTTGCTTCTCGATTTTGCGATTGGCTTTGAGGACACAAATGACGTGCCACTGCTTGCGCAGGCAGAGATTGATCAGTTTGGCAGAGGCATACCAGGCATCGAACAGCACATACACCTGGCAGCCGGCAGGCAGCAGCCTCTCCAGTTATTGCTGGCGGGGTTTGTTGATCAAATCTACCGTCCAGGGACTTTCCCGAAAGAAATCTGCCAGCGCTTTGGGATGGACACTGCGCTGCAGCAGACGCGACAGGTCGCTGAGCGTTTTGCGTTGATTGCAGACGATCAGGGCATCCACGATCTCCAGCAGATGTCGGATTTGCGGTTGGTAAAGTGCAAGTTGTAGTGCAAAAATGAACGATGTCAGTGTTTCAGAATGTTGTACAATCAGGGGGAGCATTGGTTTCCTCTGGCTTTTTGGATTCGTTGCTAACAAATCCTACCAGATTTCCCAGTGCTCATCTCATTATTTTGGCGAAACTGCAGAACCAGATAAAAAGGGGATATGCAATTTATCTATAGTCATCAAAAGGTTTATCGAATTCCGTTTGTGACAGTCGTCACTATCTATGTTGTGAAAAATAGTACATAATAAGGGTGGAGATTTGGAAGTCTGATGAAACCTTCTCTTCCCGAAGCTGCTATCTCAAAGGCAGAGCAACAGTCTGCCCTCTTTAGGGTTTTTGGCAATCCACAACGGTTATTGATTCTCTGGCTTTTGGAGGAACAGGAAAGAACACTTAACGAAATTACGCAGGCGCTTGGGCTTACACAGATAAGCGCTTACCATCATCTTCGCATTCTTGAATTTCATAGATTTATTCGTGCCAGACAGGAAAAGGGAATGGTCTATTACGAACTGGTTGACCGCGAATCACTTCTAAATTGCAGAATTTTTGCAAACAAACCGGAAGTTATGTTGACGGAAGTCAATTTAATCTCATCCAATCCAAGTTGAACCAAAAGGAGAATTTGCAATGACAACTGATCTCACCACCGTAAAGGCCGTAAAAGTTGTGGACGCGCGCGCCATGTCCTGCCCCGGCCCTTTGTTGGAAGCCAAGAAAGCCATCGGCGCGGTCAAGGTCGGCGAAGTGCTGGAAATCTGGTCGGGAGATCCGACCACACGCAACAACCTTGACCAATGGTGCAAGAAACTCGGCCATGATTTCATGGGCTTCATCGAGACTGGCGGCTATGACCGCCTGTTCATCCTGCGCAAGAAGTAAGAGCGGAGTCCGAAGTCTCTGACTTCGGAGCAAAATCGGGAGATTTTGCACTCCGCATCTGATTTATTCTCGAATTCAGCGACTGGCTGAAAGAGAGGAGACTCATGGCTACTGAAACAACAAACAAGGCAACCAAGATACTGCTTCTTGCCACCCTGTCTGGCGGCTATCGCGGCGCGGACATGGTTGGGCAGGGGCACATGGATTATCCACCCAATGTCTACATCCTGCCCGTGATGAGTTCCGCCATCTTCCCGCCAAAATTTTTCATTGATGCCTTTGACAAAGGCTTCGATGCCATCACGGTCATG
>DAOTZN010000031.1:0-2172 GCA_034434095.1 Anaerolineales bacterium
ATGGCATTGACCCGGCGCAGTGCCCCTTCCCACGAGAAGCGTGCCTGGACGAAGGTACGGGCGGCGCGGCCCAGTTCTTCGGCCAGCGCCGGATTGCGCAGCAGACGCACTATTTGGCGGGCGCTCTCTTGCGGGTCGTCGGCCAGCAGGAGGTGCGTTTCGGGTTCGGCGCCTAGCCCTTCGTTGACCATCGAGGTGGTCACTACCGGCCGCCCGGCGGCCATGGCTTCCAGGACTTTGTTTTGGATGCCGGCGGCAAAGCGCAACGGGGCGACAAATATGGCGTGTTGATTGAGCGCCGCGTTCAGGTCGGGGACGAAGCCGGGGACGCGTACCCCCGGCAGGTTCTCCAGCGCCTGGATTTCGGGGTGCGGGTCGGCGCCCACCAGGCTCAGGCTGGCGGAGGGGATTTCACGCTGCACCCGCGGCAGGATTTCGCGCGCCAGTTGTCTCGCGGCGTCCATGTTGTGAAAGACGCGCAGGTGTCCGACGAAAAGCAGGCTGTCTGGCCTGGGGTGTTCTCCTGTGGGATGTAGTCTTTCGGTGTCCACGCCATTGGTGACCACTTGCAGGTTGGCATGAGGGACGCGTTGCGCCAGTTCATCACGGTCGGCCGGGGAGATGAGCCAGGCTTCTTCAAACTGTTGGGCAATGTGGGCTTCGTAACGGGCGATGCGTGGACGCTCGATTGCGTATAGCCAACGGGAGAGTGTGCTGCGGTAGGGCAGTGAACGGGTGATTTCCTTAGAGATTACGTCGGTCAGATCTACAATGCGATAGGGCTGCTGGTTGCCTTTGGCAAGGTATTGCGCCATGCGGAACAAATGCACGTAGGCGATTTGGTAGTGCTGTTCGGATAGAACGCGTCGCACCAGCGCCTGCATGTGCGTTGAGCGATAGTACAGGGCTTGCAGCGGCAGGGGACGCCACAGGTTGCCCCCAACGTTTAGCGCCGAACGCCAGGCCGGCAGACGCACCGCGTGTACGGTGCGGCAAAAGGTTTGCAAGGCGGGAATGTGCTGCCGTTCGCTTTCGTCGGCGATGAAGGAGAGTAAGGTGATGTCGTGTGCGCGGCTCAAAGTGCGCAGGAAGTGATAGGCGCGCAGACGGTCGCCGCGGTCGGGTGGGTAGGGGAGACGGGCAGTGAGGGCCAGCAGGTTCATGGGGAAGGAGTGGTGTAATTGATCTGATGTAGGATTTCAGTCCGGCCTGGGCTTGCGCATGGTGCGGTTGAGGGTCAGGATGCCCAGGCGGTACAGGGTGGTACGCAGGGTGTCAAAAGCCCGAAAACGGGCTTCCAGTGCCAGGTAACGCAGGTGCTCTTGGGGGGTGAAGGCCGGTAGCGCGGGGAGGGCGTAGCCCAGATCGTCCAGTAGATCGCCGGCAATGCGCATAGCCAATTTTTGGTGAAAGGGGGACATTTCCCGCTGCCAACGCCCCACGCTGGCGGTTGAGACGGGCTTCAGGGTTTCGGTGTGATTATCGGGGCCTGGGCCAACCTTTTGGGCCAGGTCGGTGTGGTGCAGCATCTGAGGGTGGAAGTCTTCCTTCAGGAAACGGCAAACCCCCTCAAGGGTCGTTTGTGGCTCCCTCACCAGGGTCTCGTAGCGAATCTCCAGGTAGCGGTCTTCCCCCAGGGCGCGGCCATCCCGTTGACCGGTTCTCACATTGCGTACCCAGTGATGCAGCAGGTAGGTGAGGTCCTGATAGGCATATCCCCACTTTTTACGCGCCGAAAGGGCGGCATCGCGCCCATCCCGAATGAGGTGAATGAACTGAGCGCCGGGGAACAGGTCGGCCAGCATGGGGATGTGCTGCACGTAGAGGGGGGTCTTATCGCCCCAGCGGGCAGCGCCTTGTGGGGCAATTACGCGACGGTAGAGGGCATCTAAAATGTGGGGCAGGCTGGGTTCCGGCAATGCGGCGTAAAAGACCGGTACATCGTTCACCAGGTCTTGCCACAGGTAGTTGAGACGGGCTATGTGCGCCAGCAGACGGGCAGTTTGCGCCTGGGTGAGCGCGGTATGATGCCGGTGAGGTGGTAACAGGAAGGGGATGAAGCCGGTTTCCTCCGGAATGTACAGGTGCGGGTGACTACTGAGCATGAAGCGCAGCAGGGTAGTGCCGGAGCGGGGGTGACCGACGATGAAGAAGGGGGGCGGGGTGACGGCG
>DAOTZN010000032.1:0-11585 GCA_034434095.1 Anaerolineales bacterium
CCGCCAATGGCCGTGCCAATCAGGTAGATGGCGGGGTAGAAGAAAATCCACACTACGTCTACGAAGTGCCAGTAAACAGCGGCTGCTTCGACGGCCCAATGTTTTTCGGGGGTGTATAGTCCCTTGCGGCCATTGCGGTACACAATTGCCAGAAAAATGATGCCGGTCAGGACGTGGAAAGCGTGCATACCGGTCATCAGGTAGAAGACGGCGCCGTAGGTGTTCTCGTAGGTGGTCAGGTGTGAACCAGGCCATTCTACAAACAACACGCCCAACAGGAAGACCAGCCCCAAGACGATGGTGATGAGAATACCTACCTGAAAGTTCTTGCGGTCACCGTGGGCGGCCGCCACTTCGGCGCGGTTCATAAAGAAACTGCTGACGAGCAGGGCGGCCGTCAAGATGAAGGCCGGGGTTTGTTCCAGGTGGGGGCGGGTGTTCCCCCATAGGTAAAAGCGAGAGATGAAAATCCCGCCAAACAAGAAACCCTCTGATAATAGGAACAGCCATAAAGCCAGACGGTTGCGCCCCAATTGTGCTCGATATTCTTTCAGAGATTCGTGGGCACTTTCAATATAGGTGCTCATTTTAGTGTTCCTCCTCGCCAAACAGTCGACCAATGTGCATGTAATCGCGTACTACCAGGAAGGCTTTTACCAGCGCAATGCCCAAGAAGACCGCCGTCCACTGAGCGCCTGATTGGGCAAGAGAAAATTCGCCAATGGTCAAGACGGCCAGAACGAGCATCACAATGATGCCAACGCGGAAAGCCTTTGCTTTTTTATCGTTCATGATTAAACTCCTGTTTCAATCTCCGGCTGGGGCTTCAATGGGGCGAACGAAAACCGGGTTCTTGAGACCGTAATCGTAGGGGTGCCCGACCACTTCCAGTGGTTTTTCAAAGTTGTAGACCGGCACCGGTGAGGGGGTTTGAAATTCGGGGGAAAGCGAGTGCCAGGGGTTGGTAGCGGCTTTCTCGCCCCAGCGGGCACTGTAAACCAGGTTGTAAACCAGGATGCCTACGGAGAGGGCAATGGTGAAGCCCGCTATGGTAATGGCGATGTGTTGCGGCTGAATGCCCAGTGCTGCATCGTAGGCGGCAATACGGCGACGCATACCCAGCAGGCCGGCATCCATTTGTGCCAGGGTCATGACGAGGAAGCCTGGGAACATCAGCCAGAAATGGATCTTGCCCAATTTTTCGTTGTACATTTTTCCGGTCACTTTGGGGAACCAGTAGTATAACGCTGCCATGAAGGGGAAGATGTAGCCACCAAACATGGTACTGTGGAAATGCCCGACGATGAAGTAGGTATCGTGTAAATAGAGGTCTGTAGGTACTATGGCATTGGGCGGGCCGGATAAGCCACCCAGAAGGAAAATCAGGATAGAGGCCAGGACAAACAGCATAGGTGTAGGGAAGGTGAGTTTGCCGTTCCACATGGTGGCTATCCAACTGAAGAATTTGACGCCGGTAGGAATGGCTACCAGGACGGTACTCACCATGAACGGCACTCGTAGGTAGGACTGCATACCGGCGGTGAACATGTGGTGCGCCCAAACGAAGAAACCTACCAACGCAATGCCGATGGAGGAGAGCGCCACCCACTTGTAGCCAAACAGCGGCTTACGGGAGAAAACCGGTACCACTTCGCTGATGACACCTAACCCCGGCAGCACGAAGACGTACACCACCGGATGGGAGTAGAACCAGAAGAGATGCTGAAACAAAATTGGATCGCCGCCTTTGGCTGCATCGAAGAAGCCCATCCCGAACAGACGTTGGAACATTGCCATCAGGAAGGACAGGCCGATCAACTGGGTGGCGAAGGCCTGAATCAGGGCCGCCGACATGGCGGTCCAGGCGAAGACGGGGGTGCGGAAGAGCGTCATCCCCTTGGCGCGCATGGTGAAGAAGGTTACGATGATGTTGATGCCGCCCAGGATGCCGGAGAACCCATTGAGGAAAATGCCCAGGTAGAACATCTGCATCCCCAAGGGGGCACGCGTACTCAAGGGAGGGTAGGCCACCCAACCGGTATCCACGCCCCCCAGGAAGAGCGAACTGACCAGAACCAACCCGCTGGGGACGGCAATCCAAAAGGACAGGCCGTTCAGACGGGGGAAGGCCATATCGCGGGCACCAAGCATGAGCGGCATCAGATAGTTGGACATGGCGGCCACGCCCATCAAAATAGATGCAATCATCACCATGCCATGCAAGGACATGAAGGTGTTGTAACCGGTAAGTCCGGTTATGCTGTTTGGATCACCGGTGAATAAGTCCAGTTGTGGGGTAGCCAGTTCAACGCGGAAGACCAGGGCGAAAAATCCGCCGATACCCAACAGAATGAGCGACCACACACCGTACTGCACCCCGATGACCTTATGGTCTACCGAGAAACCCAAGTAACGTTGTAAGGGCGTCCATTCTTCAGGATCGTGCGGATGGGTGGGGGTGGGTTCCCCTTTGGCCCATTTGTACCAATCGTTGAAGGCACCCACGGCGATGATGGCACTCAGCACACCGACCAGACCACCGGTGACCCAGGCGGGTTCTGGCTTCCAGGTGGGGGTCATGCCGGTTGCCATGCGAATGAGTGTTACCAGCCCCATGCCCAACAGCGTTCCGAAAACCTGACCGAGCAGGGCACGGACTAACCCGTAAGAAAAGAATTTTTTCATGTTTGTACAACCTCCTTGCCCTATTTCAGGCTCTGGATAAAGGCGATAATGTCGTTGATTTGCTCTTCGCTTAACTGATCGCCAAACGTGGCCGGCATGATATTTGTATAAGTATCTACGATTTTGGCTGCCGGGTTTACAATGGATTCGTACAGGTAAGCCTCGTCGGCATCTACATCACTGCCATCGGCCAGTTTAACGTCCTCACCGAACAAGCCTTTCCAGGTGGGACCGACCCCAGGGGTGCCGTCAATGCTGTGGCAACCTAAGCAACCGTATTGTTGCGCTAATTGCTGACCGCGGGCCGCGGGATTGTCGCTAACGGCACCGCCGGACTGTTCTTGCAGCCAGGATTCGTAGGCCGCCGGACTGATGACCTGAACATCGGCCAGCATGTAAGCATGCCGTTGACCGCAAATTTCCGCACAACGTACCTTGTAGTCGCCCATGCGAGTAGGCGTGATGCGGAGTTCCTGTTTATAGCCGGGCACTAAATCTTGCTTGACACGAAATTCCGGCACCCAGAAGGAATGCAACACGTCCACCGATTCGAGGGTCAGGAGAACGGGTTGGTCAACCGGCAGTACCAGTTTGTCGCTCACTGCGCCGTTGGGGTACTCAAAGCGCCAGGACCATTGTTGACCGATGACTTTAATTTCCATTTCATTGGCTTTTACATGGGTGATGTCCTTGAGCGCGCGTGCTCCAATGGCGGCAAAGACTATTACGATGAGCAATGGCACGATCGTCCAGATGATTTCCAGGGCGTTGTTTCCTTCTATGTATTCGGCATCTTCTTCATCGCCTTCCTTACGGCGGAAGAAGATGATGCTGTACAACATGAAACCTACGATCAGGGCAAACAGGAAAGAAATCAACACCCATTCATAATTGAAGAGGGTATCTATTACCGATGCTTCTGCGCTGGCCGGTGTGGTGAGCAGCCATTGGTTTTGTAGGCCTACAATGCCCAGGGCTGTCAACATCACAATCAGCAAAATAACACCAATCCAATGCTTCATGTTCTTACTCCTGTGTTTTAGGGTGGAAGGATGAGGAAAATTTGGATGATGACGGCTCAAACCACGATTCGAGCCACGAATCGATTTGTGATGGGACAACTTGTCGTCGCTCGTAAACCATGCCTTGGTCGCCGCCTTCTTGCAAGGAGAGCAACACCAGGCGTTGTTGTTGCTCATCTTGAATAAATTGTTCGATAAATTCTCGCCGATTGACCTGCTCATCGTCGTAATCTACAATCGTCAGGTCTGGGGTCTGGGTAGCCATAACCTGTTGGGCTGCCTCTAATGTGCTAACTACGCCAACAATTTGTACCTGGTAGTTGGTATGTTGCGTTAGCAATTGCTGTAGCCCCTTACTAAATAAGGCATGGCTGGAGACAATCAGGACCTTGCGAACGGGTGAATTGGGCATATTTGATCTGGCAAGGGGAAGCCATCAGTGGGTTGCCGGTGGTTTTTGAAGCCGAGGGCATTGCCCTCTATCACGATGATGGAGATTGTGTAATGTTCTCAATGTTCTCACTGTACTGCCAGGCTCTGCCTGGGAAGGCCGGCGGTACATTTAGTTGTGGCCAATCTGCACTGTGCTTACTATAATGGAAAGAAGCGTACTTGTCAGTCCCCCGTGGATGCTGTTAACGCAGTATCTGGTAATGTCAAGCGGGTGATTTTTTATTCACCCGCTTTTCCGGATGAGATTCTGTTGAATGGCCTTGCTGATGGCTTCCGAGCGCGTGTGAACGTCTAGTTTTTCAAAGATGCGGCGGATATGCGTTTTTACTGTATTTTCGGAAATGAACAAGGCCTTTGCTATGGCGCTGGTGTTCTTGCCGCGTGCCATTTCTTGTAAGACCTCAATCTCGCGCTCGCTCAGGTTGCTCGATGTTGCAGGAACCTGACGGCGCACCACTGCGTGTAACACCCTTTTGGTTAATTCGGGCGACAGCACCCCTTTGCCGGCCGCTACATTAAAGATGTCGCTCCGTAATTCTTCCGGTTCGGCGTTTTTGAGCAGGTACCCATCTGCACCGGCTGCAATGGCCCCAAACAGGTCTTCATCGCGTTGTGATACGGTTAGCATCAATATGGGTACCTTGTTGCCTGCCTGGCGCAGGGTGGTTACCGTCTTTACACCGTCCATGATCGGCATATTGACATCCATCAAGACCAGGTCTGGCATCTGGGTGTGGATAACTTTCAGAGCTTGGCGCCCATCTTCGGCCTCGCCGACCACTTCAAATTCCGGAAAGTTATTCAAAAGGCTAATCAATCCGGCGCGAAAAAGGGCGTGATCATCCACCACGACAAGACGTAATTTCCTAGGCAAGGGTATCCTCCTGAATGGGGATATGCAGCAAGATGCTGGTTCCCTGGTTATGTTTGCTGATGATTTGGAATTCTGCGCCCAATAGTTCGGCGCGCTCCCGCATTCCTTCTAAACCGTGACGCACCACGGGGGAGACGTCCTCCGGGGCAAAGCCTACCCCGTTATCCCGAATTTCTAGCGAAATTTCTTGCTTGTTGCTTTGCCACACTCGCAGCACGACATGACTGGCATGTGCGTGCTTGCGGATATTGGTGAGCGATTCTTGAATGACGCGCAGCAGTTGGACTTGTATTTCAAGGGGCAGGGTGTCTAATAAATCCAGATTTTCGGGTTCAACCGATAGTCCGGCATGTTTTTGGAAATCATCCAGTGTCTCCTGTATCCATTGGGAGAAATCTTTCTCTGAGGTGGTGCGCAGACCATCGATGGCTTCGCGTACGTCCAGATAGGCTTCTGAAATGGCCCGATAGATGGCTTCGAGACTTTGTTGCAGGCGGGTGGTATCTCCTTGTTTCAGGTAGGTGCGCATTTGTGCCCCCTGGAGTTTGAGGTAACCCAGAGTTTGCGCCAGCCCATCGTGGATTTCGCGCGCCAGGCGGGCGCGCTCTGATACCACTGCATGGTATTCCAATTGTGTGGTCAGATTGATGTTTTGAACGAGCAGTGCGATTTGTCCGGCGATGACGCGTAGCAATTCGATATGACGGTTTCCAAACTCTACCGGCTGGTAACCACCTACCAACAACGCTCCGAAGGGCGGATTTTCGTGGACACGCAGAGGGGTGACCAGTAATGTAGTGCCTGGTTGTGCGTTTTTGTGAAGACCGTGCAGATTGTCTACCAGCATTGGCTCTTTAGCTTGCAAGGCAGCGTGCAACATGCCCTCGGAGAATACCTCTACTTCCTCTGTGATTGTGCCCCGCATCAAGGTTTGCATTTGTTTGTCGTCGCCTGGGTTTTGCACCAATGCCATAGTGAAATCGGCATCGAAAATGCGCAAAGTGTTCTTTAGCATGACTTGCAATAATTGGTTGATGTCACGTTTGTTGCGCAGATTTTGTAACTGGTGCAGGGCTTCTACTTCGCGTCGGCGCAGGCGAAGGCTATCTAGCCGGAGGGCAACATCTGAAAATACGGTATCCAGCAATTGTGTCACATCGTCCGGTAAGGATGCTTCTGTGGCGCTATACAGGGTAATCATCCCTATTTGACGCGCCCCACACCATAAGCGACGGCAGTGCAGTTCACGCACCTTGGACAGTTCGGTCAGTTCGGTTGGTGGCTTCAGTGGGCAGGTGCTATCGGCCAGGGAGTGATGCACTTCACATATCTGGCAGCGTTGACGGGCTTCTGGGCGTGCCAGGTACTCGGACCAGACCCCCATGGTATCGGGTGGAATGGTGCCGCGGCTGATGGCTGCCAGTGGGCGTTCGCGCTCATCGAAGGGTACAAAAGAAACCCCGACAATCGGGGTAACTTGAAGAATGAAATCCAGCAAGGCGTTAATGATTTGGGTTTCCTGTTCCGCATTTACAAGGTGATGGTTGAGTTCTGCCAGCGCGCGTTGCTGGCGATTTACCCGTTCTAGGATGCCTTGGGCGGCGTGCCATTGGAGGGCTGCGCCCCGTATCCACAGCATAACAATCCCGCTGGCAATCAACAAGACTGTGCCCACGAGCAAAAGTACACTGTCGGCACTTAAATCAAAGGAGGCAAACAGTCTGTCTACCAGGTAGATGGCTGACCCTGTCAGTACCAGTGCAGTGCCGAGAAAGATCAGGGTGCTTGGATGTTGAATGGCGCGTTTTAATTGAACTTGCCAGGTGGATTTCATGAGATTATTGTACCAAAAAGGTATACTTTCAAAAAGCCGGAGGGGGCTTGTTTAAGGAAGCCGCGCAGTATGTTCGAGTGCCGTAAACGGGTAAGCGGCGTTGCCGGGTTGAGGTTAGGAGCCCTGTTGCAGGGCTTCCAGTACCTCGGCGCTGTGTTGTGCCGGGCGTACCTTCTCGAAGACTTTTAAAATTTGTCCTTCAGGGGAAATCAAATAGGTGGTGCGCAGCACCCCTTCGTATTCGCGTCCCATGAATTTTTTGGGTCCCCACACTTCGTATAGGCGGCAGACTTCTTTTTCGGTATCTGCCAGCAGCGGGAAGGGCAAGTTGTATTTTTCTTTGAATTTGGTATGTGATTTAGGGGTATCGGGACTGACGCCCAGGATAACCACTCCGGCCTGCTGGTAAGCACTGTAATCATCGCGGAAATTGCAGGCTTCCGTGGTGCAGCCTTTGGTGTCGTCTTTGGGGTAGAAGTACAGTACCACGGGGTGCCCGCGGAACTCGCTGAGCGAGCGCAGGGAACCGGTTTCGTCCGGCAAGGTAAAGTCGGGGGCAGGGATGCCAGCGGGTAAAGGCATAGATTGTTTCTCCTTGGAGGTGGGGTTGCTGTGTTTTTTTAGTTTACCACATATTCAGGCGTAAATGCGACAAAAAAGGTCGTGGTTGGACGGCTGTTGGCTAGTCGCGCTTGTTTGTCTACCGGCCTCACAAACGCCTCAACCGGTGGATAGCCGGGCGTGGGAGCCCGTCTTGCCTTGTTTGGGTTCTGACAAGGCTGGACGGGGGGGATGGCTTTTCCAGAGGCGGGTGCCAGGATGGAACAAAGGGTTCGTCTACAAATAACTTCCCGGTTTTTTTCAGCGTTGAAGAACCAACGCAAAGACGCGGCGTCGCAAAGAAGATCACGTTTTGGTGTCCCAACCGGGCAGATTTTCATCCAGAAAAACCTTTGCCCCTTGGCGACATTGCGTTAAGGCGTTGGGGTTGTCCCAATGTGCCGACCTGGGGGTCGGTGCGCCCAGGTTGCCGACCTGGGGGTCGGTGCGCCCAGGTTGCCGACCTGGAGGTCGGCGCGCCCAGGTTGCCGACCTGGGGAATCGGTATCTCAAAGAACGCCCTCCTCGCAATCACACTACCCGGCGAGGATATACGGGGCGAAAATATCTCGCCCCTACAAACTACCGAACTACCCAACTACCGAACTAACAAAATGAGCGATACCCGCACCCGCATCCTGCAAGCCGCATTAGAAATTTTCTCCCGCAAGGGATACCACGACGCCCGCGTGGATGACATTGTCGAACAAGCCACCGTCTCCAAAGGCGCCATCTACTTTCACTTTCCCAGCAAAGAAAGCATCTTCCTGGCGCTGGTAGACCAATTCGCCGGTCTCCTGGAAAACAAACTGCGCCAGGCGATTGCCTCCGAGCGTGACGGCATTCACGGCGTCCATGCGGCGCTCAAAACCGGGCTGGACACCTTCGCCCGCCACCGTGACTTGGCCAAGATTTTTCTCGTGCAATCCGTTGGCCTGGGCGAAGCCTTCGAAGTCCGCCGCCAGGATATCCTCAACCGCTACGCCCTGGTGATTCGCGATTACTTGCAAAAGGCCATTTCCGATGGGGCCATTGCGCCCATTGATGCCGAAGTGGTGGCCTACGCCTGGATTGGCGCCATCAACCAGGTCGTCATGCAATGGGTGCACACCGGCCAGCCCGACCTGGAAGCCGCCTTCCCCACCTTGCGCGCCCTCTTACTGCGCAGCGTGGGCGTGCCGGAAGCCCGCATCACCCAACTCGACCAGGACGCGCAGGCACAATGAAATTCTTGTGGCACGCTGTCCCCTGGCCGGAGAAATCACTGCTGGCCTTTCTGCGCCGCGCCCACGGGCAGCCGCGCTTTTTCTGGCGCGCCGGGAAAACGCCCCATGCCCTGGCCGCCTTTGGCTTGAGCGCCAGCGCCCAAGCCGAGGGGCCAAACCGCTTTGCCCGTTTGCAAGCACTGGCAGAAACCTGGTTTCAAGGACTAATTTTTTGGAAGAATGACCGGGAGGACGCGCCCCCCGAATGGGTACACCCCTACCTGTTGGTTGGCCTCGCCTTCGGGGATACCCTGGGAACAAACGACCTCTGGGGTGGGTTCCCCGCAGGAGGGTTGTACCTGCCCCGTTATTTACTCCTGCGCCGCGAAGAACGCACCTGGTTGGTGCTCACCACCCCCTGGGAAGATACCGAACCCCAAGAACAAGCCGCCGCTCGGCTGCAAGAAGCCCTGTGGAACATCCCCGCGCCGGTCAGCCTGCCCAGCGCTGCGCCGCAGTTGGTTCGCAGCCAGGATTTTCCCGGTCGAGACGTCTGGGAAGCAGGTGTGCAGGCCGCAATCGAACGTATTCAGCGTGGTGAACTCCACAAGGTGGTGCTCTCCCGACGGCGCAAACTGTACACCAGTGCGCCGATTGACCCGCTCACCGCGCTCGACCGCCTGCGAATGCGTTATCCGGCCTGCATCCGCTTTCTGTACGAACCGCTCCCCGGTGCGGCCTTCTTCGGTGCGACGCCCGAAACATTGGCGACCATCTCTGCCGAAGGGCACATTGAAACCATGGCGCTGGCCGGTTCCCTGCGACGCGGCGCAACCTTTGAAGAAGATCAAGCGCTGGGTGAACAACTGCTCGCCAGTTCCAAAGACCGCCACGAACACCGTCTGGTGGTAGAAGCCATTCGAGAAGCGCTCTCGCCCCTCACCCGGTGGCTAGACGTCCCCACCACGCCGCAACTCAAGCCATTGAGCAACATTCAGCATCTGTACACCCCTATCCGGGGGCAACTGCGCGCTGGCGTCAAACCGCTGGAAGTCGCCGCCGCGCTGCACCCTACCCCGGCGGTGGGCGGCACGCCCCGCGCGGCAGCGCTGGATTTCATCGCTCACAGTCCGGAGGGTACGCCGCGCGGCTGGTATGCCGCCCCCATCGGCTGGCTCAGCGCCCAGGGTGCGGCCTCCTTTAGCGTCGCGTTGCGCTGTGCGTTGACGCGCGGCACCGAAACCTGCCTGTTTGCCGGTGCGGGCATCGTGGCCGACTCAAAACCGACAGCCGAGTGGCGCGAGACGGCGCTCAAGTTTCATCCGGTGCAGCAAGCGCTGGCAAGATGACCTCCATGAGCAATCATAATTCTCTTCCCCCGGCGGTCTATTGGGCCGAAATTTTCGTGGCCGCGCTCGCACAGGCCGGTTTGCGCCGCGTGGTGATTTCCCCCGGCTCACGCTCCACGCCCCTCACCCTGGCCTTTGCCCGCCGAGACGACATTCAACATTACGCCGCCATTGACGAACGCGGAGCAGCCTTTTTCGCGCTGGGCATGGCGCTGACCGATGGTCAACCCACCGCGTTGGTGTGCACCTCCGGTACGGCCACCGCCGAGTATGCCCCGGCCATCCTGGAGGCGGATGCCGCCTGCGTCCCGTTGCTGGTGTTGACCGCCGACCGTCCGCACGAGTTGCGTCACAGCGGCACCAACCAAACCACCGACCAGGTGAAACTGTACGGGAATCATGTGCGCTGGTTTGTGGATGTGGCTCTGCCCGAAGCAAACCCCTCGCCACGCACCTTGCGGTACTTGCATACGCTGGCCGCACGCGCCTGGGCTGCTGCCGGCGGGCTACACGCGCCACCCGGCCCCGTCCACCTGAACTTCCCGTTCCGCAAACCGCTGGAACCGTCCACCCCGCGGCAGGGGGGTGCAGAGGAACTTCTGGGGACGGGAAAAACCGTCCATGCCGTACCCCTCATCCAAAGCGGCATGTGCCCTCCCACTGCGGAGCAGGTCTCCTCGCTGGCAGCGCTAATCCGTAACCACTCACGCGGCGTCATCCTGTGTGGCCCACGTTCTCCAGGCGGAGACTTTCCGGCCGCGGTCAGCGCGCTGGCGCATCTTAGCGGCTATCCTATCCTGGCCGAAGCACTGTCCGGCCTGCGCTTTGGGGCGCACGTGGATGGACAGGTGCTGGGCGGCTACGAAACGTACCTGGCGGAAATGCCCACCCCTGACCTGGTGCTGCGCTTCGGTGCGTTGCCGGTCGGCAAAGCGACCCTCACCTGGCTGGCTCAACTGCCACCCGAAACGACGATCGCACACATCAGCGCGTCGGGCATCTGGCAAGATGAGAACCATCACCTGGATTTTCTGTTGCGCGCCGACCCAGCACTCACCTGCCGGGCGCTGAATGCGGTGTTGGGGCAGACCCATGCGGAACGAGCACACAGCAGCAACAATTGGCTATGCGCATGGCAACAAGCCGAGCAACACGCCTGGCAAACGCGCAAGGACGGCTGGGTGGCCGCGTTGTCCCAGGCCTTGCCCGCCGGGAGCAACCTTTTCGTGGCAAACAGCCTGCCGGTGCGGGAACTCGGCGAGCAAGCGCCCCCGCGCTCCAAGGAATTGCACGTGTTTGCCAACCGTGGTTTGAGCGGCATCGATGGCACCATCGCCAGCGCGGCCGGGGTTGCCGCGGCCAACGGGCAACCCACCCTGTTGTGGATTGGCGACCTGGCCTTTTTGCACGACATAAACAGTCTGCACTTGCTACGTCACGTAAGGGCACCCTTCGTCATTCTGTTGCGCAATAACGACGGCGGCGGTATTTTCCGGCGGTTGCCCATCGCCACCCACGAACCGCCCTACACGGCGTTGTTCCGTATGCCGCATGGGATGCGCT
>DAOTZN010000033.1:0-17011 GCA_034434095.1 Anaerolineales bacterium
CAAAGCCCTGCGCTATGAAAGCAACAAGCAGGGCTTTCTCTCTTAAACCACCCATCTACAAATTCAGGGGGAAATAGCCACAATTTCCCATGTACAACCTCAAAAGTTAAGGGTATCCTGTAGGCACGCCAAAACTACTGACAAAAGTAAAATCAAAGCAATTTTTGTTGCTTATTGTAAAGGTACCCTCCCATGAAACGCTTGTATCTCCTCCTACTCATCCTCAGTTTACTGGTTTCAGTTTTTCCTCAACCCAATATGCAGGTCGCTGCACAAACTGGCGAGGACTGGCCGATGTATTACCACGACCCTCGTCACAGCGGACGCACCGCAGCCACCGCCGTCAACAACCAACCACTTTACTTGCAATGGGCGTATGCCTTCGGCGAGCGCGTCGAAGTCGAGGTGCAGCCCATCCTGGCGGACGGTGTGCTCTACGTCGGCGTGATGAACGGCGAAATGCACGCCATTGACGCCCTGACCGGTCAAACCAGGTGGATTGCCCAACCCGGCGGCCCCATTCCCCACACCGCGGCGGTCAGCGGCGGACGCGTCGTCTTCGGCTCACTGGATGGCAACGTCTACGCCCTGCGCACCAGCAACGGCAGCACCGCATGGACCTTCTCCACCGCGGCGCCGGTCGTCTCCGCGCCGGCCATTGTAAACGGCACAGTCTACATTGGCTCCACCGATGGCAACCTGTACGCCATCAACCTGAGCAACGGGGCAGAAGTGTGGCATTACCCCACCGGCGGGCCGGTCGTTTCTTCGCCTGCGGTATCTAATGGACGCGTCTACTTTGGCAGCGAAGACCTGAAAGCGCGCGCCGTCAGCGCCACCAACGGCAACCTGCTTTGGGAAACCCAACTCTCCGGCGCCGCCATGCACAACACGCACCCGGTGCTCTCCGACGACGGCAACGTGGTCATCTTCCAAACCGTCAAGCCGGGGGTAACCTCCTACGTGCCCACCGAGGGCTACCCCAACGTCAGCGCGGGCGCCAACCCGGTGAGCACCTGGAACAGTTACTACCAGCAACATCCCGAACGGCGCACGCTCTACTACCTGAACGCCAGCAATGGCGCTGACCTGTGGAATCCATCCCAGCAGCGTTACGTGCCCATGCCGATTCCCTACTGGGGGCTGATTCACCCCGTCATCGGCCCGGACGGGCGCGCCTGGTTCCCCTCCCCGGCCGGTTCGGCGGGCAACAACTTCGAACTCGACCACGATAACCGCTTGATACGCGTCAACCTGGCAGACGGCAGCGCCTCCCAGGTAGCAGGCGGCGGCGGGGGGCGTCCCGAATTCCAATTGCGCGATGACGAAATCGGGCGGGGCATCTTTGCGGGCAGCGATTTCTATTATGCCATCAGCGAAGACCTGGGGGTATACCGTCCACCGCAAACCGGCGGCAACGGCGACATGCGCGCCCTGTTTACCAATGGCGACCCCAGCGGCTACAATTTTGGCGACCACATGCACCCCCACAGCCCGCTTCCCACCCGTCATTTGTGGCGCTACGGCGGCGCAATCACCATGGGCGGCGTACCAGGTGCCAGCGTGCCCATCGTCGCCAATGGCATGGTGTACTTCATCTCCTACGGCTGGCTGTACGCCCTCGGCCCGCAAAACCACGGGCTGAACCCGGCCACTTCCTTCCCGGCGCGCGATGCGCAGGCAAATTTATTCACCTATCCTCGCGCCACCGCACCCACCCTGGCCGAAATCCAGGCCGAAGTAGAACAGCGTGTTGCCGATATCCTGGCGCGCGGCCCCAACAATCCACCCGTGGCCGTCCGCTGGGAACAGCCCGGCACCAACCCACAAAGCATGCAGGAGAACGAATACACCTTCGAAGTGTACGGCAACGAGGAACAAATTGTACGCGTCTTGAGCAAGGCCTACCCTTTCCTGCCCGCCGGTCAGCGCAGCGCGGTAAAAAGTTACCTCAGCACCCTGATTGACAAAAGCCTGCTGGATGCCAACCGCTACGCCAACGAACGGCAGTGTTATTTGTTCGGACAAAGCGGCATTTTCAACAATACAGACTGCAGCGCCAATGCCTCCCTGTCTGCTACCTGGTATGCCAAAAACCCCAACCTGGTTGGCCTACGCCTGTACGCCCTATGGGAGTACGCCAGCGTCACCGGCGATTGGGGAAAAATTCAAAGCAACTGGAATTTCATCAAAGCCCGTTGGAACGACTTCGTGCAAAAATGCGGCGCGCTGACCTCCGTGGGCTTTTGCGATTTTGAATCCTGGCGAGAAGGCCGCCTGAACCTGCCCGCCCAGATCGCCGCAGCGGAAGCCATGCGGAATATGGCCAACCATTTAGGGGATTCGTCCACCCAAAACCAGGCCCAAGGGTACCTGACCTCCTTTTTGGGGGCGCGCCGCACCCTGGGGACCTTCACCGCCCAAATGTACGACCAGGGACGCCGCCAGCCCTTTCAAATTCGCCTCGACTCTCAGGGGGTTATCCGCGTGGACGATGTCACCGGCCCCAACTCGCCTTACAACAACGAACTTATCCCCTACGATCCCAACATGCAAGGCTGGCGCAACCGCAGCAATGACCCTAGCCAACTCAACTGGTGGGAGAACGGCAACTACAAGGTGGATGCCTGCATCGGCTTCATGCACTATCAGGGCATGAGCGGCTACTTCCCGTTGACGCAAGAACTCACCAATCTGTTGCGCAACAACTTCCTCAGCCGCACCCAGGGCTACGTACAATCCTACGAAATCAACGCTCCCTGGTGGTGGATGAGCGACCTGGCACACCATACCACCTGCGGCGGTGAACACCTGTACCACAGCCCCACCCTGGCCTGGAGCCTGTTCCAGGTAAAAGCCTACATCCTGCAAGAAGACTGGAACACCCTGGCGCACGAACTACCCATCCCCACTTCGTTCAACAGCCGCTACGACCTGTACCGCCTGGAAAACCTGGTTACCCTGCTCGACCTGGGCGGCAGCGATTTGAGCGCCAGCCGCAAGGAGGTCTCCAGCCCTTTTGCCCGTCAGGGAGATGTCCTGACCTACATCATCACCCTACAAAACAGCGGTACCTCCCTTGGTGATACGATTGAAATTGTTGA
Source organism: Anaerolineales bacterium (assembly GCA_034434095.1). Taxonomy (GTDB): domain Bacteria; phylum Chloroflexota; class Anaerolineae; order Anaerolineales; family DRKV01; genus DRKV01. The sequence continues at coordinate 3,105 of DAOTZN010000033.1, forward strand.
CACCTTGCCATCCGGATTGCAATATGTCGCCGGCAGCATGACGGCCAGCCGCGGCAGCATAGACGACAGCGCCGCACCCACCCTGCGCTGGAGCGGCACGCTAGGCAGCAGCAACCTGGTCACCATCCAGTATCAAGCACGCGTCACCACCGCACAAACGCGCAACTTGCGCAACACGGTCACTATCACCGCGCCCAGTTTAGATACGCTACAACGCAGCGCGAACGTTTTGGTCAACCAGCGCCTGATTTTCCTGCCGTTGGTGCTGCGCTAAGAGCGGCCAGAAACAGCGGTAACACAAATAACGTATGAAAAAGCCCCCTCCGAGCAGAGGGGGCTTTTTCTCAACGTGGACGGGAGGGCACCACGGCGTACCATCCACCGTTATGTCACATCGTTATACGTCCAAAAGCGGTTGACAAAAAAATTCCAAAACATCACAATCACCACCGCAATCGCCAGCGTGCCATTGTTGCTCAAAAATTCAGGGGAAAAGACCGGTGACGTAAAGGGCAGGTAAGTAAACAGGGATAACAGCACCGGCTTGACAAAGGTCAAAATCGGCAAGCGAATGCCCAGCCCCATCACACTCACCAGGGCAAATTGCAACAATTGGCGTGCAATGGGCTTGGAGCGCGAGTCGGGATACGTCCAATGACGGTTCCAGGTGAAATTGTTGACAATCGCGGCGGCAAACGAAAGGGTACCGGCCACCACCAACGATAACCCAAGAAAACGCGTCAGCAAGTTCATGGTGCCAAAATCAACCAGTGCACCGGTGATACCAACGGTGGCAAAGCGTAAAAAACGCTCCCGTTCACGGGGATTGTTCAAAATCATTGTCATGCTAATGTCAATTTCTCCTTGAAATAGGGAATTGTACGACGCAAGCCTTCTTCGATGTCAATTTGGGGCTCCCAGCCCAATATCCGCCGTGCCCGGCTGATATCTGGGCGCCGGCGTTGGGGGTCGCTCTCGCCGCGCTGCCGTTCTCGAAACACAATACCGGCCGGATTGCCCGTCAATTTGTTGATCAGGCGCGCAAAATCGAGAATGCTGGTCTCGGTGGGATTGCCGATATTTACCGGCTCATGTTCATCGGACATCACCAGGCGGTAAATGCCTTCTATCAGGTCATCCACATAACAAAAACTGCGCGTTTGCAGCCCGTCACCATAGACCGTCAGCGGCTGCTGCTGCAAGGCTTGCTTGAGAAAATTGGGGACAACACGGCCATCGTCAATGCGCATACGCGGCCCGTAGGTGTTGAAGATGCGCACAATGCCGGTATTCAAGCCATGAAAACGGTGGTAAGCCATCGTCAAGGATTCGGCAAAACGCTTGGCCTCATCGTACACCGAGCGCGGGCTAATGGGGTTGACCCGCCCCCAGTAAGATTCATCCTGCGGGTGGACTTCCGGGTCGCCGTAAATCTCGCTGGTAGAAGCCAACAAGAAACGGGCGTTGTTGGCCCGCGCTACGCCGAGGGAATTATGCGTCCCTAACGCGCCGGCCTTCAGTGTCTGGATGGGTAAATTGGGGTAACCAAATGGTGAAAGCGGATTAGGGCTAGCCGGAGAAGCAAAATGCAGCACAATATCCAACTTGCCCGGCACAAAGATAAAATCCGAAACGTCGTGTCGGATAAAGGAAAAGCCTTCCCACCCGGCCAGATGCGCCAGGTTTTGCGGACTGCCGGTTACAAAATTATCCATGCCGACAACTTCATGACCTTCATTCAAGAAGCGTTCGCACAAATGCGAACCCAGAAAACCGGCTGCGCCGGTAATGAGCACACGCATGAAACCTCCGTGGGGAAAATTGTAAGGGGAATTGCCATAAGCACGAATTGCAAATCGGTAAGCATTCCGTAACGCACAGATGGGACTCAACGCCAAATCAGCGCCGTGACCAACCCATCACCGGTCACCTGCAGGGCCTGACCGGTGACCGCATCTACCAGCCACAGGTTGCCCTGATACAGCAGCGCGATGGCCAAATTGCCGCTTTCTGGCAGAGGTTCCGGCGACCACAACACACGTTGCGGCTCCAACCCAGCGGCATCAGGGGCGGGGAAAAGTGCCTGACGGTTCGAGCCATCGCGATCCATCACCATCAGGCGGTAACGGCTGGTATCGCTTTGCTGCGGCGTGAGGGCCTGCAACCAGGCGACTTGAAAGGCGCCCGCATCCTCAGGGCGTGGTTGTAAAGGGGAGGTTACCGGCTCAACAAACATGCCGGTTTGATTCAAGAGGGGGATGGACAAACCCTCGGGCAGGGGGAGCGCGGTTAACCCAAAAAGGGGAGAAGTCTCAGCGGTTGCCGCGCCACCCGCGGGGGCGCGGTGATCCCCGGTGTACAGCACATCCCCTTGAGGGGACCAGTCTATCCCCGGGACCCAGGCCCAATCTCCAAAAGTCTGTAAAGGCGGCATCTCAAGCAGGTGGCGCATCGCGCCTGCTTCAAAATCCACCAACCCAACGCCATCCGGACGGCTAAAGGCCATCTGCATGCCATCCGGCGACCACAAGAACGTAGCGCCCCACCAGCCATAAATGCCGCCCGCGTTCGCATCCAACACAACGGTGGGACGCGAAAGCCAACCACTGGTGCTAAAACTGCGCATTTGCAAATCGTTGTTGGCCTGCCAGCCGGGGGCTGCGCTGCGCGGCTCCACGGTGGAATAGATCACCCGCAAGGTGGAGTTGGGCACCCAGTCGGCGAAGTGTACCACATTGCTGACCTGCAAATCAATGAGTAGGGGCGGCTCTTCGGTGAGTTTGGCAGCCCACAGGGTGTTGATGTTTTCGTCATCCTGCGCCTGACGGGTAAAGAGCAGCCACTTACCGTCCGGAGAAAGGGAGAAGACGCGCCCATCCAGGTCACCCAGGGTCAGGATGGGGGCGCGGTTGGCGGTATCACCCCCAATTTGCCATACATTGCCGGCATCCAGGTAGAGCAGTGTGCCGGGGATTTGACGACGCTCGGAAACCACTTGACTGCCCAGCATGACAATTTCGGGTTTGGGTGCACGCAGCACGTTGATACTCACTTCCTGGCGGGAAATCTCCTGCCCATCTTCGTACAGGTGGTGGATGGTGACTTCCTGCAAGCCGTTTTCTCCGGCCTGGAGAAGACGGGTTTCGCCTTCGGGCAGGGCTTCACTGCGGATGGTCTGCTGTTCAAAGGGGATGGTTTGCTGGACGATATCAAATTCTTCGCGCACACGCACAACGCGCACTTGCGTTGGTTCGCGTAACACGGTAAAGGCCGGCGGCTCGAGGCGATCGAGATCGCCCAGGGTGATGCCGGCGGCGTCAAGGGCCTGTTGCACACTGCTGCCGGGGGTAAGTTGTACTTCGTGTTGTTGACCATCGGCCAGCACGGTGATTTTCAGGGTTTGCGTTTGCGCCTGCGGTGCGGCACAGGCGGTCAGGATGAAAATCAACATTCCAAGCAGCAGCCAATGGTATAATGTTTTTTTGCCTGCCATTTTGTTGTTGGACTCCCAAAAGTGAAAATCTTTTGGCTATACGCAGTAAGCAAACTATCTGATCTGCCGGTGATACCGGCGCTCACAAGTGTCGAATTATAGCATGACTTCTTTCTCTATAGAATTCCCCGAATTTCCTTTGTTGGCCCGCCTGGAAGCCTTGCTGTTTGTCGCGCCCGAGGCGCTCAGCCCACAACAACTTGCCGCGGCGCTAGACATCCCGACCAGGGAAGTGCACACTGCACTAACCGCTTACGGCGAATCGCTGCAAGGGCGCGGCATTCGCTTGCAGGAGCACAAGGGACGTTATCAATTGACTACTGCCCCGGAGGCTGCTCCGTGGGTCGAACGTCTGCTGGGGCTGGAGGCTACCGACACACTGAGTAGTGCAGCCCTGGAAACACTGGCCATTATCGCCTATCAACAACCCATCACCCGACCACAGATCAACGCTATCCGCGGTGTCAACAGCGACGGGGTGATGAAGAACCTGCTGAGCAAAGGGCTGGTTGAGGAAGTCGGACGCGCCGAGGGGCCAGGGCGTCCGATTCTTTATGGCACCACCACCGATTTCTTGCGTCATTTTGGCCTGAACAGCCTGGAAGAACTTCCTCCCCTCAACCTGCAACCCGAAGAAGACGGCGAAACATCCTCAGACGCCCTGCTCAAAGGTTGATTTTCAACAAGGCAAGAGGAGCGAAAAACGTTTCGCCCCTACCACCGGCGAAAAATATTTCGCCCCTACAATCCGACTAACTGACTACTCATGGAAGAACGATTACAAAAACTCCTTTCTCGCGCTGGGTTGGGTTCGCGCCGCGCCTGTGACGACCTGATCGTCCAGGGGCGGGTGAGCGTAAATGGCAAAATTGCCGTGCCCGGTCAAAAAGTGGACCCACAACGCGACCGCGTCACCGTAGATGGACGCGAAATTCGTCTCACCGAAGATGAAAAAATTTACATTGCGCTCTACAAACCACGCCGGGTGTTGAGCACGACTCAGGATGAGGCCGCGCGTCCCACGGTGCGCGATCTGGTGCCCCTCCCAGGGCACCTTTATCCTGTTGGCCGTTTGGATTACGACAGCGAGGGTCTCATTCTGTTGACAAATGACGGCGAATTGACCAACAAACTCACCCACCCGCGTTACCAACACGAGAAGGAATACCTGGTGTTGGTTGGACGTGCACCAGACGAAGAACAACTGGCTATTTTGCGTCGCGGTGTCGTCCTGGAAGATGGCTATCGCACCGCGCCGGCAAAAGTAATGGTAGGTAATAACATCCCCGGCAAGGGTACACAATTGACCATTGTGTTAACCGAGGGACGGAATCACCAAATTCGTGACATGTGTGCTCGCGTGGGGCTGCCGGTATTGCGTCTAAAACGCGTGCGCATTGGTTCGCTAACTTTAGGGGCCATGAGACCTAGAGAGTGGCGTCATCTTACGGCCAACGAAGTGCGTAAACTCAAGGCACTGGCCGCCCAGCCAAGCACACACAAAGCGCGCCGCTCCCGCCGGCAGCGCAAGTGAAGTCCCCGTTAGGCGACAAACACAGAAAAACGCTGACTTGCAGGGCATTCTTGTTGAGAAAGCGCAATACGTCCCATTTTTGTTAAGGAGGTTCCCCGATGAGTAATTTCCCCGGCAAAGGCAAGGTCGCCGTACTGAAAACCAGTCCGGCAACCGTGCTGGATGATATCGAAAAACTGATGAAATTAGCCGATTTTGAAACTGTTCTCCCCAAGGACAACAAAACCGGCCTGAAAATCAACATCTCGTGGCAAACCTGGTATCCGGCTTGCTCCACCACGCCCTGGCAGTTGGAGGGCGTAATCCGCGCGTTGCAAAATGCGGGCTACAACGACCTGGTAGGCGTGCACAATGACACCGTCGTAGTCAACACGGAAGACGGAGAGCGCAACAATAAACACCGTTTTGTCACCGATAAGTATGACGTCCCCTGCCTGTACCTGTACAACCAGGATTTTGAATGGATTGAGTACACCCCCAAGAGCCGCCCCTTCCTGGTTCTGGATAAGGTCTATCCACAAGGGGTGTTCATCCCCAAAGCGCTGGTTGGGATGAACATGGTGCACCTGCCTACTGTAAAAACGCATGTTTTTACCACCATCACCGGTGCGATGAAAAACGCCTTTGGCGGCCTGCTACATCGCAACCGCCACTGGACGCACGCGGTCATCCACGATACGCTGGTAGACCTGCTCACCATTCAACAGGAAATCCACCCCGGGTTGTTCGCCGTGATGGACGGCACCTTCGCAGGCGATGGCCCCGGTCCACGCGCCATGCGCTGGCACGAGAAAGACATCTTGCTCGCCTCGGCAGATCAGGTCGCTATCGACGCGGTATCTGCGAAACTCCAGGGCTTTGACCCGATGAGTATCCGGTTCATCCGCAAGGCGCACGAACTTGAACTGGGGGTGGGCGACCCGCGGCAAATTGAAATTGTGGGTTACGACATCGAACAAGAATTGCCCTGGCATTTCGTCCAAGAAGACACATTTGCCAGCCGCGGCCAAAAGGCCATTTACCACGGGCCGTTGAAACCGCTAGAGAAGCCGCTGCTCCAGTCGCCGCTGGTGCCGTGGAGTTACTTCGCCAGCAATTTCTATCACAACGTATACTGGTATCCCTTTGTAGGACGACCACGGGTGGAAGCAGCCCTGCAAACCAAGTGGGGCGCGTTGTTCAGGGAGTACGGCGATGGACAGGTGGTCATGCCTGGCACCGAACCCAAAACCGTAGCACAGGCAGTCGCCGGGCTAACCATCCTGACCGTGCTGGGCCTCGGATTGGCCGGCATGTTTAAGCGCGGCAAACAATCCTGAAGTCAAAAACAAATTGCTCAAATAGGCTGTAAGATTTTGCGTCTAAAGTCCGACAGCCTATTTTTTCCCATCTTGGCTCTAAAAATATGACGTTTTCCTCGTTTTTCTCCATATCTACAGCAGGAGGCGCAGATACCGCCTCTTTTCTTGCCTTTGGGTTAGCATTGGCCTTGGTGATTACTTTTTCCAAGGCGGGAGGTTACATCAGTGTACGCCTCAATCAACCAGCAGTGTTAGGCGAGTTGCTGGCAGGATTAATTCTAGGGCCATCTGTGCTCTATTTCCTGCAATGGAATGTCTTTGCAAGTCACGCTACATTACTGCAGGTAGAACTCCAACATTTTGCCGAAATCGGCGTGCTCTTGCTGATGTTTATCGCCGGTCTGGAATTGCACCTTTCTGACTTACTCAAATCGGGTAAGGTGTCTGTTCTCTCCGGCGTCATCGGCGTGGCGTTACCGCTCTTTTTGGGCATCGTCAGTATGTTGGCGTTTAATTACCCCATTGACCGTGCCATTTTTGTAGGCCTGATTCTCTCGGCTACCAGCGTTAGCATATCCGCCCAAACCTTGATTGAACTGGGCTACTTGCGCACACGGGTTGGATTTGGTCTGCTTGGCTCCGCGGTTTTGGACGATGTGCTGGTGATTTTGGGCATTTCAATCTTTTTCGCGGTGGTTGAATCGTCCGGAGAAGGCGGAGCATTGAGCATTCTCATTCTGATTGGTCGGATGGTGCTCTTTTTGAGCGTGTTTGGGCTATTTGGGCTGATAGTGCTTCCCAAACTCATTACGCGGATTGAACGGCTCCCTATTAGCCGTGGCTTGCTGGCTTTCGTGTTTGTGGTTATGCTGGGGTATGCTTGGGCAGCCGAAACGGTTGGGCACATGGCCCCCATTACCGGTGCCTTTTTAGCCGGGTTGGTGCTATCTCGCTCACCGCTCAAGGAGCGTATCAAAGAACAATTTAGTTCGGTAGCATACGGCATCTTTGTGCCCGTCTTCTTTGTCTCCGTAGGGCTATCTGCCAATGCGCGCTTGATTGATAGCAGCGTGGTCTGGCTCTTAATCGTATTGACCATTGGCGCGGTAATCGGGAAAGTTTTAGGCTCCGGCCTGGCTAGTTATTGGGGGGGGCTGAATCGCCGCGAGGCCTTGCAATTAGGTTTGGGTATGATGTCGCGTGGGGAGGTCGGCCTGATTATCGCCAACGATGGCATTAACAGCGGTATCATTTCTCCGCAAATTTTCGCTGTTGTAGTAGGCATTGTCATCATCACCACCCTGGCAACGCCCATTTTCCTGCGGCTGTCTTTTCGTCAACCACAAAAAGCATAGGCTTGATTACACAAACCAAGAGGTGAAAAAATGTACTACATGGTAGTGCTCATTGTAGATGACCCTGACCAGTGCAATCCGGTGTTGGACGCCTGGGAGGCTGCCGGGGCACGTGGTGTGACTATTTTAGATAGTACCGGTCTGGCACGTATGAAAAAGAAAGCGCAGCGCGATGATATTCCGCTGATTCCCTCCATGCGGTCATTGCTGGCAGGGCGGGAAGAGCGTCATCGCACCCTGTTTAGCGTGGTCGAAGGGGAAGAAATGGTGCAAAAACTGGTCGCTGCCACCCAAGCGGAACTCGGTGACTTAAACCAACCTTACACCGGTTTTCTTTTTACCGTGCCCGTGAGCCACGTGTATGGACTCAACACAGAAGACTGAACGGATGTCGGTCAATCCCCCATCCGTGAAGCCTACTGCCTTTCCGCTCCGCCGTCTGCTGTATGGCTTGCTGTTTGGCTTTCTGGTCATTCTGGCCTTGACGCTGCTCTCCGACGTGCAGCAAATGGGCGCCCAAGTACGCGCCTTCCACTGGGCATACCTGCCCATAGTACTGGCGTTGACGTTGTTCAACTACGTCCTGCGGGGCTTCAAATTTCACTATTACCTGCACCAAATCGAAGCCCGCTTACCGCTGCGGGAGAGTTTCCGGCTTTTCGTGGCCGGTTTCCCATTGGCAGTCACCCCAGGAAAGGCGGGCGAAGCGCTCAAAGGCGTGTGGATTGAGCAGAAAAGCGGCATTCCTACCGCGCGTGGCATCGCCGTCGTGGTTGCGGAGCGCATCAGCGATGGTTTGGCCGTGTTGCTGCTCTCTACGCTGGGGGTAATTGCCTACCCTCAGTATTGGCCGGGCTTCGTCTTTGTGCTAACGGCCTTATTGGGCGTCATCGTCATCTCCCAAATTCGTCCGCTGGCCGAAGCGCTGCTGGATGTTGGGGAGCGTTTGCCGCTGGTAAAGCGCTTTGTGCACCATCTGCGCGAATTTTATGAGGGCAGTTTCACGCTCTTTCGCCCGCAAGCCACCCTGTTCGCCGTAGCGCTGGGCATGCTCTCCTGGCTGGGCGAGGGGGTTGGCTTTTTCGTGATTTTACACGGGCTAGGGTTGCCCGCCGATGCCCACACCCTTTCGCTGGCCGTGTTTACGCTGGCCTTTTCCACCGTAATTGGGGCGGCTTCCACATTGCCCGGTGGATTAGGTGCTGCAGAAGCCTCCATTGTGGGCATGCTCATCCTGTTGCTGGGCACTTCACAAGAAACCGCGACCACCGCTACCCTGTTGATTCGCTTTGCTACCCTGTGGTTTGGCGTTCTGTTAGGGCTGCTGACCTGGTTGTTCTCGCGCGATTTGCTGGGCATGAAGCAGGGATCTGATATCAAGCAGGAATAAAGGCGCCGCAAAGGGCGCAAAGATTTTTTCTTTGCGGTGCCTTTCCACGCCGTAAACCGTGATGAGAACGCAATGAAAGACAGGCCAACGCTGAACACCGAATTTCACTGTCATACCATCTTTTCCAAAGACAGTCTGACGCGCCCGGAGCAACTGGTTGCCGCGGCACGCCGCAAAGGCATTGACCGCTTGATTGTCACCGACCACAATACGATTGCCGGCGCGCGGGCCTGTCAGGCCATTGACCCGCAGCGGGTGGTCATTGGTGAAGAAATTATGACCACCCAAGGGGAACTCCTGGCGGCTTATGTGCAGGAGGAAATTCCGGCCGGGTTATCTCCGCAAGAAACGATTGCCCGCTTGCGAGCGCAAGGGGCATTCATCAGCGTTTCACATCCCTTCGACAAATTCCGTAACGGCCATTGGGCGCCACCCGATTTGCTGGAAATCTTGCCGTTGGTGGACGCGATAGAAACCTTCAACGCCCGCTGCATGTGGCCGGGCTTCAACAGCCAGGCACAACGCTTTGCGCAGCGGCACGGCATCTTCGGCACGGTCGGCTCGGACGCCCATGCCGCTTTTGAGGTGGGGCGCGCCACCCTGGTATTACCCGATTTTCACGATGGGGAGAGCCTGCGCCAGGCCATTCAGCAGGCCGAAAACGGCCCGTTGACGCTCTCTATGCCCTGGGTACACCTGACTTCGCGTTACGCGGTGTGGTACAAGGCACGTCAGCGCAGGCAGCAGAAATAATGATGCCTCGCATGGAAGTCCTGCCTCAGAGCCCCCAACTTATTGAGAGGATACGAGAGATAAATCTAAAATACCCTTGACCTATACGCTGGAACGGGTAGAATACAGGCAGTAGCATACCCCTTGGGGCGGTGGCGGAATGGCAGACGCCGTGGACTTAAAATCCACTGAGGGCAACCTCGTGTGGGTTCGACTCCCACCCGCCCTACTGAATATGAAACAGCCCATCCAAAGGATGGGCTGTTTTGTGTTACGGGAAATGCATCACTGCAAGATGACGGGGATAGAGGTGATGTAAATGGCCTGGTACATCCAGTGCGTTGCTAACACCTGGGAATCACGTCCCCCCAGAAAGTGCAAGTAGGTATCCAATGGGACAACAATTGCACCGGGAGGTAGGTCCTCTGGCAAAGTCTCCATGGCGTTCCAGGTCTCTTGGTTTTCGTAGTACACCCAACCTTGGGGCGAGGAAGTTTGCAGATCGAGTACGTACACCAACCCGGCCAGTTCGGCGCCGACTGGTCGGCGCACCGGTTGGGGCAGAGATAGCCCCGTACGCCAAGGGCCTTCGGGGGTATTTTCACGCGCCGGGGCGTAAATCAGGTGACTATCTAACCCGCCGGTGGCATTTTCACCGCCCAGAAGGTGGATGCCGGTATCGGTAGCGGCTGCCAGAGCCCAGGCACGCGGGATTTCGAGGGGGGTGCGCGTTTCCCAATAGTCACCCTGCGGGTCGTAAACCCATACGTCGGTGGTGTACTCGCTCCCATCCCAGCCGCCAAACAGGTACAGACGCCCCTCAAAGGCGGCCGCGGCCATGGCGGTGCGAGGGGCAGGCAAGGGCGCACCCTGCAACCACTTGCCTTGACGGGGGTCGTAGATTTCCAGGGTTGCGGTCAGTTCTCCCGAGGCGGTACGCCCACCCGGCAGGTAAATTTTTTCTCCTAAGAGAACCGCGTTGACTTCGCTGACGGGCGTAGGTTTATCGGGTAAGGGTTCCCACCGTGCCTGTTGCGCAACGAAACGCCAGGCGTGTGCTGTGAGACCGTTTTCGCCTTGCCCACCAAACAGGTAGAGTGCGCCGTCGTAGGCCGCGGCGGATGCGTCTGAAACGGCCTGTGGCAAATCGAGGGCGGTTTGCCAGCGAGAAAGTTTTCCGCCATCGAGGACGTCAACCGCCAGGGTGGGTGTGGGCGCCGGCCGCAGGATATTGCGCGCCAGTAAGAGCGCGGCGATTAGGGCCAGGGAAATCATCAGGGTAAACGCGACCCACCTGAGGGGACGTTGGGTTGTGGTTTCCTGGGGGGCGAAGGAAATTTCTTGGGGCACCGCGTCCTCTGAGGGCGTTTCTTCCGTCTTTGTTTCAGAAGAAAGGGGGAAACCTTCTAGCAAACCATTTTGCACTGCCCACATGCTGGCTTCGGTGCGAGAACTCACTTCAATTTTGGCGTAAATGTTGCGTAGATGTACTTTGACCGTGTTCGGGCTGATAACCAACTGATGAGCAATTTGTTTGTTGGTGGCACCGGTGGCCAATAAACGTAAAATTTCTACTTCTCTCTCGCTCAGAGGATTTTCGGACGTTGAAATCATATCATAAGGAGGTAAAGTATCGGGGTTAGAGGACATCAAAGCGGTTAACATGCAAGACCAAATACCGTAGCGAGGCGTTGGCTTGCAAAGCGTGCCGGCTAACCTCCAGCGCCTTAGGAACTTGCGATTCATCCAGGCCAATCATAAGAATGTCGGTATGACGGCTGAGGGGGTTAAGCTGTGAGGAGATGGTGGTTATGCGATAACCAGCCTGGAGCAGTGCTGCCGAAATGTTCGCTTTTTGGCCTTCGGGGGGAAATAGAACCAGGAGTTTCATAATTTTGGGTTGCTGATTTCAAACTTCTTCTGCCTGGAGTTCTCCGGCCTCGTCTAGCGGCAAAACATAAATCACCGCACGTTTTTTTTGGGGGTCGGGAGAGGGGGAGCAGGTGTTTTCTACAATGTCAATGGCATCCGCTACACGTCCGGCGGGCGCAATTACGTTGAAGGTGGAAAATCCGGTGCTGAACCAGCCGCTGCTGGTGCCGATTTCTATACACTGAAAGCCGGCCTGTATCAGCGCTTGCAACACTTCTTTTTTGTATTGGTCGGAGACAATGGCAAAGAGTAGTTTTGGGGCTTCAGAGTTCATGGTATTCCTCAACTTCCAACAGGAAGATTACGGCCCCACCCACACGAATACGCTTCGAACGCCAGGGGAAGCCCCGCGGAGTGGTTGCCTTGGGCGCTAACATGGCACGACGGCGAGCATGGCGGCGTAGCACGTTCAAAACCTGGCCTTCCATGGTTTTGGGGAAACCAATCAACAGGGTCACGTTATTGTTTTGCAGAAAGTTACCTTTGCTGGGCAGACGTCCCAGGGAGACGCCGAGTTTCAAGAGCGCGGCTGTAATGGCTTCCACATCTTTGGGCTGTACAATGGCCAGCATCAGACGGTCAATTTTTTCGGCAGTTTGAGCACCATATAACAGGTGAGTGGCGCTGGCTTCGGTAGTCAGGGCATGGTCAATTTCACCTACCAATTCGGTATAGGTTTCTTCTGAAATCACGCCATCGTGGAACAAGTCTAGCAGAACGTTGCGCTGGACGCGTAAGACTTCCCGACGGGCGTAATCCAGTTCATCTGCTTCGATAGTCGGGTCGGCCTTGAACACTTCGGCGATGGCTTCACGCAGTGCGTCACTTTGTCTTTTCAACATTGGCGAGATATGAGCCCAGGTGTAAGGAGAAAGTCCGCCCCTCTGTGCCAGTCGCTGCAAGTACTCGTGCGAGTGCTGGGCAGCAACGTAGCGTGCGTGACGGCGCTTGTACTCATCACGCCACTCAGAATAGGGCACCAATTTCAGCCATTTGGTCAACCGCTCCATAGAAAACCCTTGCACCACCAAGGTGAACAACACCACACCAAAAGCCATGGCTTGCAAGCGTTCCAACGGCAGACCAGGGATGGCCGGCAGGCTCAAGACCAATGCCAGCGAAATCGCACCGCGCAGGCCGCCCCAGTACAAGATATGCCGCCAATTCCAGGGGACATCGCTGAAAAGTGAAAAAAAGTACACCCCAGCAGCACGGGCAACCAGGGTACCCACGATGGCAAACAGGATGGATTGCCAGTTTTCAATCAACAAAGAAATGTCAATCGTTAACCCAATGAAAAGGAAGACCAATGAGTTGGCAATAAAGGCCGCGTATTCCCAAAAGTTGGCGACGACCACGCGCGTGGTGGCGGACATACCGCGTGGCCCTACGTTGCCGTTGACCAGACCGGCGGCTACCACTGCCAACACGCCACTAACGTGCAAGAGTTCCCCCACCAGGTAAGCCCCAAAAGCCAATACGGAGATTAGGGTGTTCTCGACCATGGGGTTATCCACGTTGCGAATGAGTTGGGAAACAACCAATCCCAACACCGCACCCAACATTACGCCACCGCCGCCCACACGTAAGAAGCCGGCAAATCCATCGATGAGGTTAAAGGAATCGGTGCGCAAAGCCGTCAGCATCAAACCAAACAAGACAATGGCTGAGCCATCATTGAACAGGCTTTCCCCCTCCAGGATAACTTGCAGACGCTTAGGAGCCCCCAATTTACGGAATAAGGCAACCACTGCCACCGGGTCGGTCGCGGCGATGAGGGCACCAAAAACGAGCGCAGCGTCAAAGGCAATCCCAGCCCCCCAAGAGACAATGCCAGCCACTAACAGCATATTGACAATCACTCCTGGAATCGCCAGTAAGGCAATGAGTGTCCAGTTGCGTTGCAGGTCTTCTTTGCGGATGTGAAAGGCGGCTTCAAAAATGAGCGGCGGAACCAGGAGGTAGAGAATGATTTCCGGGTCAATTTCTACGTGCAGGGTTGGCATCAAGGTAAGCGTCAGGCCAATCAGCACCAGTCCGACGGTATAGGGCACACGCCAACGCTCGGCAAAAATAGCAACAACAGATGCCAGGAGCAACAAGATGATGAGAATTTCTTCTGGGAGGATAATGCCGGAGGTCAAGTTTTCCATAAAATCTTCGATGTGAT
>DAOTZN010000034.1:0-4632 GCA_034434095.1 Anaerolineales bacterium
GTATGGAACGCGGCCACTTTTGTTTTGGTCGGGGCCATAGTATGGTGGGCTACGCAACGCATGTTGGACCCCATCAGAGAGGTAACCAACGTGGCGTTGCAAATCACGCGTGCCGATGATCTTTCGCGGCGCATTCCGCGCCACGGGCTATCCGAGAACGACGAAATCGGGCAATTAATTGCGGCTTTCAACCAAACCCTGGAGCGCTTAGAGCAACTTTTTGCCTCGCAACGGCGTTTTCTGGCCGATGTCAGTCATGAGTTGCGCACGCCTTTAACGGTGATCAAGGGCAATGCCGCCTTGTTGCGGCATGTCCCATCTCAAGACCTGGAGTCCATTGATAGCATCGAAAAAGAAGTAGACCGCCTGTCCAGGCTCGTCAACGATTTGCTCACCTTATCCCGCGCCGAGAGCGGCAACCTACCGTTGACGCGCGACATCGTAGAGTTGGATGCCCTGGTGCTGGAAGTGTTAGGAGAATTGAGCGTGCTGGCCCAGGGGCAAGTCAGTTTGGAGGTAAGTGAATTCGATCAGGTGCAGGTGTGTGCCGACCGTGATCGGCTCAAACAGGTATTGGTCAACCTGGTTAGCAACGCTATCCGCTATACCCCCAAAGGCGGCAAGGTATACATTGGCCTGGGACAACAAGAAGGCCAGGCTTTTTTGCGTATTGCCGATACCGGGCCAGGCATTCGTAAGGAAGATTTGCCCCACATCTTCGAACGTTTTTACCGCGCCGAAAAAGCACGCACGCGCAGCAAGGAAGGGCAAGGTTTTGGGCTGGGGCTTTCCATTGTCTATTGGATTGTACACGCACACAACGGACACATTGATGTAGATTCAAAACCTGGGGAGGGAACGACCTTCACCGTGTGGATTCCGCGAGACCATCGCGATTGCCATGCGTAGGGGAACACCCCTCCCTGTGGAAGCCCTTCGGGCTGGAGGGGTAGCGGAGGACAATACCCTCCGCTACCCCTTTCACGAACTGAGGCAGGGCTTTAGTCCAACGAGATACTTTCAGGATATCTGCTCAAAAAATAGGGGGAGACTGACCATAGGGGCAATAAAAATGTCACCACGAAGCCACAAAGGCACGAAGGAAAGGTTAAAGGCTTTGTGTCTTCGTGCCTTTGTGGTAAAAACCGCTAAGAGACCCCAAGTTATTTAAGGTAATACCTTTCAGGATTGTGCCCCACAAATCTATTTCCCTATGACACTCTCGGCCTGGGCACACAAACTGGCGCCCCCTGCGTTTAACCATTCTTGCAGGCGGGCGCTGTTTTTCTTCCCTTGACGCGCATCAGCATAAATGCCACTCCCCCAATAAGCATACCGCACCGTTTCTGCCGACCACAACGCTTCTGCCCGGCTGGCGCCCCCAATGCCACCATTGTAACCGGCTAGTGCCAGACGTTCATTTTGCCCGAAAGCATCCAATGAGCGCCGCAGATAAGCCAGACCGCGCGCCGCATTGGTATCCGGGTCGTAAGGATTATCGTCAGTCTTGAAGTGAAATGGCATTACCTGAAACAACCCGATTGCACCGGCGCGCGAAACCACCTCCGGGTTGCCACATGACTCGATTTGCATCACAGTGGCTACCAAATTTGGGTCTATTTGCCACTGTCGCGCCCAGCGCAGGATATCTTTACGCCAGTATTGCACCGAGGGCGTAAAAAAAGACGCCAGTTTTCCCTTGCCCTCAGGTTCACTTTCCGAGACTGCGTGTGCTTCTGGCGTTGGGGCTGCGGGGGCAGCCACTTCCGCCCGGCGCGCGGCCTGTGCCGCCGGCACGCTGATCACAGATTGTACCCACGCGGCAAACAAACTCCCAAGGAGCACCACCAACAATGGGGCAATCAACATGGGCAGAAAACAACCTCCCGATCCAGGTTCATCGCGGGAGGTTGGTGCTTGCCAAAAGTAGGGAGGAAGCGTATCTTCTTCGGAATAGACCCAAAATTCTTCTACCTCAGGGTCAGATTCCTCATAAAGATACACTTCCTCATCTTCGGGGTACCAGGAATCGTACATGATTATCGTCGGGGATATCCCCTACCATTTTCCGGTGCGCTCATAGAAACGGGATGGTAGGTTGGTTCCGGGCGGGTATATCCGCTCTCAAGGGGTGCGTATTCCGGTTCTTCATGATACTGAGAATACTGGACTCGACGAACACTTTTAGGCGCCGGACGGAACGAGGTTGCCGTGGCAGGTCGCGAGGTGGATGTGGGTTTCGGATGGTAGGTTGACCGAGAAGCAACAGATTTGGCTACCGAAGGGGCACGAGATTGATCCAGTTGGGAGAAAATCCGGTCACCAGCCACTGAAAAGGTGCCAATAATCAACACACGGATTAGCCACACCATGATGGCAACGAAGATGGGCACAACTTTGAGCAATGTTTCGCGAGCCACCACAGCATTTCCCAGGGTTTCATGGTTAAGAATGGCAATCGAAACGCCCCACCAAGTGAGCATCGCATTCATTGCCGCGGCCAGTAGCCAGGCACCAAACAAATACCATACCTCTGTTGGCTCATCCATGCCTTCTTCTGGGGTGAAGATGCGAGCAATACCGGCAAAATCTATACCGCAGAAGGCAATTGCCAAAATACTGGCCCACCGTACCCCTAGAAAAGTCAGATCACCTAACAAATCTCCTAACGCAAATTCGGTCGTACCAAAGTTGAAAATCTCAAAAGCCAGCAAGGCGGCCACAATGAGCGTACCAAACAACATGCCACGCTGCATACGAATGCCCTTGAGAGAAAGGGGTAAAGCGCGGTTCATAACACACCTCCAAATAGACAAGATTTTTCCATCCTCATCGGGATGGATGGTGTACCGTAAATCAGCGGGACACAGGCACCTGAAACGTTCGTTTCAAAGCATTGCAATGGCAACCATGTTATAGCACAAATGTTCTATATTTGTCAAGTACAAATTTCTTGGAATTTTGTACTTGTCTGCATGAGGAGGGGTAGGGTTTGGCACCCCAAATTCGAATCGTGATACAATGCGCGCCATGGAATACAGCCCTCGTCTACTCGCCTCTGAACCCATGCGCCGCTGCCGCCTGTCAGAATGCCGCGCAGCCTGCTGCCTGTATGGCGTGTGGGCCGACCGTGCCGAAGTACAAGACATCCTGGCACATGCCGAACAAATTGCGCCCCACATGCCCCCAGCCGCGCGCGACCCACAAATGTGGTTCACCGACGAACGTGAGCCCGATCCCTTTACCCCCAGCAAGGAAGTGGTACACAGCCAGGTGGTCAAAGCCCCGGCCCACTACGGTGGCACGGCCTGCATTTTTCTGCGTGCAGATTACAAATGCGCCCTGCAGGTAGCCGGAGAAGCGCTGGGCATGCACCCCTGGCGCTTCAAGCCCTTTTATTGCATCTTGCACCCGCTGGATTTGAACGAACGCGGTGAAATCACGCTTGATGACACCCGTTCATTATTGGATGAACCCGGAAGTTGTCTACGCCCCGCTGAAACGCCACACCCCCTGGTGGAAACCTTCGCCCCGGAATTACGCCACCTTTTGGGTGATGCCCGCTATCAAAGGTTACGCACCGCCTTGGGGGTGGGTGCCCTCCCCCCGTCCGACGGTTAAGCGCTCACGATCCAGAGATTCAATCAACGCCAGGCAGGCATCATCTGTAGGGTTCGGCTGATAGGAGGTCTCAAACCAGGCCTGCAAAATCTCCTTCGCCAGTGCGTCCTTAGTCAAGCGCATGGAAAGGCACAGCACATTGGCGTTGTTCCATAAGCGGGCACCACGAGCGGTTTCCGCGTCCCCACACAGCGCCGCCCGGACGCCAGGCACCTTGTTAGCAGCAATGCTCACCCCGGTGCCCGTCCAGCACAACAGAATGCCTTCATCCACTCGTCCGGCGGCCACATCCTCAGCCACCTGCCGCGCCACCTGCGGCCATGGGAAGGTTTCTCCGGCTCCAGGGCCATACCAGCGGAGGCTATGACCGCGCGCCTCCAAAACCCGCATAATCGTTTCGACGACCGGCAAGCGTTCGTCAGCGCCAAGTGCAATTTTCATCGTAAGGTCTCCTCATGCCTGCCCATAAAAAACGGTTTTACGGCCTGTGCCACGTACAAAGTCATGGCCTGTTGGGGCAACCAAGCCGGTCACCCCAACAAGCAATGGGAAGATTTATTCGTAGCGCAATGCTTCTACCGGCTCAAGATTGGCCGCCCGATTGGCAGGATACAAGCCAAAGAACAGCCCCACCGCCGTAGAAAACAGCGTAGCAATCAAAATCACATCCAGTCCGATGGTTGGATCGATGGGGGCGTCGTTAGCAGCCGCAATTTGTCCCACGGCCACAGCAATACCCCAACCCAACAAGATACCAATGATGCCGCCCACCAAGCTGAGCACTGAAGATTCGGCCAAAAACTGAATCAGGATATCGCTCTTGCGAGCACCCAAGGCTTTGCGCAACCCAATTTCGCGCGTGCGTTCGGTCACCGAAACCAGCATGATGTTCATGATGCCGATACCACCTACCAGCAAGGAAATGGCCGCGATCCCACCTAAAAAGATGGTCAACACGTTGGTAATCACCTTGGCGGTATCCAGAAAATCTTGCTGAGTGAGCACGGTAAA
>DAOTZN010000035.1:0-9314 GCA_034434095.1 Anaerolineales bacterium
CAGGACGGAAACGGAACCAACCACCAGACGCCTCATCAGCCTCGGGAGCGGGCAGGACTTGATTGGCAACACACCAGCCTCATTCCGCGCCACTGCTTGCAAGACGCCATCCTTGTACCGTGCCATTGTTTACAACACACCATCCTCATACCGCGCCACTGCTTGCAAGACGCCATCCTTGTACCGCGCCATCGTTGACAACACACCATCCTCATACCGCGCCATCGCCGGCGAGACGACATCACAACGTTCCCAAGAATTTCAAAGGTTCGGAAAAACCCTGCATTCTAACGGTTGGCTTAGCTGCCGGGGCGGGTTTGATCCTGATGAAACTTTGCCCCAGGCCAAATTATCAAAAATCGCGCCGCTTACCTTCGGGGCATAGCCCCGGTCAGCTACAGCCTGGGTTAGGCCGTTTTTATGTTTGGAAGGAATTCATTTGGTTATCCACGGGAGAAAAATCCTTCTTGCCGCCATCACTGCACTATTCGCAATATTGTCATCAGGAAAAGCATCAGGAACCGCTGAACCAATAACTATGGTTATCTCATATAGATCGCCATAGACTGCATCGGCAGGCAGCTTAGTAACAAGCGAAAATGTATGAGTCTCCAGAAACACCAGATCAGGCAAGCTCCATACTAACGAATTTCCGATCACAGTTGGAGTGATACCCGAAGAATCACTTAGATAAGTCAGGCTCACATTCATTGTAGCTGTAATTGTGACCGAAAGCGCGTCGCTCGCTCCGTTATTACCATATTGAATGGGTAGCATGGCGGCCATTCCTGGCTCGCCACCTACCCATGCGGGAGCTTGAACGTATGTATCTACCCCCGATGTACTTGGCGTAAGCGCTATTTTGCTGACAAACCCGTCTGGACAGAAGTTGTGAACACAACCATAGCCCTCATTCCATTCGGGTTGAAAGGCATTGATAACAGGAAAATCAATTGACCAGGTACGTCCTGTGATATAGATATCGCCTTCACTGTCAACAGCAATACCGCGAGCGTCTTCAGAATCACTACCGCCAAAAAACGTACTGAAAAGCAGTGATTGGCCGTCCGCCTTTAATTTGACCGCGAAAGCATCACTACAGGAACCCGAGAGACATCCATCGCTGTTAAATCCTTGCAAAGGATGTGCTACTGGAAAATCGAGTGAAAAGGTTTTTCCAACAACGTAAACATTTTCTTTGTCATCTACCTTGATATCCCAACCAATTTCATCCTCTTCTCCGCCAAGGTAAGTGCTGTAATCTAAACCACTTCCATCAGCTTTGATGCGAGATATAAAGGCATCTGAGTATCCCTTTCTACTAGATTGAAATGGTTGAGTGAGGGGGAAATCTGCCGACATTGTATTTCCCACAATGTAAGCATTGCCGTTCGTATCCACGGCTATGCTGTGTCCCTCATCCCATTCGCTTCCCCCTAAATAAGTGCTATAAATCAATGTAGCACCATCTTGGCTTAGTTTTGTCACAAAAACATCCTGCTCTCCACTACGAGCCGCTTGAAATGGTTCCTCCGTTGGAAAATCATTAGAACGAGTCGGACCAGTAACATAAACGCTATTATCACCATCTACTGTGAGATGATAGGCAAAATCCTGATCACTTCCACCTAAATATGTACTATAGAGCATAGTAGTGCTGTCAACGTTAAAATTCACAACAAAAGCATCACTCCACCCGGCTAATCCTGATTGAAAGGGGTTTTCTGTAGGAAAGTTGCTAGAGTATGTAGCGCCTGCAATATAAATATTCCCTGCGCTGTAGAGAATCCCAGTTCCTACATCTGTCTCCGTTCCCCCCAGGTAGGTACTATAAACTAACCGCCCACAAACATCGAGTTTCGCAAAAAATGCATCTCGCTCGCCAGCCAAAACGGATTGAAACGGTTCGACTGTTGGAAAATCAACAGATGAAGTATCTCCGGTGACATAGACATCTCCATTGCTACTGACCGACAAATCCCAGCCCTCATCACTACCACTTCCCCCCAGGTAGGTACTGTAAAGTACAGTACTCCCATCTGCACTCAATTTGGTGATAAAAGCATCTGAGCAAGGAAAATATGCACAAGTTCCACCACCATAATCGGGTTGCCAAGCCATCGCAACTGGGAAGTCATTCGATTGTGTCGTTCCTGTGACGTATGTATTCCCCACACTATCTACAGCAATACTAAGGCCGATATCATCATGTGTGCCACCTAGATAAGTGCTGAATTCCAGAACCGGATCAATAAACAGAGGGTAAGATCGGTCGTACTGACCTACATCGAAGCCAATTGCGATCTTCCGAGAAGATAAACAGTTATGATCCCCCAGGAGAACGTATTTGATGGGGATAAGTATCCACCTGCCATTAATCTCCTGCCAAGCGAGTGGAGCACTCTCTCGAAGCAACTCGATTTCAACCGATGATGTTATGGTCGAGTCAGAATGGCGTTGCTTTACCAGCAAATCACCGGTCGTTTCATTTATGGATACGCTTGTTTGTCCACCGTAACACCAGTGGATATCATCAGGGTTGCTTCCTGTTGCAAGAGTGAACGTTCCCTTCAGAAAACCTTGCTCACCATCATAACGCAAGTCTATTCCAGGGTAGAGTTGGCGGTAGATGATGTTGGTGTAGGTTGGTAAATTTGTATACCACCTGGAGGGATCATTCCCTACGAAGTAGTTGATGATTCCCGGCATCCGATTCTCGCTTGTTATTTCAACATCAGGGCTAGCCCCCAGAAAATGCAAGGCAAATGGAAAAGTGGATGTTCCTGACAACATTAAAATATGATCGGATGAGAAAAAGAATTTTTCCGAAATACCCTGAGCCTGAAATTGCCAGGGCGGTGTCATTTGCCCTACATTCGGAATAAATGACAAAGGTATCTTGCTGTTCTCTTGGAGTTTGATCGTCTTTGGATAAAAGTCTGCGGCGCTTTCAGCTGTTGATACGGGTTCTGAGAATGGCGTCCATGTGGAGAGTGAAAGCACGATCAATGCGACTAAGGTTGTAATACGGAATAGAAACGATGAGAAAGACAATTCGCGTTCTCCTTAAAGTGCATATCATACTACGTGTGATGTTGTTCTTTCAAAGATAATTAGGGTTCCCTGGGCCAGTGGGACTACTAGCCCAGGGGTTCCGATATTATGCCAATGTTTATCGCTACCCTCGATCAAGGATATGGATTTGGCGTGGGCGCTAACGGCGCAGCAGCCTCACTCTCAGGACCCGGGTAGGGGTCTACGTAAGATGGTGCCTGTGTGCCGCTATCTCCGTTGAATATGGCAGGCAAGAAAACGAGCCGGATAGATGTATCGATCATGAATTGCCACGCAGGCGACCAATTTCCGTCCAGATCATCAGGACTTGCCGCTCGCGCTCTCACCCACCAGAATAACGGCATATCATATGCCGCTTCGGGAATGGTTACAGACACCCAAGGATCGCTGGAAGGTATACTTATGCCAGGGCAATCCACACTGTTAGATAAGATGTCACCGGGGGGTGGGCCGCCTGCAAAGTAGCAAAATTCGTACTCCGAGAATAAACAATCTGTCAATGGCTGCCAACTGAATCGAATGGTCGGCTGTGGCCAACGATACTCGTGCGGTGGAAACAATAACGCTGGTGCCACACAACGAGTAGGTACCCGAAAACGATGGGCTACCGCCCACTCTGCATGGTAGGCATTGGCCGCGCGGACACTCCAGTACAAATCTTGATCGTTCCAGGCAGGTGCGATGGATACGTTGGTTGAAGTGGTGTTTACCCAGTCATCTACGATGAGTGTGCCGCCGACTTCCATATTCGATGTGTCTTTGATCCTGAAATCATACCCACTGAAATTACAACCTGTAACACTCTCCCAAGAGAAGTCAATATCTTGGCCAGGCGATAAATAACCATCAATGGGTGATAGTAAAGCCGGCGCAGAACACGGAAGCGGTGTAGATGTGGGTCTAGGGGTAGAAGTTGCCGCAGGGACAGTAGCCGTGGGTGTAGTTGCTGGAGCTTCATTGTTGCTTGTGTAAACACCTCCATCTACCAACTGCACATTACCTCCCGCAGTTTTCATTGGACTTGGACGGGAGGATTGAGGCGACTGAGCATCTTCCCCATTATCACAACCACCTGATTTATTGCAATGAGAATAGTATATCCCACTAGACTTGCTCTTGAAAGTCAAATGCAAGTGAAAAGCTCCACCAGCGCTACCACTGCCACCAACCTCGCCAATCGGTTCCCAGTGATTGACACTCCCTGATGTTTGATAAACTGATTGCAGATGCGCATACAATGTACGAACCGTTCCGTTGGCATGATCAACTTGAACATAGCACCCATACCCGGTAGTTGGACAAGGAGGAGAGTCATAATCAGAAATTTGGCCATCAGCTATTGGAAGTACTTTTGCGCCTTGAGTACTTCCATTCACACGTGTCCAATCTGTCGCGTAATAATCGTTATTCGCGTTACAGTGCATATAGTTTCCATAGAACGAACCTACATTTCCAACTTGCCAAATCTGACCATTTTCAAAAGGCATCCAAATCGTTATAGGCGAATTGCTGGCCTCATTTCCTGTGTATGAACCTCCAGATGTATCGCAAATTACAGAAGGAGAAGAAGGTATTTGATCAACTACGCCTGCTAGCGCATCGGGGAACATTACGGAGGATGTACTCCTAGGAGGCTGAAGTTTTTTAGTATCAGATGGCGTTATTTGTAAAGTTGACAACATTCTCAGCGCATCACCTATGGCCGGGGAATCGGCTGGCGTCAGACCAATACTCATCACTTTTCCATTTCCAACATTGAGATTGATTTCCATAACGGATGGTTGATACTTTCCCGTTAGCAAAACGGCTAACCCTTCATAATCTCCTAGTTGAAACGGTTCTGGTGCTGTGGCGGTCCAAGCATCTTCAATTCCGCTCATTGCTGACGAGGTTTCAAAACCAATGCGTTTATCTAGCCATGCATCAAACGTTTGGTTTTCTTCCAAGTCACCTACGCCTATTTGTATTTTTAGAGCGTTGCTGTCCAGTGGAGTTTCATCCATCAGTATGTTCTCAGGGTCGTAGTTGTACAAAAGTGTAACACCAAACAGAGCATCAGCAGATGGTGCATAACCTTGCCAACCCTGCTCTATTTGAATCGTAAAACGGTTTAATGGATCAACGTAGTAGGCTGGTTTAGAATACGTACTTGCTTCAACCAGCACACAAACCGACAACAAAAGGAGCAGTGACATTATCATTCTTGTTTTTCTTGATGTTCGTTTCATTTTTATTTCTCCCATGACTTGTAAATTTTGAACAGAAAAATTTCGACTGTGCGAACATGTCCATTACTAAAAAGGAGGTGGTCTTGTTGAATGGTTCATGGTTTCTTTACTCTGACCCACTTGATATTTTCTATAACGGCCTAACGGTTCGCATAACCCGCCGCCCGGTTGCGGGAAGATAGCCCTCGCTGGAAAGCTAACTGAAAGCGCGTGTGGCCGCCGATTTGTGCGCTTGATAGGGCGGTCGGGTTCATGCGGTGGTTATGCGGCCTCTCACTTATATGACTTCCTTGTTGACATCTCAATTCTAGCGAACCTGTAATTTGCTTTCCTGCTGAACTAGCCAAAGATAAGCATCTTCCAAAGTTGGGTTGACCATGCGAGATGTAGGAGTAGGCTTTTCTTTGGAAAACACGCGGTGTTCAATCCCATCTTCCGCCGATCTCGAAGAGATGAGACAAGCACAGTGTGCCGGTTCCAATTCTCGCTCTGGAACAGTCCAAACTTGCCCTTCGACTTGAGAGATGAGTTGTTGAGGGGAGCCACGGAACAAGAGCGTGCCGTTATTAATAACGGCCAAATCTGAGCAAATCTGGCTAACATCCTCAATGATGTGAGTAGACAGAATAACCACGCGATCACCGGCCAACTCGAAAAGCAGATTGCGAAAGCGAACCCGCTCGGCAGGATCGAGGTTAGCAGTCGGCTCGTCCACGATAATAAGGCGAGGGTCGCCCAAGAGGGCTATGCCGATGCCGAGTCTACGCTTCATGCCACCAGAAAGTGTGCGGACTTGTTCTCTACGCACATGTTCCAGGCTCACCTGCTCCAGCGTCTTGTCAACTTGACGTCTTCTCTCCTGGGCATCGGTAACGTTTTTTAAGAGAGCCAAATAGTCCAGTTCCTGCTCAACAGTCAGTTTGAGGTGAAATCCCGCTTCCTGCGGCAAATATCCCAAGATACTCCTTGTCCTGGCTTGGCCTTCAGATGTGCCCAGGTCATGACCATCAACATATACACGGCCTATAGTCGGACGGAGTAACGTCGCCAGAATACGCATCAACGTCGTTTTGCCTGCGCCGTTTGGCCCCACTAAGCCAAACATACCTTTGTCAATTCGCAAGCTAAGGGAGTCCAAAGCCTTCTTACCACCAGGATACACTTTGGTCAAGTTTTCAATCTCGATCATGCTTTAGTGATCTCCTTCTCGAAAATTCTTCTGACGACGAACCAGACTAATCCAATCTGTAATATCCCAGAAAGTACGGGAAAGAACAGGTAAAATGGCGGTACTACAGTCCGTATTGGCTTGACAGACGAATATATGATGCCCATTTGCTGGCTTAACCAAGCAGAAAGAGTTTGGCTGGCCATGACGCCCGTCGGGAAGAGTATATTGCCAACCACGCTATTGTGAGTTGCAATCAATAACACAAAGTACCCAACGACCATCACCCCTCCCACCAATGTAGGGTGCCGGGACCGCACAAGCCCTCCGACGAGAACACTGATGACATTGATATAAACCAGCGCAGGTACCACTCCGAGCGTCAGAATGCCCAGATAGCACAGCAGGATATAGGAAGAACCGAACAAGGCAGCGATAGTCAAGAGAAGTAGAAGCAGAACGTTGCCTAATAGAAAGGCTCCCAAGGTAGCAACACATGCTCCGACAGCCTTGCCAATGAGGTATTCTCGAGGAGAAATCGTTGTCAATAGTAACTGGTCCAGCAAATCCTGTCTGTCATGGGGGATTCGGTTTACAAGGAGAGCCGGGAGAAGCGGGAATAAGAAATAAATCAAAAAGTTGGGTGACTCGGCTTGTGCGAGCAGCCCTTCAAAGCCCGAGTGGACAACGTCGAATAGCGGTAGCACATAAGTAGACACCACACACATTACAAGCACCAATATCGGAATCACTCCGTCCGTTATGGTGAGCAGTGCCTCGTAGGTTACAAGGCCCAAGAATTTGGATGGAGGTACCAACAAAGCTCCAGAAGGCAAGATAAAGCCCTTCCATTTTTTCCAAACGCTGAACTTGTGAACCGGTACCAATTGCGTGGATCGGGGCTGTTTGCCCACTATTAGACGGTCTGTATCCCTTGCCAGATAAAGGCTGGAGACACAAACCAAGACACCCAGGACGATATAGCCAAATCTTGATGCCCACCATATGATGGGAAAGTTGAGACCATCCACGACTCTGTAGGGGTGTACTGCCGGGTTAATGAACTCGGGAAGAGGTACAACCAGTGAAAGGACAAATACAACCAAGCCGAGTAATTGCCCCTTTCTCGAATCGCGCCCAAGTACTGTACCCCAAAGAGCAAGTCCCCCGAATAATAAGCTATTGCTGACGATGTTGGCCACGCCGAGAAGCAGAAGTACAAGGTGGTGGACATCGCCCGTAACCACCACCATAATCAGTGTAACCAAAACTGCCGTCAGAGATATGGCCGACCAGTTTATGATAACATGCTTAGTGATGATCCGCCAAAAGGGATATGGAACCGTGTTATACACTTCGACCGCAGAAACATCCTCTGGCCTAAAAGCGGAAGCGATAAGAACCGACGAGAGAAAAGCGCTCGAGATTGCCAGGTACTTGACGAATCCACCAAGTCCACCTGCGTTTGCATCAGTCAGGGCTAACAATGCCGACCCACCAAAAAGGAGGAAGGAGACAGCAACAGAGCCATAACCACCTATTTGGATTGTATATTTGACTATTCGCCACATAATTGCTCCCTCACGCTCGATAGTGTGCGATCTCAGGGTGAGGGAGGCTAGGTGATCCTAGCCTCCCCACAACTACCCGGCAATCACTGGCATCGACCAACGCCACAGGGTTTCCATGAGCACCATGCATTCACGCTAGTCCGGTTGCAGTTTTTATCATAGCATACTTTGAGATTGCCGTTATACAAGACGCCGTATCCACGAGGACATACGTTGGAGTGGCACCATCCACATTTTATATTTGTGACACAACAGGCCACTCCAGGCATACAAGGACAACTGGCTTTTGCTGGCGCTGGATTTGATGCGGCCCATACTACACCTGTCCCTGCAAGCAGGAGAGACACGAGCAACAGCATCATTGTCGCTCGCACCATCAACTCATTGCGCTTTGTCATTTGGACTACCTCCTATTGTTTTGCTTCATCTGATTTTCTGATTTTTCCCCTGACTTGTTACAAGAGCATTGACTATTCTCGGATAGCATCACCTCCTTTAATCTCTGCATCCACTCACCAATGATTCTAAATGATCCTGTGTGTTGGCGAAATCAGCGTTGCATATTACCCCCTGTCCATTTATCACGTAGAAGAAAGGCGTTCCTGGGACTTGATAGTCCTGCCCTACTTCTAAATCGTCTTGTGTCAAAGTCAGTACCGGGAAAATGAACCCCTGTGCCTCAGCCAATTGTTGGTTCTGTTCAAGCGAGCCCACGGAAATCAAAAGTACCTGAACATCATGCCTGTGTCTGCTGAAGGCCTCGAGGTGTGGATACATTTGTGCACAGGCTGGGCACTGGATCGAAGAAAAGCCTAGCAATATCTTTCGCCCCGCAAAGTCTTCTAGTGAAATTATTGAACCATCTACATCGGTTAAGGTGAAATTGGGGGCTTGGGTACCAATCTCCAATCCCATCTCTTGTACCTCTCTGGTTTGCAGTGATGTCAGCGATGCTAGGACTTGGTTCTGCAACTGGTTCATACGAACAAAAAGCCCAATGATCGCAATCATCAACAAAGCAATGATGCCCATCAACATCAGAAGCAAAGTATTGGTCTTCTCATTTCCTGACATAAGGCCTTCTCCTCAAACAGAATGGTTATACCCGAGCCTGTCCGAATTACGGTACAAAACGCAACTCTCTACCAGGCACTGACAATCTCACTTGCCGGTGGCCGCATAACGGTTTGCGTTATTAGAATGTTCTTGCATGGGACGTGGTGTTGGTGTATCCTCAAGGTGATACAAACCGCGGGGACGCTGACAGGGCGT
>DAOTZN010000036.1:0-6285 GCA_034434095.1 Anaerolineales bacterium
TGCAGCCCAAAAAGTACAAGACACGCTCCAATCACTGGGCTACCCCTGCCAGGTCATCGAAATGACAGAAAGCACACGCACTGCAGCAGATGCCGCCCGCGCCGTCGGTTGTACAGTGGGGCAAATCGCCAAATCGCTGATCTTCAAAACGCGCAAAAGTAGACGTCCTATACTGGTCATCACCAGCGGGGCGAATCGAGTAGATGAAAAACGACTCGGCAGCATGGTAGGAGAGAAAATCGGCAAAGCCAGCGCCGATTTCGTGCGCCAGGTCACCGGCTACGCCATCGGCGGTATCCCACCAGTGGGGCACAAGACCCCCAACCAAACCTACATTGACCAGGACTTACTGCAATATCAAACCATTTGGGCCGCCGCCGGAACCCCCCATACACTATTCGAAGTCTCCCCCGAACATTTGGTGCGCATGACGAGCGGGCAAGTTATCGCAGTGCATTAAGAGTCGGACTGAAGTCCTACCTCAGTTCGTGCAAGGCGGTTAGAACCGACTTGGGATGCAGACCAAGCGTTAAGGTTTTGGAATTTCCCTCAAATTTGAGAAGAAGCATTTGAGCACAGACGGCATGTCTCCCCATTTCCCAGAAGAAAGTGGGTTTTAGACCACCCCTCAACGCGAAAACGCCAACACCGGCGGGTTCTCAATCGAATGCCCCTCCAACCAGGCATCTGCTTTTAGGCATTTCAAAATCTCCACTCCTGCCCGCCATAAGCGTTTCCGCTCGGCTTTATCTGGCGTCAAACGCGCCAACAACAGGAGGCTGGCGGCTTCATCAAATGACCGATGCAATGTGCGGGCAATTTCCAGGGCACGGTTTAGCAAAGAGGCTGCCTCTTCGGGAGGAGAAAACAAAGCCTGTGCTCGCAGAGACAACCCCAACAACACATCACTTTTTAAATCTCTCGCAATATCTATGGCCTCTTGCAACAGTGACAACCCCTTGGAACTGTTACCGGTGTCCATGTAATACAAACCAAGATGAATGGCATATATGCACCAAGCAGATAATATTCCTTGGGTTCGCATATAGGTGTAACCCTTCATCAGTATGGGGAAAGCCAAATCGTACCGTCCTTGATGGTAGTACACAATTCCCAGGTTTCCAGAAGCACGCTTACTCTCGTGTTGATTGCCACTGCGCTGAGCCAACAAATATTGACGTTGCAAGTAGCGTTCTGCCAGGGATAGATCACCGCGCGCCAGGGCAACCAGCCCCAGGTTCCCAACATCAACCACCAAACGGTAGCGCGCCCCCAAGTGCTCAGCATTACGTACAGCAAAGCGCAAATGCACTTCAGCATCATCCAGGGCATACATGCTCCAATACACCAGCCCCATATTTCCATGCACTCCGGTAACGGAAAATAGATCGTTCAACGATTCAAAATGGGTCAGCGCGTGCTCAAGGCTGGCAATGGATTCCTGAAAATGCTCGATATCCCACAAAAGCGTCCCCTGCATAGTGTACAACTCGGCCAGCAGGTCTAGTTCATCGGGACAATATCGTTGAACCTGTTGAATCGCGAGGTCTATCTCTTGCGCAAGGGAGACTCCCCCCCCTGCCCGCCGCTTTAGGTAGGCATTGCTCAACGCCAGCCGTGCCTGAATATGCACTTTTTCAAATGTAGAGAGTACCTTTGTATGCGTATTCAAATACTGCTTTAACATCTCAAAGGTCTCTAAGCCATCTTCTTTCTGAAACCACAGGGTGGCCGCCTGGTAGTACACCAAATCCGAGAGCAACGTCAGCGCCTGGGCACGCTTTGCCAATTGGACAGCCTGTTTCCAGGTATCTTCGGCCAATGTCGTCCGCCCGGTAGAAATGTACACTTGCCCCAGGTGCATGAGAAAAGTAGCCCGGCGTTCATCATTCAGGTCGGTCGCATGCTCAAGTACATAGACAATCTGTTCTTCCCAGGCATTCCAATGTCCCCAGCGCAATGGCCAGGGATGCAAGGCATCCACCAACGCAATAATCTCAGGCAAAGCCTCGGACAGAGAGCGGGCATCCTGCAACATGGCAAGCAGACTTGGAAAATGGTCACGCACGACCTGCGGCGGCGTTGAACGCACATAATGGACGGCCTGTTCTAAATTGCCGCGCAGGTGGCCAGCATATGCCGTTTGCCAACGTTGCTGTTCCTTGCTCCAATCAACGTTGTGTCGCAGGGATACTTCTGTCGTCATCAGCATACTCCCATTGCTGCAAAATCTGCGTACGCAAGAAGGTATTCGTCAGGCGGTGCAAGTGGTACAACGGCGTAGAAAGCGTTCCCGTCACCTCCAGCAGGGAAAAGGCCTGCAATTGTTGCAATGCCTTGTGAAACTCATCCGATGAAAGGCGAGAAATCACTTGTAACCAATCTGCATCCTCCCCGTCGGGAGAAACCCACAACATAGCGAGCAGTAAGCGACGGGCGGCATCATCCAATAGTGTCCAGGTATGGCGGTAAATATAGGTGTAGAGATTAGCCTGCGAAAACGCCCGGCCCTGTTTCAGGTTACTCAACACATTATCAAGCGGCAAGTAGGCAAGTTGGGCAGCCGTCAATTTGAGCGCCAGCGGTAGGCCGCCAATTAATTCAAACACTCGCGCAAAACTCGTACGATCACCATGCAGGGCACGCCCACCACGTTGTTGCAATTCATGAGCAAATAATTCCCAGGCTGTTTCAAATGTCAGTTCAGGCACTGCAAAACGATACACTGAAGAAAATTTTGACGCACTGTGCCGCGTGGTAAGCAAGAAACGGGTTGCTCCGGCACAACTGGCCAATGCAGGCACCAACAAGCGCACATCGTCCACGGTCTCCAGGTTATCCACCACAACTAAAAAAGGATGGGTTCGAAGATGCGGCTGCAGGCGTTCCAAAAGCGCGTCTATGCCCAAACCGGCAACATCGTCTACTTCCAGTTGTCTTGCCAGACGGGTAAGCACATCATAGGTAGCGTGTACCGCAGCGGATTGCGTATGTAAGTCTCCCTGTATATCCAACCAATGGGTGCGGGCAGAAACCCAGGCAATGCCGGCCAGCGGCAATTCATCGGCCAACAAATCAACGACAACACGCACCAACGCCGTTTTGCCAATGCCTCCCAGACCCTCCACGCTAACAATTGGGGCATGGGAAGAATCGCTCAATATTTTCTTCAGTTTCTCAACATGCGCATCCGCGCCAAACAATCGTCCACTTTCTCTGGCCGGTAAATACTTGCGTAAAGTATTGTGCCGTGCCTGACGTTGCCAGGCCAATTCTTCCGCTTGCAAAACCTGTGTCAAAAGTTCTATGCCGCGGCTTACGCGCCGCCGAAACTGCCGTGAATCGTATCCTACGCCAGCAGCCATTTCTGCTACAGAAAGGGGGTAAGGAGCGAAAAAACGAGCGTATAAAGCGCTCCAGGCTTCCAAAACCACCTGTGACTGGCGAAAGTCTTCCTTCAAATAAGCCAACATTTGTTCTCGCGTCAAGAGTTCATCCGTCCGCAAAGGAAACAAATGCACAGTCTGGCGCTGGCGATTGTACTCTCTAAGCGCCACATCATACAGAAACACCCTTAGCCGTTCTCGTTGAATATCGAGGTCGATATCTGGCTCCCCCAAAGCATGCAAATTACACAAGGCCGAAGGCAATGTCCGCCCGGCAGCCATAGCGTACAAGGTCTTTTTTACGTCTGCGTGTGTAAATTGCAGCATTTGATTCATGCTCAAAAGTATACCACTGCATGAATGAACATGTCGCAGGTTGATATTTACAACTCCTCTATAATTCCTTCATAACTTTTTCACAGGGTTGCTGTATCCTTTAGACAACATAACCAACCCGCACACAGCGGGATACAGAAAAGGAGTTGACACTATGAAGAAAAGCATTCTCTATCTAGCCATCCTAGCAGTCACAATCGTAAGTTTGGGTATCGGCACTATGGTATACGCCCAAAGTGCGACCCCACCGGCAGACAACAGCACGGCCGCCCCGGCGGATCCGGCTGCCCCAGCCGCCCCCTTCGGGCATGGCCCTGGGAACCCGGAAGACAACCCTCTGCATGAGTACATGACCAACGCTTTGGCAGATGCTTTTGGTCTGACCCCAGAAGAACTACAGACCATGCAGGATAACGGCACCACCTTGTGGGATTACGCTGCCGAGCAAGGCATGACCATCGCCGATTTCCAGGCCAAAATGGAAGCCGCCCGCAGCACAGCGCTCGAACAGGCCGTTGCTGACGGCGTCATCACCCAGGAGCAGGCTGACTGGATGAGCAGCCATGGCCCCGGACACGAGGGACGCGGTTTTGGTGACGGCACTTGCGATGGCGACGGTCCTCACGGTCAACGCGGTGGCCATTTCAACGGAATGCGCCCCGGAGGCCGCGGGCAAAACGCTCAACCCACCCAGTAAATAGAACACATCTCCTCTGAAACTTCCGGCGCAGTCGCCCTGACTGCGCCGGAATGCATTCACTCAATGCCCCAATAGCACTTCTCCCAACGTCAAGGCGGCTACCACGAGGAACAATGCCCCCAGGATGCGTTCCATCATCTTTTGCGGAATGCGGCTAGCAACCAAAGAGCCAAGTTGCCCACCGAGTACAACACCGGGCACAGTGAAAATGACGATACTTAACACGGTAGGCAGTACATCGCCCCCACTACGAAAGAAATTAACAAAATGACCGATGGAGGCCACCAAGGCAGTCACTGCGACAACCAACACACTGGTTGCCACGGAAACCCGCGAGGGCACACGGCAACGTTGCAGTAAAAAGTAACTGTTGAGTTCGCCCAAACCGGTGGAAATCATACCCACAAACAACCCACCTACTCCAGCGATCGTACGACCTTCGGCCTGATTGCAAACCGTGTAGGCTATTTCTTCGCCCTGCGCGGTAACCAGTATCCGCTGTGGGGTGGGGAAATCCTCCAAAATCGCGGCATCCATTCTGCGTACGTCGGCCTGTTCTGGGGAGCGCAGAAAACTCAGGGCAACGGCAACCAGCCCTAACCCTAGAACGGTCTTCAAAAATTCCGCCGGCACCCATCCAGCCAGCCACGTCCCCAAAAAGGCAGCCGGGATCGTCACCATTAGCAAAAGCGCTGCCAGACGGTAATCAATCCACTTCTTATGAGCATAGGCCCACACACCACTGGCAAATCCAAAAACTTCAGTGATGAGGGCGGTGCCAATCGCCACTTCGGGAGATAAGCGCAACCCCAGGATAAACAGCGGCGAGAAGAAGGTAGCACCACCCACGCCCGATGCCATGGCAATGGTGGCAATCAAAATTGAAATCGGTAGCATAAACCAATAGTGTAGCGTCATCAAAGGCATCCTAAAAAATGTGTTCGTCTCCATGGACGAAGGCTAAGGGTTTGTCTAAAATTTACTTCCCTTCTTGGGGCGGGTATCATGCTGTTCTTTCGCTTCACCCAATGTTTGGGCAGTCCCAAAATCTTAACGCAAAGTCGCCAGGACGCAAAGGCGTTTCTGGATACACGCCTTGCGCTAAAACGTGATTTTCTTTGCGGCTTGGCGTTGAAAATTTAACGCTGAAGAACCAACAAATCGAGAAGAATTCGGCAGGGGATAAATCCCCGCCTTAGTCCATGGAAGTCGGATAGACTTAGGCCGCCAGCCCACAGGGCTTCCACGAACTGAGCAGGGACTTCAGTCCCGCTCAATGCTGGAGAACTGGAGAACGAACAAATCGGGAAGTTATTTATGGACGAAGGCTAAGGCGGCTTTCTTACGGTAGAAGCGTGTTTTGCGGTATGATTAGGCGAGGTGACCGATGACAAAAATTCAACTCACGACTGCCCAAATGGTCGAAGTAGACCGTTTGATGATGGAAACTTACGGCATTACGCTGCCACAGATGATGGAGAATGCCGGGCGTAACCTGGCAGAGATGGCACGGCGAATGCTCACCACGCTGACCGGCGCACACGTGGCCGTGGTTTGCGGGCTGGGAAACAACGGCGGCGGCGGGATGGCGGCTGCACGTCACCTGCACAACCGCGGCGCACGGGTGGATGTGGTGCTGGTCGGCGAGGCTGCCCACCTCAAGCCTATCCCTGTGCACCAATGGCGCATTCTGCAACACATTGCGTCGGAAGCGAAAAACCTGAGCATCCACAACGCGCAAACTGGGACGCCGATTGACCTGCCACCGGCCGATCTGCTCATCGACGCGCTGATTGGCTACGGCCTGCAGGGCAACCCCCGTCCCCTGCAAGCGGCCTGGATTCGAGCAATGAATGCCCACCC
>DAOTZN010000037.1:0-4297 GCA_034434095.1 Anaerolineales bacterium
TTCGTCGCCGCAAAGCGGCTCCTCGCAGTGACATTTGGTTATGGCTGGAATCTGCGCATGGATGGGGGGGACGTTGCAGGCGTCCTACATCCAATGGGGACAGGCTGAAAGCCTGTCCCACATATTTGGGGCGCCAAATGAACCATCCCACAGAGGCTTTGATATAATATCATCCTAACCAATCCTACAAAATAGGAGAATCTAAATGAATAATGAGACAACAAAAAATAATTTGCCCCATACTATTAACGAAACCAGTGAATTGTACCAAACCCATATCCGTATCGGGCATACTAAAACCTGCGATTGTCCCCCCAACCATTTAAATTGCATGACTGCCAAAGAATGGGTAAAAAGCCAAATTGGTGTCTGGCAGTTCAACTATGAAGCGCGTGATATTCGAGACAAGAATTTACATCCCGCTACGTTCCCCATCTCTCTAGCAAAAAGAGTCATTGAATTATTTACTCATGCTGGTGAATTAGTACTCGATCCTTTCGTAGGAAGCGGTACAACCCTTGTGGCCGCGCAAGATTTAAACCGCAATGCAATCGGTTTTGATTTACAAGAAAAATATATCAAATTATGTCAAAAACGATTGGCCGGTAATAATTTTTTCAACCAAGCCCAGCAAATAGCAATACAGGATGATGCTTTACACATAAACCAATATCTAGAGCCTGAGACTGTAAAATTGATTTGGACTTCACCACCATACGCTAATTTGTTAAACCGGAAGCGGAAAAACAAGTCACGCCGGGGAGATGAACGTAAAAATGAACAATTTGGCAAGGTGGAACAATACTCCCAAGACCCGCGTGATTTGGGAACAATGTCTCTTGAGCAATACACAAAGGCAATGGGAGACATCTACGAGCACCTACTGCCACTTTTGCAACCCAAAGGGCACTGTGTTATTAATACGCCCGATATGTGGTGGAAGAATCAGAGAATTACAATTCACGTCGCACTTATTGAAGAATTACGTAAACGAGGGTATGAATTAAGAAATACCATTATTTGGGACCGTACCAATATTGTAAATCGTGTAGGAATTTTTGGTTGGCCATCAAATTACATAACCATGGGGACAACTTTTGAATACTTGTTGGATTTTTGGCGTCCCCCAAACTAACAAGTTATGCGTAAGAGACTTACCGTACAACCATATCAACAATGGAACTTGATATGGTGAAGATCAAGTTTCCTCCGTTATGACTCATAAGGGAAGGTGATACTTTGAAAGTTTATACGAAAGAAGCCCTTATCAAAGAATTGAAGAAAATACGCGATATGGGGTGGATACCCAATGCCAGGCCAGGAAATTCAGGTGGTGTCGGAAACACATTGGAAGATTTACTTGGCATTGAAGAAAATAATTTGCCCATACCCAATGCTTCTGAATGGGAATTAAAATGCCAAAGAGCAAATACCACTTCGTTGATCACACTTTTTCACATGGAACCTTCGCCACGCGCTTTGAAGTTTGTTCCACGAGTGTTCCTACCTCTCTATGGCTGGCAACATCAAGAGGCTGGGGGCAAATATGGAACAGAAGAGATGAGTTTTAGACAAACAATT
Organism: Anaerolineales bacterium; assembly: GCA_034434095.1. Taxonomy (GTDB): domain Bacteria; phylum Chloroflexota; class Anaerolineae; order Anaerolineales; family DRKV01; genus DRKV01. Next base: position 1,582 of record DAOTZN010000037.1, read on the forward strand.
AGTGGCAATCAAAGAAGTGATCGTGGCTTTATGGTAGTAGTGAATCGTTCTCAGAGTAAAGTTCTCATTTCATTTGATGCAAGCGCGGTTGATCCGAGACATAAAGAATGGCTAGATTCTGTAGCCGAACGGGTGGGATTGGGCGAATTGAACCCACAGCCTTATTGGGGGTTTGATGATTTACGCAATAAGGCCGGCACGAAATTATTGAACTGTTTTTATGTTCAAGCCGAAGCCAAAAGAGAAGGGGGAAAAGAATTTTTCCGCTATTCTAATATTATGATACTTCAGGGTTTCAGCCTCAATGGTTTGTTAACAGGTATTGAACAAGGTTATGTATACGTGGATTTTGATGCACGTACAGGCCATAATCATGGCACAAAGTTTAGATTGCGCCAAAATCAATTCCCATCGTTGTATAGTCAAAGCACAGAAATTTAAAAAAACGCAAATTGCAAAAGGCCGCCTAATCAAGTTGTCTTGTCACACATCAAGGGTAATCGTCTTGGTTGTCCCTGGGAATGAAAACGGGGAGCGGAGGGCAATGCCCTTCGCTCCCCGCATCAAATATCGCACTTATCATGCCTCCGGCAAGGCCTCGGCGATGATTTCGGCAATGTCCTTGACCTGCATCTCGCTGTTTGCCTCGCGTGAGGCATCGGTCATCATCGTCAGGCAGAAGGGGCAAGCCACCGCCAGGGTATCGGCGCCGGTCTGTTGGGCTTCCTGGAAGCGGGTCAGGTTGACTCGTGCGGAGCCTTCCTCTTCTTCCTTCCACATCTGCGCTCCGCCGGCGCCACAGCAGAAGGACAGGCGCCCATGACGCGGCATTTCGGTCAATGCGGCACCGCTTTGCTCCAAAACAAAGCGCGGCGCTTCAATCACGCCGTTGTGCCGTCCCAGGTAGCACGGGTCGTGCAGGGTGATTTTATCGTTGCCCTGTGTCTGCAATTTCAGCCGTCCACTTTGCAGTAGTTCTTCGATAAATTGTGAGTGATGTACCACCTCATAGTTTCCGCCAAAGGCCGGATACTCGTTCTTGATGGTATGCAAGCAGTGTGGACAGGTCGCCACAATGCGCTTGGGGGCCACTTCGTTGAGGATTTCCACGTTCCCGGTCGCTAATTCGTAGAACAGGTATTCGTTCCCGGCGCGGCGGGCCGAGTCACCGGTACATTGTTCTTGCTCCCCTAACACAGCAAAGGATACCCCAGCGGCCTGCAAAATTTTGGCAAAGGCACGCGCGGTCTTCTGAGCGCGAGCATCGGTAGCCGGAGCACAGCCCACCCACCACAAGACTTCAGGGTCAGGATTCTCTTCAATGGTGGGTACGTCCAGCCCCTCAGCCCACTTCATGCGTTCAGTGGGTGAGATGTTCCAGGGGTTGGCGGTGCGTTCCATGCCGCGGAAAGCAGCCTGGAATTGCGAGGGGAATTCATTGTCCATCAACACCAGGCCACGGCGAATATCGAGGATGTCGCGCATCGGCTCATTCCCCACCGGGCAAATGTCAATACAAGCGCCGCAAGCGGTGCAAGCCCACACGGCTTCTTCCGGCAACAGGAGTTCCACCAGCGATTTCTCGGTGGGGTTGCCGGCGGCCAAGTCGTTGCCAGCATCGTAGTTGAACAGGTAGCGTTTGTTGATTTCCAGGGCAGCCGGAGAGAGTGCCTTGCCGGTGTTGTAGGCCGGACACACCTGCTGGCAGCGGCTACACATGATGCAGGCGTAGCCATCCATGAGTTGCTCCCAGCCCAGGTCTTCCAGATGAGAAGCGCCAAACTGTTCGATGCTCTCATCCTCAAAATCCAGTGCTGAGAGTTCGCCAATCGAGCGGCGTTCCGGCTTGAGCAGGAAATTCAACGGGGCAAAGAATAAGTGGATGTGTTTGGATTTGGGGAAATAAGGCAGAAAAGCCAGGATCAACCCCAGCGCCAGCCAAAAAGCCACGTGTTCCCCCACCGCCAGGGCCGGTTCGCTCCAGTTGCGCCACAAGCCGGCAACCAGGGAGGCAAACGGCTGCCAGGCGTCCGCACCACTGTGCGCGGCAATCTGAAAACTTTGTCCCAAGAAGCGGCCACCTACATGAAATAAGATGAACCAACCCACGATGGCTGAGTCTCGTCGGATGCCGTGGCGGGCTTTGGGGTGCAAGAAAATATCTTCCCGCGCCACCAATTCAGCAGGTTGAAGGATAAAACGACGCACCATCAGGGCGCTCATGCCGACCAAAACACCCACACTGAGGATGTCAGCACCCAGACGGTACAGGTTTCCAATCAGGCCATGCCCCAGGAAGGTGAAATTCGGCAAGTAGGCTTGCAGTACGTCACCAAAGTTGACCAGTGCGTAGTACATGAAGCCCCACGCCACCAGCGCATGGAACAAGGTCGCCCCAGGGCGCAAGCGCCAGGTAGGCTTAAGGGCGATGGTTTTCGTCAGGGCTCCCACTAAACGCCGACGCGCCAGCGTCCAGTCGGGTTTTCCCTGCCCGCGACCAATAATGGCGATCATACGCTGTACACCTTGCCAGGTGTAATACAACGAGACACCAACAGCAACGACGAAAAGCAATTTCTCAATCAGGGTGAGCATAACGGAATCTCCTCCAAAAAATGAAATTAGCGTATCTGATCTGAAAATAAACTTCTCATTAGGCTCGTGGCACCAGCTACTAAACGACCTCTGTGTTAGCCGAGTGCTCAGGTTATAGCAC
>DAOTZN010000038.1:0-16872 GCA_034434095.1 Anaerolineales bacterium
ATTTGTTGTAGTTCATGCCCCCATTTTGCCGCAGTTCCTTCTATTTTGTCAAAAGTCCAATTCATAAATAAACTGAACGAAATAATATAAACCATCAAAAAAATTTTGAAGTTGGGCTGGGGAATAAGTTGGTAATCGTTCCCAAGAAACCGCTAAAAAATTTTTCAAAACTGTGAGAACTACTCCGCATTGAATTTGTTTTCCACGTTTGGGGTCATTGGGGTATCGCTCAACAAATTTACAATAGGAAAATCTCCCGCATTTATGGCATTCCATTAATGGAACCCAGTCATCAGCCAATAAATTTAGCAAGGCTTCTTGAGTATATTCTCCATTTGGTAAAGTTTTGCGGTCAAGGCGAATCCCGCGCTCGGTAATTACCGAAAGCCCATCAATATTTAATAGCGGGATTTTTGTTTTATTTTCCATGAGTTACATTGTTTTGGAAGAAAGCACCTAACTATTTATTGGATTGGCCGTGCTTTTCTTGGGGCTGATTATCGGTTTTGCGAATTTGACCGCTGATCGTTACTTGTCTCTCTTGAAACAAACCCTGGCGCAACTCAGAATATATTCAGAATGGCTATTGGGACGTCGCTTGCTGCAACAGGCACTCAAAGATCCCTCTTCTTTGCGCCTTGCGCGTTCTGAACGGGCGGTGTTGTTTATGGATGTACGCAACTTCACCCACTGGAGCGAAAGCTATTCGCCGGAGGCGGTGGTCAATTTATTGAACGAGTATTACCGCATCAGCGAATCTGTTCTCACTCAGCACGAAGCCATTAAATTCAAATTTTCTGCGGATGAAGTCATGGCCGTGTTCCCGACGATTGATGCCACCATTCATGCTGCGCTTGAACTTCGCAAACGGATCGGCGAATTTTTAGCAAATTATCGTCTGGGTGCCGGCATTGGCTTGCATGCTGGCCCACTCGTGGAAGGGCTTTTGGGGGGGAGTACAAGTGTCAGATTCTACGATGTGATTGGGGATACGGTCAACACGGCTAAGCGCATTGAGAGTGCTGCCCAGGGTGGCGAAATTTTGATTTCGGATGCCGCCCGAGAGATGGCCGCACAGACATTCCCTATGGGCGCTGGGCGAGAAATTACGGCCAAAGGCAAGGATGAGCCGTTGATTGTGTACGCTATTGAAGCGTAATTACAAAGCGGAAGCGGGGTTTTTCCCTGCGATGACTGGCGATGACTGTAGGGCAGGCCGGTATGCTCAAGCCCTGTCTTCATCGCTTAGCCAGCGGCGCTTGTCACGTGCCAGGAAGGCCTCTGCATCGGGGGGACCCCAGGTATTGGCTTCGTAAAAGGTCAACGGTGGCGCGTAGGGGGAGGCCCAGCCGTTCAAAATAGAATCAATAAAAGTCCAGGCGGCCTCGATTTCGTCGCTGCGGGTGAAGAGCGAGGCATCACCGTGCAACGTGTCTAGCAGCAGGCGCTCATAGGCATCCGGCAAAGCATTTTGCCCAAAGGAATTGCTAAAATCAAATTCCATATCCACGGAGCGTGTTTCCTGTCCCGAATCGGGCACCTTGGCCTCGAATTTGAGGTGAATGCCCTCATCGGGTTGGATGTGAATGCCGAGTACGTTGGGTGTCAGACGGTGGCCCGGGGGAAGATTAAACAAGATATGCGGCGGGCGACGGAATTCTATGAAGATTTCACTGCGTTTGGCTTTCAGCGCTTTGCCGGAGCGCAGGTAGAAAGGTACGCCCTGCCAGCGCCAGTTGTCCACGAACAGACGCAGCGCGGCGTAAGTGGGCGTTTGTGAGTTGGGGGCTACTCCCTCACTGTCCCGGTAACGGCGATATTGTGCTCGAACACTGTTCTCGGCGATTTTTTCGGGGGGGATGGGGCGCAGTGCAGTGAGCACCTTGACCTTTTCGTTGCGCACGGCATCGGCGTTGAAGGAAGCCGGTGGTTCCATGGCAACCAGGGTGAGCAATTGCAACAAGTGATTCTGGAACATATCGCGTAACACGCCGGCGGTGTCGTAGTAACCAGCACGATGACCCACGTCCACACTTTCGGCGACCGTGATTTGCACATTGTCTACGTAGTTGCGGTTCCAGACCGGTTCAAAGATAGTGTTGGCAAAGCGGAAGAACAGGATATTTTGGGCGGTTTCTTTCCCCAGATAATGGTCAATGCGGTAAATCTGAGATTCATCGAAGACGGTGTGCAGCACCTGGTTGAGTTCACGCGCGGATTGCAGGTCGCGCCCAAAAGGCTTCTCGATGATGATTCGCCGCCAGCCTTCCTCCTGAGTATTCATGTGTTGTTCCCCCAGTGCGGTGGCAATTTTGGCATAAAAATTTGGGGAAGTAGCCAGGTAATACAGGCGGTTTGCAGGCCCTTTTTCGATGTCTTCAAGTGTGCGCTTTAATTGCGCATAGTCACTGCTGTCACTTAAATCGCCCTGCACATACCACACTTGACGTTGAAAACCCTCCCAAGCCTTATTTTTCAAAATGTGGGGGGCAAAGGTTTCCAATCCCTTTCGAAGGTGCGCCCGAAAGGTCTCGTGGTCGTAAGGCCGACGAGCAAACCCAACGATTTGCACATCTTGAGGTAAACGTCCCTTGCAGGCCTGATGAAAAAGTGCCGGGATTAATTTGCGTTGGGTCAGGTCGCCGGTCGCGCCGAAAATAACAATTGTGATCATGGTGCGTTTCTCCTGGGCAATGCCTTGATTGACTTTGATTTTCATTTATTGTACACTGCGATTGTTGCTTTAGATGTCGTTTTGTAACGCAGATTTCTTACCATTTTGCGTCATCTACAAAAAAACGGAGGGCACGATGAAAACTTTAGCAATCACAACGGGTGGTGGCGATGCCCCAGGCCTAAACGCGGTGATCCGAGCGGTTGTCATGGCGGCCTACCGGCGAAACTGGCAGGTTTTGGGTATTCGGGATGGCTATGATGGCTTGTTGTTCCCCGAGCGCTATCCCGGCGGTGGACTGGTACGCCTTTTGCCAGAAGATGTGCGCGGGATTGCCGCTTTGGGAGGCACCATTTTGGGTACCACCAACCGCGGCAACCCGTTTCACTACCCGGTACGCCAACCCGATGGAACTTACACCGAGCAAGACCTTTCCGACTTACTGGTACAAGCCTACGCGTTGCACGGGTTAGATGCACTGGTAGCGATTGGCGGGGATGGTTCCATGGCAATCGCGCATAGCCTGGCAAAAAAAGGATTGCGGATTGTAGGTGTACCCAAAACCATTGACAACGATCTGGCGCAGACGGTCATCACTTTTGGTTTTGATACCGCAGTTTCCTTCGCTACCGAAGCCATTGACCGCCTGCATACTACCGCAGCCTCGCATCGCCGCGTCATGGTTGTGGAAGTGATGGGGCGTTATGCCGGCTGGATTGCGCTCAACAGCGGCGTTTCTGGATCCGCGGATGTGATTCTGATTCCTGAAATCCCCTACGATATCAACCTGGTGGCGCGAAAGATTCAGGCCTGTGAGGCTGCCGGACAGCGGCACGCCATTGTGGTGGTGGCGGAAGGTGCACGGCCCAAGGAGGGTGACTATATCGTCCAGGAACCTGCCCGGGCGGGACATGCCGTCCGGCTGGGTGGGGTAGGGCAGCGGGTAGCGGCAGATATTGAAGCCCTGACCGGACGGGAAACGCGCACCGTTGTGCTGGGTCACCTGTTGCGCGGGGGTTCGCCCACCACCTTTGACCGCCTGGTTGCCACGCGTTTTGGGGCCGCCGCAGTGCGCGCCCTGGCTGAGGGGCAACATGACGTGATGGTCGCGTTGGCGCCGCCCACGGTACGGTACGTTCCCTTGGCCGAAGCCACCAGCCGCATGAAAACCGTCCCCCTGGATAGCGATACCATCCTTACCGCGCGCAATCTCGGTATCTGCTTTGGCGATGAATAGCGGCACACCTTAGGAGCCGTCAAAGAATAAATTTCCTCCTCACTTGCTCGCCAGTGACACCACCGCTCTGTTGACGCTGCTCAAACAGAAAGAAACGAAGCAGTTTTTGGGCAAGATGTAGGACAGGCTTTCAGCCTGTCCGCAGCCTGGAAAACCTGCGCTACAAGACAAATTCTCAGGCGCTCAACCTGGGGCGTTTCTAGGAGCGCTGACCCCCAGGTCGGCAAAGTGCCCACGTAGGTTTACTCCCTTTTTCCGGGGTTGGGGGATCATGCTGCGCTTTCGCTTCGCCTAATTTGGGGGCAGCCCCAAAACCTTAACGCAAAGTTGCCAAGACGCAAAGGCTTTTCTAGATGAAAATTTGCCCGGCGGTGGCACCAAAACGTGATTTCCTTTGCGACACCGCGCCTTTGCGTTAATGCTTCAACGCTGAATAACCAACAAATCGTATTTGTGGCCTACCCCTTAGTTTCAGATCAATACCCCGCCAACTGTTCCAGGGTCTCAACGACCCTCGCCAGTTCCTCCGTCAACGGGTCGCTGCCGGTGGCCTGAAAGACTTCCACCAGACGGTGGTAATACCACAGCGTGCCATCTCGACCGCCGTTGAAGCGCGCCCAGGTGTGCTCCCCTTCTTGGCGATAATCGCGCAACAACGCGCGGGCGTTGTGCAATTTATCGGCCAACGAGACGCGTCGTACCGAGGGTGGGGCCTCCCGTAAATGCAGAAGGTAGGCTTCTTTGCGCTCTCGCCAAGGCGGTTTAGGGGTTGTAAAGGAGTCGCTGCAGGCAGCAACGATTTCTGCTACCTGCGCCCCAAAGTGGGTCTTGATTTCATCTAATTGCGCATAGCCACCTTGGTCTTCCGCCGCGTCATGAAGCAAAGCAGCAATCGCCTCATCCTCACTACCACCACTTTCCAACACCAACGCGGCAACTGCCAACAAGTGGGCGATGTAAGGCACCTGCGACCCCTTGCGCACCTGCGTAGCGTGCAAGCGGGCAGCATACACTAGGGCGTGCTCAAAGCGCGTCCCCAGGGTTGTCATGCCACCCCTAAAATGTGCGTAACAATTGTCGCACCGCTTCCCCCAATGTTTTGCGTCATAGCAATGCGCGCCCCGTCCACCTGAGTAGGGCCGCACTCGCCGCGCAACTGTTGGGCCGCCTCCACCACCTGGTAAATCCCGGTAGCCCCTACGGGGTGGCCGCGTCCCTTCAGCCCGCCGCGCGTCGCGACGGGGATACGTCCCTGAATGCCGATTTCCCCGTCCAATCCCAGACGCGGCCCCTGTCCACGGGCTGCAAATCCACAAGCCTCTAACGAAAGCGCTGCCATAATCGAAAAAGCATCATGCGCTTCAAACACATCCACATCTTGCGGCTGGATACCTGCCTGGGCATAGGCTTCTTTGGCCGAAAGTTCTGCCGCTCGCAACCAGGTCGGATCCTTTCGATCGTGAATTGCAATGGTATCGGTAGCAACGGCCGAACCCAGAATTTCCACCGTCGGACGTCCCGGCTTATGAGCGCGTTCGGAACGGGTGAGCAGCACCGCGGCAGCACCGTCGCAAGTGGGGGACGCGTCCATCAGGTTGATGGGGCTGCATATCATTGGCGCTTTGCGGTAGGTATTCAAGGTCACGCGTTCATGAAAGCGGGCAAAGGGGTTATGTAGCGCATTCTCGTGGGCGTTAATGGAAAACGGTGCGAAATCATCATGTTTCCAGCCGTACTCGTGCATGTAACGCCGCATCAGGAGGGCATTTAGTGCCACAAAAGAAACCCCCTGTGAAACTTCCCAATCGGCATCGGCGGCGGTTGCCAGCGCGGCGGTAATTTCCGAGCCTTTGACTTCGGTCATTTTCTCGGCCCCCACAACCAGAACGCTCTCGAATTCCCCAGAAGCCACCGCCATGATTCCCAGGCGCAGTGCGGAGCCCCCCGAGCTGCATGCGCTCTCCACTTTGATGGCCTCGGCGCCACGCGCGCCAATCCAATCGGCCAACATCGTGCCCAGATGCGCCTGCCCCGCCGAGGTAGCCGAAAGCATATTGCCTACGAAAATTGCGTCTACCTCTTCGCTGCCTGCGTCTTGCAATGCCGCAAAGGCGGCCTCCCCGGCCAGTTCCTTCAACGATTTATCCCAGTCTTCACTCACCGGAGTTTGTCCAATGCCTGCAATGGCTACTTTTTCCATAACGTCTCCTTGATATAAAATGTTGATACCCTGATTGTGTACAAAAAGGCTTTCAAAACCTATCTTTTTGCCATCTCCAGGGTACAATCAACCCATGCACACGCTAATCGCTTTCTTTGATGACCTGATGTGGGTACCGCCCGTCACCGTATCTTCCACAAAGTTGGGGATACAGGCAGAATTTATTGGATCGCCAAATGACCTGTGGGAAGCCTTGTCCCAGGAATCTGACCTGACCCCAGAAATTCTCACAAAACTACGCCGGACTTCCAGGTTTTCCTGGCCCCTGATGGAATACCTGACCCGTAAGCAGCCCGTGCTCCTGCTCTTCGACCTGGGGCATGCCGCTATTCCCTGGGAAAGTTACCTGCCGCGTGTAACCGCCGCGGCCGAGACACGTCACCTGCCTGTTTTGTGCTTCGGGCCACACGTACAAGTCGAAAAAATGCAACAAGCCCATCGCCTGGGGGCTGCAGCGGTGGTGGCTCGCTCTCGGCTGGCAACCAATATGCTCGCGCTGTTAAAACGCTATGCTGTCATGCCATCACCACTGCAACCGGACGATTGCACTGCACCACTGCCCGCAGAAGCCGAGGCCGGTATCGAGGCCTTCAACCGTCAGGCGTTTTTCGAAGCCCATGAACACCTGGAAGCCGCCTGGCTGGTTGACCCTGGGCCGGTACGTGCTCTTTACCAGGGTATTTTGCAAGTGGGCGTGGCCTACCTGCAAATTCAGCGTAGCAACTGGCGTGGTGCGGTAAAAATGTTCCAGCGGGCGCGTCGTTGGCTACACCCACTGCCCGATGTGTGCCGTGGGGTGGACGTAGCCACTTTAAAACAAGATGCCGGGCGGGCTTATCGCACCCTGCTGGAATTAGATAGCACCCAACTGAGTTATTTCCCATCGTCCTTATTCGCGCCGGTACGCCGCGTATCCTGAAAAAGGACGGGCAGCGTGGTCATGGCATGTGTGGCTTCGCCAGTTGTCGCGCGATGGGACGCATTTCCATCCACCACTGTTGTCGCGGGCGCTGATGCGCTTCATCCACCATGCGGGGAAAGTCTTCTAGATTGTGAAAGAGAATTTCCTTGCCCTGCATACCAATAAACGCAGATTGAGGATTGTTTTCCTTGATGTGCTCCAGAAGGTAAGTTACGCAATGGCGCGCCATGCGGGTGGCTTGAATGCGGTCAAAGGGTGATGGATCACCACCTTGTTGCAAATGTCCCAAGATAGCCTGGCGAACCACAAACAGGCCACGGCCTTCCTCTTCAAAGAGAGCGCTTATCACAGGAGTCGTGTAAATTGCATTGGCGCTTTCATTGCGAATGATCAGTCCCAAACGTTTACCGCTGCGGAAATCATGCATAATGTTTTCGATATCCTGTTGCAAATCGCGCAAGGTAATGCCCTCTTCGTGTAGATACACGCGTTCAGCGCCGGTGGCCATGCCGCTCATCAAAGCCAGGTATCCACAATAGCGTCCCATTACTTCTACTACAAAGCAGCGTTGCGCCGCCACCGCGGATTGCTTAATCTTGTCCACTGCGCCCACAATGTTGTTAAGTGCTGTATCTGCGCCAATGCTCAACTCGGAGCCAGGTAGATTGTTATCAATGGAAGCCGGCAGGCATACGATGGGGATATTGAAAGCCGGGAAGTGTTTCCGTTCCTGGAGCAGACGATACGCGGCTTCATACCCGCTCCAGCCCCCGATAATGAGCAACCCCTGGATGTTGTGCTCTTCGATGTTGCGCGCGATGGCATAAAAATCTGTGCCATCGGGCACATGCCGATTGGTGCCCAGTTCTGAGCCGCCGCTGGTTGTCCAGCCGTTTACACTCATCCATTCCAGGGGTTGGATTGTGCCAGCAATCAGCCCGGTGATTCCGTTGCGCACGCCCAACACTTCATGCCCCTGGTCAAGACACAAACGCACAGCGGCTCGAATCGCGGTATTCATCCCGGGTGCAGGTGCACCGGAGTTTAGCACCGCAATACGTGCCCTTTTTTCTCCCTGTGGCAATGGCAGCGGTTCGGCGCGAATCAGCGTCAAAAAGGTATCAAAAGATTCAGCAAAACTACCACCACGGAGTTTCATGGCCTGGTCATAGTTGTGTTGTGCAATTTGTTGTGCTACGGCCTGGGTTTGCTTGACACAATCCATCAAAGGTGTCGCCACCACGCGGTTGCCGCGCAATCCAATCACCTGGGGCTCATCTTTCGGATGATAGGATTCAAGCAGGTACTGCACCGCGGCATGTCCAAGCCGCGTGCCCAGGTTACGGTCAAAAGCACTTGGACGGCCGCCGCGTTGTACGTGTCCTAATACGGTGACGCGCACTTCCTCTTGCAGACCTTCTTCCAAGACCTGGCGTACATAATTGCTGCCAATCGGGTTACCATCCTGGTCACGAGCGCCCTCGGCCATGATGACGATGCTGTCCCGGCGGCCGGCTTTACGCCCCTTCCTTAGGCGCTCTACCATGCGTTTTTCCCAATCTGGTCCTTTGGGCGGGTTTTCAGGAATCAGCACCCAATCGGCGCCGGTTGCAATGGCTCCCATCAAGGCTAGATAGCCGCAATTACGTCCCATGACCTTAACTACGAAAGTGCGCTGATGACTGGCGGCGGTACTGCTGATAGCGTCCACGGCATCTACAATGCGGTGCAAAGCGGTATCTGCGCCGATGGTCATATCGGTGCCGAAAAAGTCATTGTCAATGGAAGCAACCAACCCGACAATGCCAAGGTGAGGGTGCTGGTTTCCTACTTCGGCAGGAATTTCACCTTCCGTAATTAAATCTGCCACGATTTGCGGCCATTCCTGTCGTAAGATGTGTGCACCCGTCAGGCTGCCATCCCCACCAATGACTACCAGGCGATCAATACCCTGGGCGAGCAAATTTTTTGCTGCTTTGCGACGGCCTTCGGGAGTGCGGAAAGCCGCGCTTCGTGCGGTACCAATAACGGTACCGCCGCGTTGCAGGATGCCCCCAACACTTTCCCATTTCATACGGCGAATGTAGTCTCCACCATCCACCATGCCCTGATAGCCTTCATAAATGGCATACACCTCTGCACCGTAAGATAGCGCAGTACGAACCACGGCACGCACCGCACTATTCATTCCCGGTGCGTCACCGCCACTGGTTAAGACGGCTAAGCGAATTTGTTGATGTGTTTTATGAGTTTGAGTCATGTTGTTTTTGTTTTTGAAGCAATTCAAGCACCTGGCGGTACACCTCTTGCGGTGTCATGTCGTCGGTAAGCAAGTATAAATCGGCATGTTCACGGGCGTGCCGCAGGCGCTGTTGTTGTTCGTGATATTCACGCGCCGTCCAACGTGAGTCTGGACGACGCGCCATACTGACTTCAAAGGAAACATCCAGAAAGATGAGATAATCTGGCGGGTTAATGCGCTGCCACATGGTTGGTACAAAAGAATGTTCCTGGGCAATGTGGTGCACTTGAAATCCATCTGCCCGTAATTGCTTTACCAGGGTAGACTTTCCGGCAGCACACGGACCAACAACTCCGATGTGATACGCTTTATTCATAATTGTTATTGGTTTGTAAAAAGGCCGCGATTTCGTCCGGCCCGGCCAGAATAACGAGTGTGTCACCCATTGCAATGCGTCGCTCGGCTGATGGATGAAAATCCTTTTTCTCCTGATGTTGCAGCATGACCACCCCGACATCGTAGTCGGTTTCCAATGCGCCAATATTTTTCCCAAGCAGAGGGGAATGTGCGTTGACTTGTAGTCGGGCCAAACTGAGCGGCTGTCCTTCCACGGTGATAGGGCGCGTTATTTCTATCCCGCTGGCCGCCGCAGCAAAAATAGGAGCGGCCATACCTGTGGCGCTCATGGCTTGAAATCCAAATTGAGCGCTCAAATCGGCGGCAAAATCGTCATCAAAGATACGCACCACTATGTGAATGTTTCTGTTTAGACTACGTGCTTTGACGGCAATTTGCAAGCAGGCACTATCATCCTGTATGCAAACCACAATCGCACGCGCCTGTTCGATGCCGGCCTCTTGTAAGGTTGTCTGCAACCTGGCATCGCCCTCGATGATGGGGATACCCAATTTGCGAATGCGGGTAGCCAAATCGGGATCAGGCTGCCACTCTATAACGGCCAGTTCCACATTGGGATGCATTTGCCGTAATTCGTTCAATACCCGAAACCCCAGGTGTCCCAAACCAACCAGTACAATATGTGAACGCATGGTGGATGCCACGGCGACCTCCCAGGTTTTGCCACGTGCACGACGATTGAACAGCATAACGGTGAAATCGGCCATGCCTTGTGCTAAAATTCCAAGCCCCAGAAAGGGCATGAGGAAGAAAAATAATTGCAGATACCAGGTTTTAGGGAAGGGTTCGGCGGGCTGGAGAAAGACCAGTCCCAGGATGTGGTATATGCTCTCGCTAAGAGATGGCAAGGGTTCACCGGCCAAATTAGAGAGGTAACAATAGGCGCTGCCTCCCCCCAATATCATCACTGTAAACGCCAACAATGGCAATTGGAATTCTCGCAGTAACACGCGGGTATCCCGCCAGGTGGCGCGCAGGCGATGGATACGGGAAAAACGCCCTGGAGAACGTTTCATGTCACCAATGGCACAGGCAAACGCACGTACATGCGACGAATGGGGTCGTCCTCCTCTGTTAGACGGGTGCTCACCACAACCACGCTGATGTCGTCTGCCGGACGACCTTCATCCAACCGCAAGGCATGTTCAAGTAGACTATCGGCCAACCATTGTGGCGAAGGGGACTCATCTTGCATGAGTTCTTCAAAAACGCCAAATACATCCATAGGCGTGCCGCGTCGCTTGCCAGCATGTACCAGGCCATCAGTGTACATGACCATTGTCAGGTTTGGCTGCAAATCTTGTTCTGTAATCCAAGGGCGGGTGCTGGCGTATAGACCAATAGGCTTGCACTCACCTTCGAGCAGACAAATTTCATTTCCAATAGCCAGTAATACCGGTGCGGGATTGTTACGGGTGATGACCAGCGTTTTGGTACGCAAATCTACCGAGGCAATGTTAAGCGTAGCAGAAACGCGCCCGCCGCGCTCTGTGAAGAGTGAATCGGAGGCTGCCCGTGCGGCTGCACCGTCGCGCACACCTTCTGCCAATAAACTCACGACTTTGCGCACCACCAAGTTGGAAATGCGCTTGGCGCCACGCCCGGAACTTTGTCCATCGGCTAACACAACGGACAGACCACCGCCGGGGCGCTCAACAGCCTCAACGGTATCGCCGCTTTCCGAAACGGCGTATTTATGAACCTTGGCAACTGCAATTTGTACTTCCATGTGGACGATTGTACAACAAATTTCCCACCTTGTGCAGGCTTTTGTTGCCACAAGTAACCGAGGGTATTGTCCTCGGCTAATGACAGACCAGGGAAGTTATTGATTTGCGATCCCTTAGGGGGATGCCCCTGGGGGGCTGGGCGTGCCGACTTCCAAGTCGGCACAGTGGGGGCGCCGACCCCCAGGTCGGCGGGTTGGGGCAAATTCAAAACCTTAACGCAAAGTCGCTAAGACGCAAAGATTTCCTGGAGTGAAATCCGCCTGCGCAATTTTCATCCGTCACTGCTGCCTGTCTGTCCTGGACGGACAGTATGTGAGGAGACTGCCTCGCCTAGGCTGGGGGCGCCGACCCCCAGGTCGGCGGGTTGGGGCAGATTCAAAACCTTAACGCAAGCCAATGTTCAGCACCTGAGAATTTGAGAATTTGAGAATTTGAAAATCTGCGTAATCTGCGTTCATCTGTGGATTAATGGGCTGTTGTTTCGGCTATCCACCAGTTTCCAGTTTCAAATCGGCGCGCAAACGCGGCAGTGCGGCTAGCGCAGCGTTTTTCCCGGCCTGGTACAAACGTTCGGCTTGTGAAAATCGCAAGTAGGTTTGCTTGCCCAATGCTGGGCGGATGAGACAATCGGCTTCTTTTACCCCCCCGCCGGCATTTTGTACCATGTATTCGATGACATGGAATAGGTAGCCCCAAGGCCCCCAGTGAGGGCGTAACCCCGGCACGAAGATATCCACGCCGATGACATACTCCGCCCCCAATGCGCGCGCGACCGAAACCGGTACGGTATCCACAAAAGAGCCATCCACCAGTTGGCGCCCTTGCCAATCGAACGGCTCGACAAAACCGGCCACGGTACAACTGGCGCGTACCGCGGGAATGACTCGTCCAGTGTGGAAAACGATGCGCTCGCCGCGTTGGATATCCAGCGCAACAGTGGCAAACGGACGCGGTAAATCGGAAAAAGTGGGGTCCCCAATATGCGCGTGCAGCCAGGTTTCCATTCTGCGAAAAGAGACCAAACCACGACGCGGCCATACCGGCACGGCAAAATTTCGCCAGTGCAAATGACGCGCCAGTGCCAGACCCTCTTCTGAAACACCGCCCAGATAAAGTGCGCCCATGAGAGACCCGGCACTGGTGCCCGCGACGACATCAATGGGGATGCCAGCCTCAATGAGCACCTCCAACACCCCCAGGTGGGCAATGCCGCGTACCACACCGCCCCCCAAGGCCAACCCGATAACCGGACGCTTGCTGTTCAAAAGGTTACCTCTTGCCCGTTGAAGGCCGCGCGGTACAAGGCCTCTAGCGCTTCTCGGTCGGGAATGCGCAACGAGGTCACCAGCGAAGGATCCATCTCGGCGCGGTCGCACAAATCGGTGAGGTGCTTTTCAAAAGCATCGGTTGAAACCCCCGCCTCCGCCAACGTGAGCGGTTGTGACAGGGCCTCCAGTAAATCACGAATTGATTTTGCCAACACGATACCGGCTTCTTCCTCCGATGTAGTTTGCAAGCCTAGCATGTGTGTCAGCCCTTGATAACGCCCGGCACCCCCACGTGCCGTAAATTCGATAGTGTACGGCAACAGCAATCCGGTGACGCGCCCGTGCGGGATGCCAAATAAAGCGCCGGCGCTATGCCCCATAGCATGTGCCAGAGCAATGTGGCTGTTGTTGATGCTCAATCCGGCCAGGGTCGCCGCATTTGCCATGTGACTGCGGGCTTGCATATCTTTCGCACCATTCTGGTAGGCACGTGGCAGGTAGTTGAACACCAATTGCAAGGCCTGTAACGAGATACCATCACTAAAGTCATTGTGCCAGGGGTTTGCATAGCCCTCTACCGCATGAGTCAGAACGTCTATGCCGCTATCGGCGGTGATTTGCGGCGGCAGGTTGGCCGTCAAAACGGGATCTATCAGTACCAAGGCGGGCAATAATTCGTAGGAGGCAACCTCCAGTTTACGAATTTCCTGAGGGTCGGTGATGACAGCCGCGGTGGTGACTTCGGCACCAGAACCGGCGGTGGTTGGGATGGTTGCCAGACGCGCCTTGCGTCCTAAGTTGAAGGGTTGAAAAGGGTTGACGGCTTCCAGCGGAATATCGGGGCGTTCATAGCGGAACCAGGCAGCCTTAGCAGCATCCATGCAAGAGCCACCCCCCAGGCCAATAATCCAATCAGGCTCAAATTCGGTCATTTGCCGGGCACAACGTTCAATTGTGGGTACCGAAGGATTGGGTTCAACATCGGCAAAAATGCTGACTTCAACCCCGCTGTGCTTTAGGGGCGCGTTAACACGCTCTACAAACCCTAACTGTTGCATGTTGGCATCTGTCACGATGAAGGCTCGTTTTCCTTCAAGTTGGGTCAGTTCATCTAGAGCATCTTCCCCGAAGACGATTTTAGGACTGCGAAAGAACCACATAATTTACTCCTTGGGTAGCGTGGTAGAATGAATAAGGAAACAGACGGTACGGATATGTTTTGTACCACCCCAAAACGCGGCATATTCAATCTTGTTTTTAAGGTATGAAGCCATGAACAATGATATTCGAAAAACGGCTTTGGTATTAGCGGGCGGCGGGTTGACGGGCGCCGTTTATGAAATTGGTGCCTTACGGGCAATCAATGATTTGTTGGTAGACCGCACAGTCAACGATTTTGATGTGTATGTGGGCACCAGTGCCGGCGCATTAGTGGGTTCGTTGCTGGCGAATGGCATTACCGCCGAAGACATGATGCGCACGATTGCCGGTTCCCATCCAGAACTTTTGCCCATTGAACGCCGGCATGTTTTCAATATCAAGCGCAGTGAATTCCTCAAGAGTGCTGTCGCGTTTCCCAGGAAGGTAACCCGCTCTTGGTGGAAGTACCTGCGCAAACGGGATATGACCTTCTTTGACCTGGCCTGGTCGTTGTTGGATGTGTTGCCGGCGGGATTTTACGATGGCATGGCGTTGGATCGTTACTTGCAGCAAATATTCGAACAGCGCAATTGCTGTAATTGCTTCGATGGGATCGAGAAAGACTTGCACATTGTCGCAACCGATTTAGATACCGGCGAACGCATGGTTTTTAACCGCGAGACACCCGATGTGAAAGTTTCCATGGCCGTAGCCGCCTCTTCTGCCGTACCGCTGGTGTATCGTCCAGTGCGCATCAATGGGCGGGAGTATGTCGATGGGGGACTGCGCGGCAATGCCAGTTTGGATATCGCGGTGGAGGCCGGGGCAACATTGATTGTGTGTATCAATCCCATGGTGCCCTTTGACAATCGGGACCTGCGCTCGATTCCAAAGAGTCTGACCCCCAAAAAACAGGGGCCGCGATATCTGAGCGATAGTGGCTTGAATTTTATCGCTAATCAGGTCACACGCATTTTGACGCACGCCAATATCGGCTATCATGTCAAGCAACTACGCCGCGCTCACCCAGAGGTAGACATCATCTTGATTGAACCACGTCCCGATGAGAGCGAAATGTTCTTCTACAATCCAATGCGGTATTCTGCCCGCCTGGAAATTGCCCGTTATGGCTTTGAATCGGCTACGCTGGGACTGGCGGAGGACTATCCGTTGTACAAGGCAACCTTATCCCGTCACGGTATTCCCATCACACGGCGCACGGTGATTCAGAAATGGCAAGAGATTCAAGCGGCTGCAGATAGCGATATCCGCCGCGAGGTTCTGCGACAGGTGTTATTGTCACAGCAGATGCACATAGAACCACCTCATGATAGCCCGGTTTGGGAATTGGAGCGTACCCTGGCGCAATTGGAATTTCTCCTGGAAGAACAGCGTTCGTAACGCGGTGCCGCAAAGAAAATCACGTTGCTACTCTGTCTAACCTGCCGACCTGGGGGTCGGCAGGCCCACCAGCCGCCTGGGGAGCAGCGCTCCCAGGCGGTTTTTCTGCCCTTTTGGAGATTGCTTCGGTTGCGGACAGGCTAGAAAGTCTGTCCTAGACGGAACCTAAGCCCCTGAGATGATGGCAGGGTACAATTTGCGCCCCTGGGTAAAAATTTCGGCCAGGGACATGGTTTTCCACACCGGGCCACGCACCACAATTTCTTTGCGCGCCAGGGCTTTTTTGAGTGAGATTTCATCCAGCAAGATACGGTGGAGGGTATCCCCCGGCATCTGAATATTTAATTCGGAGCGCAATTCAGGTAGTTTTCCAAAATGCACTTCTGCCGGAGAAGTGCGCCCGTTGATGAAAATGTCGCCCTGAGGGGTGGTGATTTTCAGGTAAATGGTCAGACGGCTGCGGGTTAAAGCGTCTACCGGGTTGCCGGGCTGGGATTGCAGTTCGGCAAATAGGGCACGCATGATGCTGTACAGATGTTCGGTATCGCGATAAAAGGACATAAGTCAAGTGTTGGCATGGGGGTCATCAGGTAGCCATGCCACCTTCTACCCAAAGAATATTGAACGACGTTGCGCCAGACGTTTATACAGCATTTCCTGGACGATGTTGCGCGTTTGATCGGTAAGTTGCGAAACCAGCACCAGATTGTTGGCCGCATCCGCACTATAGCCATCCATGGGGATAGGTTCCCCAAAGTCGATGTACCACTTGGTGGGCAGCGGAATCAGACCCAATAAACCCAGCCAGGGCCAGGTGGGGCTGATGGGGAAGTAGGGGAAACCGGTTAATTTGGCTAAAAAGTTGGACTTATAGAGGGAAATATAGGTTTCCTCTGCCCCAACAACGGCTACCGGAATGATGGGAGCCTGGGTTCTGAGCGCTATGCGTACAAAGCCACCGCGCCCAAAGCGCGCCAGGCGGTAACGGTCTTTGAAGAGTTTGCCCACCCCTTTGTAGCCTTCGGGAAAGACGGCCACCAGTTCGTCATTTTCTAACAGGCGAATACCGTTTTCTTCGTTGGACATGGCTTGTCCCAGTTTTTCAAAGGCCATGGAGACGAAAGGCAAGGTGGGGAACCAATCGGCGTAGAGGGTGCGCACCAGTCGGTTGGCGGGATGCTCCTTGTAAACCGCCAAGCCAATCATGGTGCCATCCATGGGCAACTGGCCGGAATGGTTGGCAACCAGTAGCGCACGTCCGCTTTCGGGGATGTTTTCTAGGCCGCTGACTTCAACGCGCCAGTAGGTGGTGTAGAGAAATTCAAAGAAGGGGCGTATGGCTTCCAGGAATTCCATATCCAGCCCCCACTCATCAGTCTCGTATTCTCCGGTGAGGCGCCGCTTGAGGATATCGGTCTGGTACTCCAAGGTGTAGTTGAGCATGTACCAGATGCCTTTCCAGGTATCCAGGTCAAACAGGTCTTCGTTAATTGTCTCGCGCAGACGCTCGAGGATGTTGAGTTGCAGGTCGGGCGGGAAGTTGGCGATGTTTTCGCGAATCACGCGCAACAGTGCCTTGGGGGAGAAGGGCGGAGGGCTGTATTCCGGGCGGGTGGTGCG